>JALZJQ010000010.1 GCA_030859685.1 Actinomycetota bacterium | reverse complement strand
AGGGGTCGGGACCGCGACGAGCTCGCCAGCTGGCTGGGGGGCCGGATCACGTCGGCAACGATGTATTCGACTGAAGATGGGTCCACCATGCCGAGATCGATGCGTGCGTAACGCTCGATCCGGGCGGGGCTTTCCAGGCGGGCGGATTCCAGGAGGAGCTCTTCGTGGCGAGCCTGCTCTCGCGCCGTCGACTCGCGCACTCTTTCAAGCTTGAAGGCCGATTGGGCAAGGATGACTTGCTCGAGCAGGACACCGAAGACAACGGCCGCCACGCAGATGGTCACCGCTATCGCAAGGGGAGCGAACCGTCGTTGCGCGCGGCGCTTGATCAGATGGCGAGACTTCCGTCGGACGACCTCGAGAGCCGGACGTTGTGCGCGTCGGGGGGGCTGAAGCCGCTCCGGTCGCGCGCTCATGCAGCATCACCATCGACGGGTTCGGCGAGCCTCTCGACAGCGCGGAGCTTGGCGGATCGGGCTCGGGGATTCCGCTCCGCCTCATCCGCCGCAGGAACCAGGGGTCGGCGAGTCAAAACGCGAACGACAGCTTGTGCGCCGCATGTGCAGATGGGGAAGTCGGGAGGGCAGACACAGCCCTTGGCCGCCTCTGCGAAGGTCCGTTTGGCGATACGGTCCTCCAGCGAGTGGTACGAGATAACAACGGCGCGGCCGCTGGGTTCGAGTGCATGGATGGCGGCGGGGAGGGCGCGTTCGAGTGCTCCGAGCTCGTCATTGACCTCGATCCGAAGAGCTTGAAAGGTGCGGCGAGCCGGGTGTCCTCCGGTACGACGGGTGGCCGCGGGGATCGCGTTCTTCACGATGTCTGCGAGCTCCGTCGTCGAATCGACCGGGCGAGCAGCCACGAGGGCGCGTGAGATCCGGCGCGCGAAGCGTTCTTCGCCGTACCGGCTGATCACCCGTTCGAGGTCGCGCTCGCCGTAGTTGTTCACGACGGCGTTCGCGGTGAGGGATTGTGAGGGGTCCATTCGCATGTCGAGGGGTCCTTCGCTTCGGTATCCAAAGCCACGACTCGCTTCATCCAATTGGGGTGAGGAAACACCAAGGTCGAATAGGACTCCGCGTAACGACGCATCCCCGAGTCGTTCCAATATGGCCGGGAGGTTTTCGAAACCGTCACGAACGAGCCTGACTCGCCCCTCGTACGGGGCGAGGTGGGTCCGACTCTCCTCCAGGGACGCCGGGTCTCGGTCGATACCGACGAGCTGCGCGGCGGGGGCGGCATCGAGGATGAGACGAGCGTGACCGGCGCGTCCGAGAGTCGCGTCGAGGAAGAGGCCCCCGCGGTGGAGCGCTGGGACCAAGAGTTCCACGACTCGATCGGGGAGGACGGGCTCATGTTCCACGAGAACGCCTCGGGCTCCGGGCCGGAGGTCATCGCTATCTCCCCAGGGCCCTGGTCGCGATGGACACCATCCCAAGGACGCCGCCGACAGAGGAGCCGGTGAGCGCCAGAAGGACGATGCTCTGGGACAGCTCGCGCGCCAGACCGTGCTTGGGCAGCGCCTGCGTGATCCTGTTCATCGATCTCCCTCTTCCTAGAAGTCCAGCCCCTGGACGAGTTCGTCCAGGCGGCCTTCACTGACTGCGGATTGCTCCTGCTCCCACTTCTCGGGGCTCCAGATCTCGCCGTGGTCCAGAGCGCCCACCACCACCACATCGCGACCGATCCCGGCGTGATCCCGGAGGGCCTGCGGGACGTTGATCCGTCCCTGCCGATCCACCTGGTCCTGGTGAGCGCTCGCTGCGATCGCCCGGACCACCTGCCGGGAGGGGCGATCGCTCCTCCCCTGCTGGAGGAGGCGCTGCTCGAGACCCCTCCACCCGGCTCCGGACCACATCGCAACGCACCCGTCGGGCCACATCGCGAGGACGATCCGGTCGTCTTCCAGCTCGTCCCGCAGCCGCGATGGCACGATCAGGCGCCCCTTGGCGTCGATCGAGTGGCGGAACTCCCCGGTGAACGACAACTGGTTCCTCTCTTGTCCCCGGCTCAAGAGCTCGGAGGCGGGGCGGAAGCGCGAGGAACTTCTCCCTCCTACTCCCTTTCCCTCCACTTTGCTCCACTAGGGCGCAAAGCTAGACCCCTGCGGACCCCGAGTCAACGTTGGGAGAGCAATTACACTTATGTAATTAGGTTGCGCGTGTTGAACCTGTGAATGCTTGTGTACGCATGTGACTGCCTACGACCGGCCTAAACCAGCCCTAATCCCCCCAAACCCGCCACAACCGGGAGACCCAGCATCCGATCGGAAGTTTCTTGCGCGGCCCGGGAGCCTGCGGGGGCCGGGCCACCCTCCGGGAGGCCAAAACCTTCTGAGCCTCCCTCCGGGCGACCCGACCTCCTCGGCCGACCCCCGATAGAAACCCACCGGGCCTCCGGCGGTTCGGTCCTTCCGCGGCCTACGGCCGATTCCAGGACCCTTGGGAGCCGGCCGGAGGGAGACGACGTGTCGGAGGGCGACTAAAAAACGGTGTGGAGTCCCGCAGGTACGGAGCCCCGGGGGCGGAGACACGGCAGTGAGTCGGGGCTTAGCGGGCTCCGATCCCCGCGGGCGGCGCTGTCCGGCAAGCGGGCGGCCCAGCCGGAGGGAGACGTCGTGCCGGAGGGCGACTCAGAACGGTTTGGAGTCCCGCAGGTACGGCGGCTCCCGGAGGCGGAAACACGGCAGTGAGTCGGGGCTTAGGAGCCGGCCCCGCAGGCACCTCGGAGCCCGAGTCGGGGCCCGAAGGGTCAGGCGGGTCTGAGGGCTCGGGGCAGCTTCAGGTACTGCTCCCACAAGGGGTCGACGCGCTCGACGGCGACGACGATCCACACGCTCTCGTGCGGCTGGCGGGGCAGGCGCCTCAGGTGCATGCCGATATCGGCGGCGAGGCGATTCTCCTTGCGGGAGTTGCAGGGCCTGCACGCGGCGACGACGTTGTCCCAGGAATGGCCCCCTCCCCTGCTGCGAGGGATCACGTGGTCGACGTTCTCGGCGGTGCGGCCGCAGTACTGGCACTCGAAGTTGTCCCGGACGAGCACGGCCCGCCGCGAGAGCGAGGCTCTCGCCCTATAGGGGACCTTCACGTAGTAGTTGAGGCGCACGACGCTCGGGGCTCGTATCTCGAGGGCCTCCGAACGGAACACCTGGCCGTTCGTATGGAGGACGTCCGCCTTCCCTTTCAGGGCAAGCACCAGTGCCCGCCGCACCGGCACTACGCACAGCGGTTGATAAGACGCATTGAGAACGAGTGCTCTTCCCAAGGTGCCCAAAGTATATTCACGCCCCGAACGATGTTCGCCGTTCCGGGGATCGGGGCGTGGACGCGACAAAGCCCGTCGCGAGGGACGGGCTTCTGGATCGCATCTCAGTCCGCTCTAGGGATCGACGCCGATCGTCCCTCGACCCGAGAAGTTGAGTCGCCTGGCCGTGCGGGATGTGAGGTCCCAGTTCGCCGAACTGTACGGGCCCCTGTCGATCACGGGCACCGCGATCGTGCGACCCCGATACAGGATATTCACCAGGGTCCCGCAGGGGAGTCGCCGGTGAGCCACGCCCCTCGTGTCGCGTGTGAGGCGTCGCCCGCAGGCGGTCCGGTTCCCGTAGAAGCCCGGCCCGTACCAGGTCGCCTCGGAGGGTCCGTAGACACGCATCTTGCGCACCGAAGCGCGGCGTGTGTTGAGCCGGTCGCCTCCGAACCTGACGCGGATGCCCTTTCGGCCCTCACCCCTGGTGCCGATGCGAGCACTGAAGGTGCCGTCGCCCGCGTAAGGGTTCGCCACCGAACGCCACCGACCGCGCATCCGCTTCTGGATCACGACGCGTCGACCGGTCACACTGGGATACAGGCTCCCTCGCACGGTGACGCTCGCCCCGCTCATCACGTGACGTGGCGCCACTCGGGCGCGAAGGCGAGGCCGCACGCGGATCCGCACCCCATCGCTGGCGGTGGAGGTCTCCTCGACCTCGTCGCGGTACACGAGCCGGTAACCCGCGGTCCGTCTCCTGTCCTGGACGCGGAATGTGATCTTGTTGTCGCGATCGACGCGCTTGCGGGCCACGACCCGCCACGCCCTATTCGGATCGCGACGCTGAAGGGCAAGCGTGTCCCCGGGCGCGCCGTTCTTAAGATGCCCCCGGATGACGGCGTCCCTGTCGAAACCAACGCGTGCCGGCGCGCGATCGATCACCGGCGTCCGCTCCGTCGTCGCGGGCAGAGTCTCCGTCTGTGCATATGCCGGCGCTGCCCCGATCACCACCGTCGCCGCCGCTAGCCCCGCCGCTACGCGGGCCGCACGCGACCAAGAATCCCTATGCAAGTAGAGCCTCCTTCGTCCTGTTTGATCTGCGCCCTCGGCGCCCTCCCGGTCGGGAGGGGCGGCCACCATTGCGGCGGCCTATGGGCCCGGCGCGTCCAAGCCGCCGGCGCCCAACAAAAAGACCCGGCTCCCGCCGGGTCCGGCGCTCTTTTCTATTCAGACGACCGTAGCACGTCTGCTAACTACCGCAAGCACCCGCTAACCCTCGCTTGCACCCCTTGTCCGGGCCCGAGCCCCGGAGAACCCGAGGAGGCCGTCCCGCCCACTCCGGGAGGCCCGAGGAGGCCGTCCCGCCACTCCGGGAGGCAAACCGTTCTTGAGCCTCCCTCCGGGCGAACCGTCCTCCTCGGAACAGAGTGCACGGGGTCACCGTGCCGGGGCGCCGTGCAGTAGCCGAAGTGAGGCGCCGTGCCTGAGGGGCGACTAAGAAACGGTGTGGAGTCCCCGGAGGTGCGGCGGCTTCGGCCGAGCGGCACCCGGTGGCAGGGGGTGAGTTAGGCCTCTTGTTCGCGGAGGTATTCGACGTAGCGGTGGAAGGCGAGATGGTCGGAGCTGATCTCCTGGGTGGCTCCGTCCTTCGCGATCGTGACCGTGTCCAGGGGCCCGCCGGGCGCGCTCCCGTCCTCGACGATGCCGGTGACCTCCCAGCCCTCCTCGATCAGCCCGCGGAGCCGTTCGAGCTCCGGGTCGTCTCCCCAACCGGCCATCTCTCCTCCTCCATCCAACTTCGTCTGTGCAGCCAGCAGGCCGAACCTATACGGGATCCACGAAGTCAAGAAAGTACGCCCAGGTTGTAACCTGTGGACCCTGTGGCTCACCGAGGAGAAACCTGATGAGCGATCCCGGCGGTAGGGACTTCTCCGCCTTTCAAAAATCATTCGAATCCATCGCGTCGAACGTCGAGCGCACGATCCAGGGCAAAGGCGAAGTTATCCGCCTGACTCTGGTCACCCTCCTCGCTGAGGGTCACGTCCTGCTCGAGGATGTCCCGGGCGTCGGCAAGACGATGCTGGCTAAGTCGCTCGCCCGCTCCCTTGGCAGCACGTGGGCGCGGATCCAGTTCACGCCCGACCTGCTCCCCTCCGACGTGACCGGAGTCAGTGTGTGGGACCGGAGCACCGATAAGTTCGAGTTCAAGCCGGGGGCCGTGTTCGCGAACATCGCGCTGGCCGACGAGATCAACCGCGCCTCGCCTAAGACGCAGTCCGCTCTGTTGGAATGCATGGAGGAGAGGCAAGTCACGGTCGACGGCACGACGCATCTCCTGGGGCAGCCGTTCATGGTCATAGCGACTCAGAACCCACTCGAGCACGAGGGCACCTATCCCTTGCCCGAGTCGCAGCTCGATCGATTCATGATGCGATTGTCGGTCGGATACCCGAGCCGGTCTTCGGAATTGCAGATCCTCGAGACGCACGGCGGTGAATCACCTCTCGACGAATTGCAGGCGGTGACGGATGAGACGGAAGTCGTAGCTCTGGTCGAGGCGGCGCGCGAGGTGTACGTGGCCCCCACCCTGAAGCGGTACATCGTCGACCTCACTGAGGCCACCCGCGAACATTCGGACATCTATCTGGGAGCGAGCCCCCGGGCCTCTCTCTATCTATTGCGCGCGGCGCGAGCCCTCGCAGCCAGCAGGGCGCGCGATTACGTCGTTCCCGATGACATCAAAGATCTTGCTCTTCCGGTCCTGGCCCATCGCCTGGTCCTCTCGCCGGAGGCCCAGATGCGGGGATCGAGCATCGATGACGTGCTCGAGGGCCTCCTCGGACGCGTGCCGATCCCCGAGCGCGAACAGGCCTAGCGAAGGGATCGCCGTAGTGCCCACTCCGCGCGGCTGGCTCGTAGCTACTACAGGTGTCGTATTGGTCGTCCTGGGACTTGGCTTCGGATCCACGGCCCTACAACAACTCGGCCTCGCGCTGGTGGTCTTGCTGGGTCTCGCGGTGGCGGTGGTCCGGCTGGGACGCCACGATCTCGAGGTGTCACGGACGATCGCCCCCCAGCGCGCTCGTCCCGAGCAGACCGTGACGCTCACGATTGATATCGTGAACAAGGGTCACGGGGCCGCTCCGCTTCTGCTGCTCGAGGACCGTCTACCGGCAGGGCTGAGCGGGGGGGCGCGCTTCGCACTCTTCGGGATCGAGGATCAGGGCCACCGGACCACGTCTCTTTCGCTACGAGCAACCCGTCGAGGCAGATACTCCGTGGGCCCGTTAAGCATCTCGATCGTGGACCCTTTCTCGCTTGCGCGCATCCGATCCACTGCTTCCCCGATCTCGAGCTTCCTGGTGCATCCGCGTGTGGAACAACTCACCATGCCGCGGGACCTCGGCGAACGGCAGAGCCTCGCCACCTCGTCCATGAAACAGCCGACCGGCGCACGCGGCGAGGACTTCTACACGATGCGCGAATACGTCGAGGGTGACGACCTGAGAAAGATCCACTGGCCGTCCACCGCAAAGAGGGGCCGGTACATGATCCGGCAGGAGGAGACGCCGTGGCACACCCGAGCCACGATCATCCTGGACGATCGCTCGCAAGGTCACGAGGGTTTCGGCGCGGCGTCCTCGTTCGAGCGCAGCGTCGAGTCGGCGGCGTCCCTCGTGGACCTATATCACCGGTCTGGTTACTCGTACCGGCTGGCCGGGGCACACAACGTTGGGATCGCTGCGAGCCGGGGGTCCGATCACTGGAGCCGGTGCTTGGACCTGCTCGCCGAGATCGGGGCCCAGCGAGGACCAGAGGAAGCAGACGCTCTGCTGCTTCGCTTGACCGAGCTGGAATCGACCTCCTCCGCCGAGGCGGCGCTGCTGGTGGTTGCGGGGCAAGTCGACGCGAAACACGCCATGGCCCTGACTCGACTCAAGCGAAGGTTCCGTCAGGTGACCCTGGTCTGCTTCCCACCACATCGTTTCGGGAGCGCCGGAACGAAAGCGCGCTGGGCGGGAGAGCGATCCGTGGTCGAAGTCGTGCGTCTATTGGGTCGTTCCGGGATACGGACGGTGACGCTGGGACCAGATGAATCGATGGCGGCGGGCTGGGCGACCCTGTCGCAGCCGCGCACCAAGCAAGTGGAGGAGACATGGGGTCCGAGACCCGAGCTCGTATAGGGCTCGCCGCGCTGCTGGTAGCAACTCTCTTCTGCTTCGAGCTGCTGTTCGTCAATGGCGACTACGCTGCGCCGGCCTTGCTCGCGATGCTGCTCGCCGTAGCCATCGCTATGGTCGCTCGACGGCTCGGGGTGCCAACGATCATCACGATGTTGGTCTCGGCACTGTTGTTGGTGTGGTACCTAGCCCTCGTCTTCGAGGCGCGGACGACCCTCTATGGCCTACCGACCCCCGGCGCCGTGAGCGGGTTGCGCGCTTCGATGATGGACGCGTACCGAACCAGTCAGGTGGATTTCGCTCCAGTGCCCGTACGCCCCGGTTACGTGATCCTCGTGATCGTGGGGTTGTGGATCGCGACGACGATCGCCGAGGTCGCCACCTTCAGATGGCGACGCCCACTCGTGGGGAGCATGCCGTCGATCGGGCTCGTCGCGTTCTCGCTGATCGTGGGAGCGGCGGATGCCGCCGGCTTCCTCATCCTGGTGTTTCTCGCCGCGCTCCTCTCGTACTGGGGCCTCGAGTCATCACACCGTCTTCGCTCATGGGGTCGGTGGGTTCCCACGTGGACAGATCGCCCGGCGGAAGAGCCGCTCTCTGTTACCGGTCGCGTGGCGCGTCGGATGGGGGCCTTAACCCTCATCGCAGCGCTTGCCGCTCCCCTGCTACTGCCGGCTCTCGAGGAAGGTGTTCTCGCGTGGAGGAATCAGACGGGGACCGGAGGAGGAGGGCCGGGAGGGCGCGTCGACGTCCTCGTCAGCCTGCAGCCGGAGTTCCTGACACAGAGCGGCAAGGACCTGTTCACGGTTACCTCGGAGGATCCGGCCTACTGGCGGCTCGTGTCGTTGACGCGTTTCGATGGAAACACATGGCGCCCGGGTGACACCGCCCGCTTCTCGCTCTCGGGTGAGGCAAGCATCGACGATCCGGGGGGTCGCCCACTCAACCAGACGTTCGATCTGACTGCCCTCGAGGGCGAGTACCTACCCGCCGCGGCTCAACCGCTAGGCCTTGACTTCACCGACGAAGAACCCGCCTCGGACGTCATGGTCGACGCCGAAACATTCGACCTGCAACTGACCGAGGACGTGCAGGGCCTCACGTACACGGTCGAGTCGGTCGTCCAGGATGCGAGCTTCGGGGAGCTGACGGCCGACCGGGCGGGAACGCTCTCGAACGAGGACTACACGGAGTTGGGAGGTCCGCTTTCGGATGAGGTCCTCGACCTACGAGACCAGTGGATCGAGGGCGCCAGGAACGATCTTGAACGGCTCATAGCGATCCAGGACCGACTCAGAGGATTCGGCTACGACATCAACGTCGAGCCCAGCGCGTCTACCGACTACCTCACGGAGTTCCTCACGGAGGTAAGGACCGGGTACTGCCAGCAGTTCGCCACTGCGTTCGCGCTACTGGCGAGGTCCCTCGGTTATCCGGCCCGGGTGTCGGTCGGATTCCTCCCGGGCACCAAGGAATCCGAAGGCACCTGGGTGGTTCGAGGCACGCACGCTCATGCCTGGCCGGAGGTGTACTTCGAAGATGCCGGCTGGGTGGCGTTCGAACCGACCCCCCGAGGGACCACGACGCCGGTTCCGTCCCACACCGTGCCTCCCACCGACGTCTTCGGGGGCAGAGCGTTCGGACCGCCGGGAGCCCCGGGGCAGACGGCTCCCGGCCAGGGCCAGGCGGGCGATCCGCAGCAGAATCCCCTCGGCGAGGGCGGAGAGCGGTTGCCGGTCGAGGCCACGCCGTCCACCGCGCCGGGGGACAGGGCCTGGCGCGCGGCGTTCGGCCGGCTTCTGACCGCCGTCGTCGTCCTCGTAGCCGCCTTCCTGCTGTTGGTGCCGCTGATCAAAGAGGTCCGTATCCGCCGCCGGTACATGACCGCCCGAACGCCCGCCGAAACGACCCGCGCCGCGTTCGTGCATTTCGAAGACGAGGCCGCGGAGCTGGCGGTGGCTCGTAGGCCGTCAGAGTCCGCGGTCGCCTTCGCGCAGAGGGTCGGCCGCCTGGAACACGCGTCGACAGAGACTGCCACGCGTCTTGCGCACATCTACGAGGCGGCCCTGTTCGCTCCGCGCGCGATCGATGCCGCCAGGGCGCGCGAGGCGAAGCAACTGGCACGAGCGTTGCGCGGGGGCATGTGGAACAACGCTTCCTGGGAGCATCGAGCGGTCCGATTGTTCTCGGCGCGGCGACTCGCGCACCATGCGGGCGATGCCTGGCTTTCCTTCCGTCGACCCGCGCCGGAGGTCGCTACCGGTTGACCGGTGTCAGGCGCCCAGAACCCGCTCGCGCGCGCGGGGGGGCAATTCTTTCTGGAGGCTGGCCTCGACCTGATTGATCGCGGTGATGAACTCGTCGCGATCGTAGAGGAACTGCGAGACGCGCTGATCGACGGTCTCGGCGATGTCCCCTATGGCCAAGAAGAACGCCATCTGCCCCTCTTTGAGTGCGTCGAGAAGCTCGCCATCGTTCCGGCAGATCTTGAAGATGCTCTGTCCGTCGGTGACGAGCTTCACCTCTGAAAGGTGCTCTTCGAGACCCGCTTTCTTGCGGAGATACTCGATCGCTCGACGAACCCGCTGGAGGCTCATTCCGCCTTCGAGAAGTGACCGGATGACGCGCAGGACCACGAGGTCACGGAATGAGTAGAGCCTGCGAACCCCCGGACGACCGCCGGTGCGCTGAACGCTCGGCTTGACCAATCCGATCCGGTCCCAGTACCGCAGCTGGTGTGACGTGCAACTTGTCAGACGACCGGCTTGATCCGCAGAGAAACCCTCCATAAGAGCGCGTTGACCTCCGATCGACGAGAAACGTAAACCTTACAAACCCTTCGGACGGTACCCCAGGCGGGCTATGTTCCCCCCGAACCAAACCCTTCGCCGCCCGCGCGGCAAGGTAAGGAATGTAGCGTGTCGGAGGCGGACGCGCTACAGGAAAGGCGCGCAAAGTGGGAACGGGAAAAAGTTTCCCTTAGGGACGGCGACCGCGGCGCCGGATGCGGGCTTCCCAATCCTCGAATGCGGCCGCAAATCGTTGTTTCCGTCCCTCAGGGTCGGCGGCGAGGCTCCCGATGGCTCCGGCCGCCAGAACGATCCCGGCCACCATCGCTCCGAACGCCACGACGCCGACGAAGATCGTTCGGGTTACGAAGAACGCAACGAGGATGGCCAGTCCGGCGAGGAACACGAGAGCACCGAGCTTGAGGCGTCCGCCGCCCGACAGGCGCGGGGTGCTGCCGACCTGCCGCGCGAAGCTCGGATCCTCCTGATGGAGGCCTCTCTCGATCTCCTCGAGAACCCGCTGCTCTTCTTCCGACAAAGGCACTGTCATCCGATTATAGAAAGGTCCGGCGGTTTCGAAATCTCGGCTGAGGAGCCACCTAGGAGGGGCCGTCCAGGAGGGTCGCCGGCCCCACCGAGCCATCTCCGAAGCGGTTACGGATGTCGTCGATAGCCCTGGTGGCCTCCTCCCAGCGTGGGGCGGCGGCCGCCAACAATCCGAGCTGTCTACGAGGGGGGCCCGGAGCGAGGCCGCTCAGGCTCACACCGAGCAACCGGATCCGCGGCCTATCCGGGCCCAACCGTGTGTAGAGGTCCCTGGCCACGGCGTATATCTCGGCGGCCGTGTCGACCGCCTCGTCGAGCGTCCGTGCCCTCGTGATCGTTTTGAAGTTGGACCAGCGGACCTTGAGTGTGATCGTGCGACCGCACATCCCTTTGGCGCGCAGCCGCCCGGCGGTCCTGTCGCTGAGCCTCAGGATCTCGCGCAGGATGACATCGTTCGCATCGAGGTCACTCTCGAAGGTCTCCTCCGAGCCCACCGATCTGGAGGTCTCGTGGGGAACGACCGCGCGATCGTCGAGCCCGTTCGCAAGGCTGTGGAGATGCGCTCCCAGCGAATCGCCAACCGCCCGCTCGAGAGTCCTACGTGACACATGCGCAACGTCGCCCACGGTCCGAAGACCCAGGCGTCGAAGTACCTCTGCCGTCGTCTCCCCCACCCCCCACAGAGCTCCGACGGGGAGCGGATGGAGGAAGGCTTCGACCTCATCCAGCGGCACCAGCAACAACCCGTCGGGCTTGGCGCGCGTGGACGCGATCTTGGCGAGGAACTTGTTCGGTGCGATACCCACCGTGCAGCCGAGGCCCAGATCCGCGATCGCCCGCTTGATCTGGGCTCCGATCGCCACCGGCTCCCCGAAGAGGCGTACCGAGCCAGAGACATCGATGAAGGCCTCGTCCAGGGACAACGGCTCGACCAGCGGCGAGAACGACCGGAAGACCTCGCGGATGCGCTCCGAATAGATCTGGTACGACTCGAAGTCGTTCGACAGGAACACGGCATGAGGGCACAGACGCCGCGCCGTTATCGCCGGCATCGCGGAGTGCACCCCGAACTCCCGAGCTTCGTACGAGGCCGAGGTCACAACGCCACGCCCTCCTCGGCCACCCACGATCACCGGTTTTCCCCTCAACGAGGGGTCCTTGTGAACCTCGACGGACGCATAGAACGCGTCCATGTCGACATGCAGGACCGGTTCGCGCACCTCCATGTCGCCGACCCTACGCCCAGATCCAACGGTCGGGAGCCGCCCCGTTCCCATGCACCGTGCTGGCCACGTCCCCCTTGTGAGACACAATGTCCCCATGCCGAAAAGAACGGTCGAGGAAGTCGTGGTCCGCCGAAAGCGGCTGAAGATCTCGAACGCCGGCAAGGTCTTCTACCCGTCGGAGGGTTTTACCAAGGGCGACGTGATCTCGTTCTACCGAGATATCTCCGAGGTCTTGCTGCCGCACCTCAAGGACCGCCCCGTGACGCTGAAGCGATATCCAGACGGTGCCGAAGGGAACTTCTTCTACGAGAAGGAATGCCCCAAGTACGCACCGGAGTGGATCAAGACGGCCCCGATAACGCGGCGCCGGGACAACGTGGACGTCAACTACTGCCTCCTCAACTCCGAGCCGGCGCTGGTGTGGGCTGCGAATCTTGCGAACCTCGAGCTGCATACTGTGCTGGCGAGGGCTCGTGACGTGACGAAGCCGATCGCACTCGTTTTCGACCTCGACCCCGGGGAGCCGCTGGGCGTCCTCGAGTGTGCCGACATCGCGCTCCGGCTGAAGAAGATGTTCGCCGGCTTCGGACTCGAGATGCTCGTGAAGACCTCGGGCTCGAAGGGATTGCAGGCCTTTGTGCCACTCAACACCAAGGTGAGCTACGAGCAGACCAAGTCCTTCGCGCAGGACGTCGCCAGGCGCATGGAGAAGGACCATCCCGACGAGATCATCTCCAAACCCAGCCGGACGGAACGCAAAGGCAAGATCTTCATCGACTGGAGCCAGAACGATCTGCACAAGACGACGGTCAGCGTCTACTCGTTGCGGGCAAAGGAGCGGCCCACCGTGTCCACCCCGGTGACGTGGGAGGAGGTGCGTCGAGCCCTGAAGAAGACCGATCCATCTCGGCTGTCGTTCGCGCATGACGAGGTTCTCCGGCGTGTGTCCCGTCGTGGGGACCTGTTTGAGCCGGTGCTTAAGATGAGACAGAAGCTCCCGGAGCTCTAGCTCCTCCATCCGAGGCTGGCCAGCATGTGGTGTCCGAACTGCGGATCCGAATACCGACGGGGCTACACGCACTGTTCCGACTGCGGTCACGCCCTGGTGCACGAGCCCCCGGA
>JALZJQ010000007.1 GCA_030859685.1 Actinomycetota bacterium | reverse complement strand
GCCTGAAGCTCGAGGCGGATCGAGAGCTCGTTCGCCTGATCCGGATCGGCTTCTTGCTCGCGCCGAACCTGCTCGTTGATGCCCATCACATGCTGCACGTGATGTCCTATCTCGTGCGCGACAACATATGCCTGCGCGAAATCGCCCGGTGCCCCAAAGTCGCTTCGCATATCCCTGAGGAAGCTGAGGTCGAGGTAGACATTCTCGTCGGCGGGGCAGTAGTGAGGACCGATCTGTTCGGTCGCTCCCCCGCACCCCGAGTGCGTTCCGGCTTCGAACAGCACCAACTTCGCCCGCCGGTACTCGCGTCCCGAGCCGGAGAACGTGTCCTCCCAGAAGTTCTGCACATCGTCGAGAACGAAGGACACGAACTGAGCGAGGCGCGCATCGGGGTCGGGCCCTTCGAGCGGCGCTTCCCCGCGCGTGTCTCCGCCCTGCATGTCGTCGAACGGGCTGTCGACGTCTGTGCCGCCACCGCTGAAGCCCCCGTTGAGGAAGAACACGAGGGCCAGGATGAGGAGTCCCGGGATACCAAGCCCCCCGACGGCCATCCCGGCCCCACCGCCCATACGCGGTGCGCCTCTCCGGTCGATGACGTCACGGCTCATCCTGCCGCGCCGCCACTTCATGTCTGCGTTCCTGCGTGCGTCATGCGGACTTGTCTACCCGGTGGGGGGATGACGCACACTCGCGGTGGGCGTGAGGAAGCGTTTGTGACCGCAGGTAGAGAGTCCTCCCGCATGGTGCTAGGTCTGCGCTAGCGCCCAGACCAGCCAGGTCAGGATCATGACCATCCCTACGGCAAGCTCCACCAGAGCGCTTATCCCGAATCCCACGATCACTCCCTTCGTGGAGCGCCACGCAGCCGGCCAACCGTCCGTTCGCCGGTACTCCGCGAGCAGCACACCGACGGCTCCTCCCAAAGGCAGCCCCACGACCGGCACGGTGAAGAACCCGATGATGCCCGCGATCGCACCGACGACGATGGTCGAGGTGGGCGCACCTCCGGCGGCGGCTCGACGCTTCGGGAGGACCACTTTCGCGGCCAAGCTGGCCCCCAGCAGAAGCGTGATGATGATCATCGCGATCCATCCGCCGACGCCGAATCCCTCCAGCAGCCCGTACACCAGGGCGGTCAGCCAGATCAACGCGAGACCGGGCAAGGTCGGCAGGATGGTACCGATTAGACCGATGCCCATGACGAGGGCGAAGACCGGTATCCAGGAATCGTACAGATCCAGATCCATCCCTCAGCCTCTCCATCGCACGCCCACGGGTGTCTTCAGAATCGCCCGCTCTTTCGAAGTTTCCGCGGTCGCCCATCGGGATCGACAAAGACCCGCAGCACGAACGGCGCCAGCGCGTCAAGCCATCGCGGCTGGCTCCCCGCATCGTGGGCTCTCACGCGGCCTCGCGGACGTGGGCCCTTGCCGCCACCCGCATTCCATGCGTCAAGCTCATCCGCCACCGTGCGCCAGCGCTGGAAAGCGTCGATCGGATCCAGCAGTCCCTCGTCTGAGTCCACCTGCAGATGCTCGCGCCAGAGCTCGAGTCGCAGATCCCGTGCAAAGACGCGCGCGCCGTCACCTAGCCCTGCAGGGTCACGTGGTCGGCGCTTGTCGAGCGTGTCGTCGAGGATCGAACAGGAGAGCTCCGAATCGTGGGTCCAGGACCGGATGTTCACGTTGTCCGAACCCACCTCGGCCCACACATCGTCGATCACGCACACTTTCGCATGAACGTAGATCGGTGTCTGTCGTTCGTTCTCGATGTCGTACACACCGACGCGGTCGCCACCTGCATCCTTGACGATCTTTATCGCACGACTCTGCCCGTAACGGGGGGCCGCGCTCGCGATGCGACCTCCTGCCTCGAAGTGGCGTGGGAGAACGATGATGACGTGCAGGTTCTTCTGTGCACGAAGCCGCTCGGCGAGCAGCTTCGCGATCTCTATCGACCAGAAGTATTGATCCTCGACGTAGATGAGTGAACGGGCTCGCGAATAGGCCTTCTCGTAGGCTCGAGCGATGCTCCGCTCGCCATCTCTCGCGAATGGGAAAGCTGGACGCTTCGATGGATAGGTTCGAAGGACCTGGACCGCATGGGGCCCTTCGTTCGGGGGATGATCCGGAAGGGGCGGAAGATCACTCAGCTCATCTGGTTCGTGACCCCTCCGCGCCATCAGCTTCCGGTACGGGTTGCGGTGATCGAGCGGCGTTGGATCTTCCCATCGCTCTCGGAACGAGATGGCCAGGTCCGTCACCGCCGGACCTCGGACCTCGAGTTGAACGTCGTGCCAGGGGGGAGTCCGCCCGTAGTGCTCGTCCAGCTCGTACACCTGAGGATCGCCGAGATGATTCGCATCGTCGTGCCGGCTGTGGCAGAGATCTATTCCCCCCACGAAAGCGATGTCCTTACTGCGATCCTTGGGGTGCCTGATCACGAACTGCTTCTGGTGATGTGACCCTCCTCGTCGCACGCGTTCGTCGAGGAGAACCTCACCCCCTTTCTCGTTGATCTTCCGGGCGAGCTGAAAGTTGGCTTCCTCGCTGAATTTCGTCGCTTGCGGATGTGAACGCCACATCAAGCCCCGGACGTGGATGCCGCGCTCGGCCAGATCGGCCAGTACCACCGCGACCTCGGTGTTCGGGCCGGCGAGACGCTCATCCGGATCCCCTCGCCAGTCGGTGAAGTGAACCCAATCGCCGGGCTCGAGCCGGCACAATTCTTCGTAGAGACGTCCGAAGTAGGTCGCGCCGTGAACGAGCGGCACGGCCCGATTCCCCGTGGTCCACGCGCGATCGCCATCCTTGTGGGAATCGATCTCGGTGTGCGGGTTCCCGCGCTCGGTTGCCGTTAGGAACCAACTGCGCCTGATGTCCTCCGTTTTCTCGTCCGTCACCCCGCGAGTGTGACGTGTTTCTGTGCCCGCGCGCGGCAGACCCCCCCAACTACGCCCTCTGCGGCCGTCACGGGCTGGGGAGCCATTTTCCTCGCCCCTCAGGCGTCGGAGCGGGGGTGGGCCAGGTGAGATAGGATGATGCCGTTCTGAACGTAAGTGTGGTTCGGCGCCAAGCCTTCCTTGCTCGTTCGTGATCGTTCAAGGGAGGTGTTTTTTTATGGCAAGCGGAACCGTCAAGTGGTTCAACGACGCGAAGGGTTACGGCTTCATCACCCCAGAAGATGGGGAGAAGGACCTTTTCGTGCACCACTCGAGTATCTCCGGTCAGGGCTTCAAGAGTCTGGCTGAGGGTGCAAAGGTCGAGTTCGATACACGTGCCGGGGACAAAGGTCCCGAGGCAACCAACGTGTCACTCGTGCAGTAACCTTCGAGAAAATCAGGGGCCGTCGCCGAAAGGCGGCGGCCTTTGTCTTTTCACTTACCTGGTCGAGCTGCAAAGTCGACGTGCAGGTGTCGGCTAGGGATCCAGACCAGCTATGGCGGAACAGAGATCGCGATGCACCCGAAGCTCCGCCTCGAGAGGTGCGAAGATCTTTGCTTCGGCGACCTCTCCGGCGCGCGATCGTAGGGTCCTGGTGACCGACCGCCGCCGCCGATTCGCCCCCATCTTCGCCACGTAACGGCTCACGAACGAGACGATCAATCCTGCGAGCGCGCCGCCGACTAGAAGCGCGGTCGGGACGGGGATCCGGTCGATCTGATACGTCGGCGGGTCTGGCAGGTTCAGCCACGCGATGACCCACAGGAGCAACAGCCACACAGCCCCAGCCGCTGCCAGCGTGATCAGTAGCCGCTGCAGCCAACCGACGACCGAGAACCAGCGAGGGTTCCTGGGCGAGGCAAGCGATGTGGCGCCGACCGCGCGCCGGAGATCCGCCAGGACGCCGTCTTGACGATCCACCGTGATTCTTCTCACCAAGATCGGCCACGGTTGTGGCAACCCATTCGAGGCTGTCTCGGCGAGAGCGTTCAAGCTCAGCGAGACCTCCGCGTGCTGAACGGGCGATGCATCGGGGACGGACGTGGCATCTTCGGATCCTGTTCCCAGATGCATCCGTCTCAAGGGATCGGGACGGATCCGCGCCAGCCAGCGCGTCACAGGCCACCCGGTGGCCAGCCCCGCGGCTCGCTGATGTGAACGAGCCACCGCGTCCGAAACAACTCGTGTCCCCGCAGCGTCGGCAAGAGTTTCCACCACTCGCTCGTGTGCGCGAGGGTCGCGTGCCCCCCGGCCCTTGACCGTCGAGCAGAATCGAGTCAGCCGGCTGCGGATCACCTCCAGATCGGCCGTCAGTCGCTGCAGGGCAGCTTCTCGCTCGTGGACCCTCGTTGCGATCTCCGCTTCGAGAACACCGACTCCCTGCCCCGTTACGGCGGACGTCAAGAGGATCTTCGGATCCCGCAGGCCGTCGTCTCGTAGTACGCGACGAAGGTCCGCTACGCAGGCGTCGAGTTCGTCCGCCCCGAGGCGGTCCGATTGATTGAGCACGAACAGCGTTACGCCTTCATAGCGCGCCATCGGTCGGACGTACCGATCGTGGAGTAGGGCGTCGGCGTACTTCTGGGGATCGAGAACCCACACGAGCATGTCGACGACCTCGACCAGGCGGTCGACTTCGAAACGATGGGCGACCTCGGTCGAATCGTGGTCGGGGAGGTCCAGGAGCACGAGT
>JALZJQ010000153.1 GCA_030859685.1 Actinomycetota bacterium | reverse complement strand
AGGGTGCACCCATCCAGGCGCTCTACTCGTCGTCTTCTGGCGGCTATACGGAGAACAACGAGAACGTCTGGGGAGGAGGCCCCTTGCCCTACCTGCGAGGTGTGCCTGACGGTCCGGACGCGGTCGGCGCCAACCCAAATCACACCTGGCGCGTGAGCATGGGATGGCGCACCTTTTCGTCGAAGCTCAACAGCGCGTTCAACACCGGGGCGCTCCAGAGGTTCCGTCTGCTGAAGCCGTTCGGCGTTTCCGGGCGCGTGACGGTCGTGAAAGGGCCGGACCGCGGTGGCGTCAGGATCGTGGGTGCGAACAAGACCGCCCGCGCCAGCGGTTGGGAGATCCGATCGGCACTGGCCTTGAAGGACAGTCTTTTCCGGGTTTCCATCCGATACGACGGAGCCGCACTGTCGCCCGACGCGAGCGGTCGCGAACGAACCATGAGTGCCACGGGCGATATGTCATCGACCGCCACTCCACGACCGCCCTGGCAGACGGAAGCAACGTTCTCCCGACCCTGAGGTCGTCCGGATCGACCGGGATTAGTCTTTAGACTGCCCGGATGGCATTGGAGATACCTCAACCGGAGACCCTTCCCGTAGCGGCCCCGACCCGCCCCGGTGTCGGTCTGGCCTCGATCGCGCTGGTCCTGGTGAGTGTCGCTTTCTCCGTCGCAGGGCAGCTGACCCTGCGAAGCGCGATGGACAGGGTGGGCTTCATCGGTCGGGCCGAGGTCTCGGCGCCACTGACCACGGCATCCCGCGTCGCCAAGGAACCACTGCTGTGGTTCGGCCTTTTCCTCTTCGGCGTCTCAGCGATCTTCTGGCTCGTGGTTCTGTCCCGTGTTCCGCTATCGGTTGCCTATCCCTTCGTCGGGCTGTCCTACATCCTTATCGTGGCCTTCTCGCGTTTCGTACTGGATGAGGGGGTTCCTCTGCTCCGTTGGGTGGGCGTGATCGTCGTGGCCGTGGGAATCGTGATCGTGGGGTTGTCCTTCCGGCGCGTATCCGGCATCTGATTTGAAGGCGTTCATCCTCGCCGGCGGCTTCGGCACACGGCTGCGTCCTCTCACCCTCACGCGACCGAAGCACCTCCTGCCGATCGCGAATCGACCACACATCGAGCACGTCTTCGACCTGCTCTTGCGTCACGGCATCGATGAGGTCGTGCTGATGACTTCGTACCTGGCCGACGCGTTCGCAGGAACGCTCGCTCGGGCCGAAAAGATGGGCATGAAGCTCGAGGTCACCCATGAGTCGGAGCCGCTCGGTACAGCCGGCGCGTTCAAGAACGCCGAGCATCTCGTAGGTGACGACGCGTTCCTCGCGTTCAACGGCGATGTACTGACGAACGTGGATCTGAGTGCAGTGATCGACTGGCACAGGGACCGCCAGGCAGAGGCCTCGATCGTCCTCACCCCGGTCGACGATCCATCGGCCTATGGCGTTGTCCCCACGAGGGAGGACGGAAGCGTTCTGGGATTCATAGAGAAGCCACCGCGCGATCAAGCGCCGACCAACCTCATCAATGCGGGTATCTATGTCCTCGAGCCCTCGATCCTCGAGCGGATCCCTGTAAACCGCGTGTGGTCGGCCGAGCGCGAGCTCTTTCCTCAATTGGTTGCCGAAGGCGCGCGGCTGTTCGCAACGGGGACTGATGCCTATTGGATGGACATAGGTACTCCGGAGAAGTACCTGCGGGCGAACATGGACGCATTGTCTGGCGCCTTTCCGACGGACGCAGCCGGCCCGGTCGGCCCGGGTGGCGTTCTTGCCGCCGAGCCCTGCGAGATCGCAGAGGACGCACGGGTATCCTCGGCATGCCTCGGTTCGGGTGCGCGTGTCGCCTCGGGTGCCACGGTGTCCGGGTCGGTCCTCCTCCCGTCCGTATCGGTCGCCGAGGGCGCGACCGTCGTAGATTGCGCTGTGGGGGAGGGCGCCGTTGTGTCCGCGGGCGCGAGGATAGAGAACGGTGCCGTCGGCGACGGCGAAGTCATCGAATGATCGACCGGGAGGAGTGGCGCAGGTGCGAGTGATGGTGACCGGTGCGGCGGGTTTCATCGGATCCCATCTGGTGGATCGGTTGATGGGTGAAGGTGAGGATGTCCTTGCGGTCGACGACCTGTCGTCGGGATCGCTGGCGAACCTGGCCGACGCGCGCCGTTCGCAGATGGGCAAGTTCACCTTTCAACGAGCGGACATCACCTCCACGGCGCTTGCTGAACTGATCAAGCGAAACAAGCCGCAGGTGATCTTTCACCTCGCCGCACAGGTCGACGTAAGGAAGTCGCTTAGGGACCCGATCCACGACGCAATGATCAACATCATCGGAACCCTGAACCTGCTCCAAGCCGCGACCGAAGCGGAGAGCGAGAAGGTCGTTTTCACATCGTCCGGTGGCTGCATCTACGGGGAGCCCGACGAATCTCGTCTGCCGGTCACCGAGGATCAGGTGTGGTTGCCGGAGGCGCTTCCAGAGTCTCCGTATGGAGTGTCGAAGAAGGTCGTTCTCGACTACTTGCGTTACTACAAGGAGGTCCACGGCCTCGATTACGCAGCCCTGGCCCTCGCGAACGTGTACGGGCCGCGTCAGGAACCTGCGAGCGAGGTTGGTCTCGAGGGTCAGGTGGTGGCCATCTTCTCCCGCAAGATGCTTGCTAACAGGCCGTGCACCATCTACGGGGACGGCACGCAAACGCGAGACTTCGTGTACGTCGACGACGTCGTCTCGGCCTTTGTCGCTGCACGTGACCGTGGGAGCGGACAGCTGATCAATGTCGGAAGCGGCCGCGAACTCTCGGTCAACGAGCTGCATTCGAACCTCGCGGAGCTGACAGGGACCCGTTACGAACCCCAGTACGCACCGGCCCGGCCCGGCGAACTGCAACGCATCGTCATCGACCCTTCTAAGGCCGGCGCCGAGTTGGGGTGGTCGCCGACGACCGAGCTGCACGAGGGCCTGAAGCAGACCGTCGCCTGGTTCCGCGCGGCCGCCTGAACAGCGCTCGCCGTGCTCCAAGGTGCAGTGACCAGTCGCGTTCTGAGTCCGGATCGGCCGATTCGTCCTCTTAGGT
>JALZJQ010000138.1 GCA_030859685.1 Actinomycetota bacterium | reverse complement strand
TCCCCAAGCATCCTGCGAGCCGACGCTGGATCCAAAGGGACGGGATCACGACCCTCATCGAGTGGTCAGCAATTTGGCTGCTCACTTACGAGTTCTGGTTGACCTCGGCGTTGTTGGACGAGGACAGGATCTGGCTGCACCCGGCCGTCTGACGGATTAGCAAGGGATTAGCAACACGGTCTGGCCGATCCCGGGCCGGTAACGAGCTGCCCAACCCGACCAACCTCTTTGCCCTGGTGAGGCCCTATAGCGGAGGCGGACGGGAATCGAACCCGCCCACCGGGATTAGCCGGCGCACCGATTTTGAAGATCGGGAGGGACACCAGTCCCCTTTCGCCTCCTTGGTGCGCATAGTGCCAGAGCGACCCCATGTCGCACGTCACCCATTTCCTCGACCACCCGCCCCCGGAGTGTTCCAAGCGGGCTAACAGCGGGGCGACGGGGGGTAAGACGATTAGGATGATGCCGCGATCATCGGCGAGACGCACCTCGTCGATGGGGGGAGAGTGAATGAGCCAAGTCTCGGGTCGGGCCGTAGATCCTCTGGAGGACAACGAGGCGCTCGAGGACGACAACCTGGTTCGGCGCGCTCGGGGCGGAGACGAACGTTGTCTCGAGACGCTCATCGCCCGGTATCGCAACTTCGCGCGATCGAAAGCCCGCTCCTACTTCCTCTCCGGCGCCGACAAGGAAGACGTCGTCCAGGAAGGGATGATCGGGCTTTACAAGTCGATCCGGGACTTCGACCTCGAACAGGAAACACCGTTCAGAGCCTTCGCGGAACTCTGCATCTCCCGGCAGATCCTGACCGCGATCAAGACGGCGAACCGGAACAAGCATCAGCCCTTGAACAGCTCTGTCTCTCTGGATGCCCCGATCTATGGGGAGGAGGGTGAGCGTTCCGTGGGCGAAACCGTGTCTGCGAAGGAGATCACCGATCCGGCCGAGCTAGTGATCTCCGCCGAGGAGATCGAAGCGTTGAGAGAGACGATGAGAGAGAACCTGACCCAACTCGAGGGGGACGTGCTGACGCTATACATGGCGGGTAAGTCCTACGAGGAGATCGCAGCCACCTTGGGCAATCATGTGAAATCGATCGATAACGCGCTTCAGCGGATCAAGCGGAAACTGCAGCAACACCTGGATCAGCGCGACGCTCTCGCGTCGTGAGCAACTAAGCCCTTCCCCGCAGGTAGCCTGAAGTCATGTCCGTGTTCCCCGAATCGATCGAGCGATACGACGAGGTCGATCTACACGAACCCGTTCTCATCGCGGCGTTCCGAGGATGGAACGACGCAGGGGATGCAGCCACCTTTGCGGCTACGCATCTCAGCCGGGTCTGGGGCGGCAAGAGGATCGCGTCGCTCGATCCCGAGGAGTTCTACGACTTTCAAGCCGTGCGCCCCAGCGTTCACTTGATGGATGGCATCACGCGGGAGATCACATGGCCCACGAACGAGTTCTGGGCCGCGCGGGCCGAGGATCGCGACGTCCTCTTGCTGATAGGAACCGAGCCCAACCTGCGATGGAAGACGTTCTCGAGGATGATCGTGGCTGAAGCCAGACGGCACGGAGTGAGATTCGTCGTCACCCTCGGAGCGCTTCTCGCGGACGTGCCTCACTCGCGCGCTGTACCGATCACCGGAACGGCGGCGGACCCCGCCCTCGTCGAGCGCCTCGGCCTGGCGCGGTCTCGCTACGAGGGTCCGACGGGGATCGTCGGTGTTCTTCACGACGCCTTCGGGCGCGGGCAGATCGAGTCGGCGAGCTTGTGGGCCGCGGTCCCCCACTACCTTGCGGTGACGCCGAACCCGAAGGCTTCGCTCGCCCTGGTACGCCAGGCTGCCGAGCTCGTGGGTATGGATGCGCCGGTCGAGGATCTCGAACGGGCCACCGCCACCTACGAGGAGCGAGTCACCGAGATCGTGGCGGGCGATGAGGACGTTCAGGCATACGTAACCGCCCTGGAAGAGCGGGCCGATGAGATCGACACCTCGGAGCTCCCGAGCGGGGACGCCCTGGCGGCGGAACTCGAGAACTTCCTCAGGCAGCGGAACCAGGGCGAGGGAGCCTGACCTAAGCGCCGGGCCAATCGCGCTTCTTCTCCTCGACCGCCGGCCACTCCGGGTCTTCCTCCTCCGGGGGCGCGAGGGCGTCGCCGAGATCACGCTTCCGGGAGATATCTCCCGCGGCAGAGAGCAGGTCCTCAAGTGAGGCGCGTGCCCTACCTTCAAGACGGATCCGGAGGGCGGCAAGCACATCGGCATGTTCATCGGACAACCCATCGTTGCGGTCTATCTCAGCGAGTGAGTCGGCGGCCTGCTGGATCAGCTTCCGATCCGCTCGCGCTTGGGCTCGAAGACGCCGCCCCTCGGGATCATCGCTCACCCGACTGTTATACCCGAGCGCTTCATAATCGAGCGATGTCCGAAGCCCTGATGGTGACGTCGTCGTTCCTACCCGGGCGCGGCGGGATCGAGAGCTATCTCGCCGAGCTCTGCTCCTCGCTTACGCCGAGGCTGTCGGTACTCGCCCCTCCCGAACGCGACGGTCGGAAGCTGCCGCGAGACTTCGCCTATCCCACTCACGCCCTCCCCGGTCACCCAGCGCCGGGTCCCCGCACGCTTCGGGCGATCGCGGAGACGGCCACACGTGAGAACACGGACCGCATCCTGTTCGGAACACCATGGCCTCTCGTGTTGCTGGGACCTGCGCTCGCCCGCCGGGGCCTGCGGTACGCAGTCATCGTGCACGGCGCCGAGCTACTCGTCCCCGCCGCGATCCCGGGGCTGCGCTCGTACCTCGCGCGCTGCCTGGCGGGGGCTGACCTGTTGCTACCCGTGAGTGACTTCACCGCGGAACGTCTTCACGGATTGGTCGCAAAGCCGAGTCAGGTGCGGATCGAACGTCTGCGCGCTCGAGTCGACCTCGACCGATTCACACCTGAAACGGACACGTCCGAAGTTCGGCGACGGCTGGGGATCGGCCCCGAGTCCAAGATGGTCCTTTGTTTCGGGCGCCTGGTTCCGCGCAAGGGCGTGGACCGAGTCATCGAGGTGCTCCCCGCGATCATCGAGAGAGTTCCCGGGGCCACAGTCGTCGTCGCTGGGACGGGGCCGGAGGAGAGGAGCCTTCGGAGACTGTCGGAGCGCACGCCCGGACGGGTGATCTTCGCAGGGCGCGTTCCCGACGATGAAGCCCCTGCCTACTACGCGGCGGCCGACGTTTTTGCCCTTCCCGTAGAGGATCGGTGGTTCGGACTTGATGTCGAGGGGTTGGGCGTTGTGCTCCTGGAGGCGGCCGCCTGTGGGACGCCCTGTGTGACTGGCCGCTCGGGAGGCACGCCCGAAGCCGTCATCCACGGAGTCACCGGTCTGGTGACCGACGCCGGCCGTCCCGATGATCTCGTTGAGGCGCTCGTCCGGATACTCGAGGACGACGACCTGGCCGGTGCCATGGGACGCGCGGGCAGGGAGCATGTAGCTCGTAACTTCTCCGCTTCGATCGTGCCTCAGCCTCTGATCGAGTGGCTCGCATGAAGCCTTACGATGGGACCCAACGGCTTCGAACAAGGAGGACCGGATGGAGTTGCGCGTTTCGGCGCCGGGCAGTCACCTCGAGGACGCCGACGTCGACCGCATCGAGAAAGACCTACAGAAGATCGATCGACGTCTGAGCCGGTTCGATGAGGTCCATGCCGAAGTACGGATCAACAAGAACGATTCCCATTCCATCAGCTTCAACGTCATTCTGGAAGTTCAGTACGGGAAACATCATCTCGTCGCCGGCACGGAGCATGCGGACATGAATCAAGCCGTGCGTGAGGCCCGGGAGGACGTATTGAGGCAGATCAACGATAAGTCCAGGGGCGGCCACAGTTCCTTTGTGAAGCGACGATGAGCACCCGAGATCCTTCCCATCAAACACGCCGGGACCGGCGAGAGGACATCCTGAAGGCGAGTCTCCACCTGTTCGCCGAACGAGGCTTCCACGGAACGTCGATGCGGGACATCGCTCGTGCGGCCGACATAACGGAAGGCCTGATCTATCACTATTTCGCATCCAAACGGGATCTGTTCCGCGCCATCATCGACGAGTACTCGTTCCTGCCGCTCTTGCGAACGTTGCCCGACATCGCCGGACAACTCGACACCCGCGGACTTCTACTGGTGCTCGCGCGCGGTTTCTTCGATGTTCTTCGTCAGAACACGGAGTTCACCCGGCTGCTCCTCCAAGAGGTTCAGGTCTTCCCGGAAGAGAAGGAAGTCTTCTTCGTCGATGCCGTGAGCGAATCCATCGGAGAGCTCGGGCGCATCTTTGAGGAGCGGATGAGCGACCGGACCCGCTCCCAGGTGGACCCGCTCATCGCGGCCCGGTTGTTCTTCAATGCGTTGCTGGCGTTCTTCGTCGAGCAAGAGATCCTCGGCGGTAAGCACATCCTGCCCGCAGACGAGCAGACGTACGTCGAGCACCTGGTCGAGATGTTTGTGAAAAGACTAGGGCCCGGCCGAACGAAGTCGACCGGGCCCCGCTTGATCGGTTGATGGGGCGTTACGCGAGAAGTGACTCGATCTTCTCGATGATGGTGGTGCGCATCTTCGTCTCAGACTCGTAGCGGCGAAGCGCCCGGAGCTCCTGGGGCGAAAGACCGTCGAGACGGCCGTTGACCTCGTCGACAGTGAGTGAGTCGTAAGTTGCGATCGGCAGAGCGACCAGACGAGAATCGACCGCGTCGAGGATCGTCGAGCGATCCTCGTGCGCCTTCTCGTACTTGTAAACGCGAGCCAGATCCGTCTGCGTGAGACCCTTGAGGTGGGACACGATCTCGTCCGCATTCAGCGAGGCGTAGCTCTTGATCGGCAGCTCGCTGGCCTTGCGAGGGGCACCGACGCGAGGCATCTTTGGAGCCACCTGGGTGGCCGCGGTCGAAGCCTTGCGCGTTGCCTTCTTCGCGGTCTTGCGGGTCTGGACAACCGCGCCACGTGCTTCGTCCTCGGCCGCTTCGACGCGACGCTTGACTACGCGCTCGATCGGCTGCATCCGGTTCTGACCCCGGTCTACGAGATCCTCGTACAACTTGCGAACCGAACCCCGGTTGAGGTCGACGATCTCGTCCCGCACTCTGGCGTAGGCGCCGAGCGGCAGATACACGCTCATCTCGACGGCTCTCGAAGCGACGCGCTCCATGGTGTCGTTCATTCTCGGCATGTGGATTCCCTTCCCCTGCTGGTTTGCTAGCTACAGTTACAACTTCGCTAGCTGGAGTATACCCCCGAGCCCACCGCCTAAACGGGCGAAACGTCCGGAACCTGCGCCAGGACGCCGGTGATTATGGTTCTCAGCGACGCCGCCCACTCCTCGTCCGGGAGCTCCGCCAGGGCACCCTCCGCCCGGCGTCCGTGCTCGCATGCGATGTCCAGAGCGGCCGTCAAGGCGCCGCTGGCCTCCAACGAGGGGAGGACCGAGCCCAGCTGTCGGTCGCCTGAGGCGAGGCGCCGGGCGAGCGAGGGATCGCGCTGGCATCCGATCAGCACGGGGATAGTGAACACCCCCTCGCGCAGGTCCGTCCCCGGCTCCTTCCCCGTTATCCGCGGGTCGCCGATGAGGTCGAGCAGGTCGTCGACCACCTGGAACGCGAGACCCAGGCTCTCGCCATAGACCATCAGTGCAGCGCGCCGGTCCGGGCCGGCGTCGGAGGTTGCCGCACCTAGGTCGCAGGCGGCACCGAACAGCGCCGCCGTCTTTAGTCGGATCGTATCGAGGTACTGCTCGGGCGTTCGATCCGGGTCGTTCATCGAGCCCGTCTCGACTATCTGTCCCTCGCACACCGCCGCGATCGCTCGCGCCAGGATCCCGGGAACCTCGCCGGAAGCCTCCGCCCCCAGCGCCGATCCGCAGGCGAAGAGATAATCGCCGGCCAGGACCGCCACCTCCGTACCCCATTTCGCATGGGTCGTCGGCACCCCCCGGCGGGTTTCGGTTTCGTCCAAAACGTCATCGTGATAGAGGGTCGCGATGTGAACGAGCTCGATCGCGGCCGCCGCGAGATCGGTCGCGCGGCGACCCGATTCTCCGGCGTGCGATGAGAGCAACACCAGGGCGGGTCGCAGACGCTTGCCCCCCGCTTTCAGCAGGTGTAGCGAAGGTTCGGCAACGAGCGGCTGCCCCGACGCCCCCGCGGTTCTCAGCAGGAGGTCCTCCACCCGCAGGATGTCATCGACCAACCAGCTTGGCCCCCCCTGCGCGCCCGCCGGGACGCCGTTCGGGGCATCGGTCACTCGCCAACCACCTGGATGAAACACTTGCGCTGTCGAGACGAATCCAACTCGAGGAAGAGAACTCGCTGATCGTCCCCGAGCGCAGGTACACCGTCGACGATCGGGATGGATTCAGAGGTCTTGCCGGCGAATATGTGAAAGATGTGAGCCGGAGCGTTCGCAGGCTCCTCCTCGACGAGATTCTCCGTTCGGATGTCGAGGTCGTCGTGTGCGTAGTAATGCTCTTTCGGAGCAAGGGTCTCCATCGTTCGCTCCAGCGCCTTGAGGGAGCCGTTGCCGGATGCCGTGATCACCACGCTGCAGGTCGTGTGGGGGGAAAAGATCAGCACGTTTCCATCGCGGACCCCGGATGATCGGACCAGTTTCAGCACATCATTCGTTAGATCGAGCGCGTCGAAACGCCCATCCGTTTCGGTTTCGATAGCCGCGAAAAGGATCACGCAACCATTCTTCCCTACCTGCTCACACAAGGCGTTGGACGAGCGTTCGGGGCTTCTAAACGACTGTTCAACCAGCGATTGCCTTGCGTTCGTGCGGGTAAGGACGAGTGAAGGACCCAACCCGAAGGAGTTCGTATGAACCCACTGCTGAAGAAGGCGCTGGCAGCGCTAGCCATCAAGGAAGGCTTCGAGAAGATCCAGGAGATGCGGCAGCCCAAGCGCCGCTCCCTCGTCTCGCGACTGGGCCCGATCGCATTGGTCGCCGGCGTCGGCGCGGGCACCTACATGCTCGCGAAGAACGGACGGCTTCAACCGCTGCTGAACAAGGCGAAGTCGTTGGCCGGCGGGGGCAAGGAAGCTCCCCGGCATTCGCAGGACTCGGCCACCCCCCAGTCCTCTATCAACCTCAACGACAACGCTTCGAACACAGCTCCGATCGGTTGATCGGCTAGCAACACGACTCAGGCCCCGGCGGACCCCCGCCGGGGCCTGATAATGAGTGGGATGACAGGCCCGAGTTCCATCGCGCCTCCGCCTCCGGAGCCACCACGTTCGTTCCTGAAGCAGAGCGGCTTCGTGATCTTGACCGAGGTAGAACCGCCGCGCCGCCCCGACATCGAGCACGTAAGGCGCCAGATAGAGGTACTCAAGCCCGTCACCGACGCGTTCCTCATCCCCGACAACCATCTCGGGCGCGCCACTGTCTCCAGCGTCGCGGTCGCGCATGAGGTCGCGTACCTGGGGGGCAGGGGGATCGCTTGTCTCAACGCTCGCGATCGGAACCTACTCGGGTTCCGCCGGGACCTGCTGACCGCAGCCTCGTACGGGGTGGATCACTTCCTCTTCGTCTACGGGGACCCCCCGCACGAAGGGCGGCGCACCGAAGACCTAACCGTCCGCGGGATGATCAACGAGGTTCGTTCGTTCGGCGAGGGCCCGCTCTTCCAGGGTTACTCCGACTTCAGGATCGGAACCGTTGCCAAGGCGGGCCGTCCTCTGGCATGGCGAACGCAAGCCGACTTCGTGTTCGTGCAGGTGACCTACGCATTCGACAGGTTGCTTCAATGGAGGGAATCGCTGGACTATGCGGGCCGTATGTACGCAGGCGTCCTCGTCCTGGCAAGTGCCCGGATGGCGCGCCGCATCAATGCGTCGATCCCGGACATACGAGTGCCCGAGAACATCGTCGACAAGCTGGACGATCCCGAGGTTGGCGTCGATCTCGCCTGCGAGCAGATCGAACGCGTTAGAGCGTCGGGAGCGTTCGACGGGGTGCATCTGATCCCCGTTGGTCGCTACCGGGAGATGGCCGCGCGACTGAAGACGATCGCCACCACCTCTTAGTAGAACGTGGGCAGGATCTCTTCCGCGCAGAAGTCGAAGAACCTTCCTGATCGGGGCCGATCTGAATGAGTGGGACGAGCGCGTTCTACCCACCGCGGCGAGCAGGTAATCGACACGGGGGCGCCGTCTCGAAGAGACGGTCGATAGTGTGAGGGAAGCGCTGCTAGGAGGCGCGGCGCGCGCGGGCGCGGCGACGCTTGAGCGATGCGCGCTCCTTGTCCGTGAGGCCGCCCCAGATCCCGTACTTCTGATTGGTCTCCATGGCGAACTCCAGACAGGGCTCTAGTACGGGGCAGCGCTGACAAACGGCTTTCGCGCGCGCCTCGCGGGCCTGCTTCTCGAGCTCCGATTCACCCTGGTCTGGACCGAAGAACAGGACGTTGTCGTACTCGTTGCAAGCGGCGTCTTCCTGCCAGTCGAGCTTCTCGACGGGGTCGAGGGATTGGATCTGGAACCTCCTCCGATTGGTGCTGGTCTGGCGAGCGGGGCGTTGTCTACCTTCTTCTTTGCCACACGCTCTCTTCGATAAACGGCCCGCAGGCGTAGTTATTCCTCGACTCCGGCAGTTGCCTGGATCCGTCGAGGGATGTCTCCCTCCGCCACAACGTGGTTCCCCACGGGGCCTCCCCTACCTTCCCTCACTTCCCGAAATAGGTCAATGGTTCGCCCGATATGCCCTAGAGGAGCGCCAGCAGGGTCACTCCCTGGGTCCAGTGAAAGATGCTCCTGCAGGCCCCATCGAGGTCGCAGAGGCGGGCTGTGAGGCTGGTCCCCCCGGGGCCGGCTGCCTGGGCGTAGGCGAACCGGGAGGAGTCCGGGGACCAGACCACGTTGCCCACGGCCCTACGGGATCCCGGTACCGCCCGTGGGAAAGGGCCCGCGGTCGAGAGCGTAAGCATCCTGGATATGGGGATCCCCCCCGGGGCCGCCGTGATGGCGACCGCCGCAACCGTGGAGGAGTCGGGGGCCCAGGTGCCCGGGCCGAGAGCCGCCCCATCCAGGTCCACGTCGATCGCACGCCCGGTCGGTGCACCGCTTTCGTCCAGAGCAAGGATGGTCGAGGAACGTCTACCCGCGCGAATGAGCCAGTGGCCATCGGGCGAGGCGCCCCATATCTCGCTGGGGGGGATCGCCAGCGAGGCCGTGGCCCCATCCGGACCGACGCTCTCGGTCCTCCGAAGGTCGCTCTGATCGGCCACCAGCAGCCTGCTGCCGGCCCAGCCCAACAGGCCCCAGCGACCGGGGCTCGTCACTGGTTGCGGGCTTTCCCCCGCTCCGGCGACCACCACACGAGCCCGCCCGGAGCAAACCTCGCCATCACAAGCGCGACGCTCGACGGGCTCGATGTAGGCCAGGCTGCCGCTCGCGGACCACAGAGGCGAGAAGCCCGGTCCGAGGATCTCGCGGGCCCCACTGTCCAGGTCGATCGTCTGCAACTCCGGATACTCGAGGAAGTCCTGATCGTTGCCAGTGGGGACGGCCGCGGTAACGACGGCAGCCGTCGTTCCATCGACCGAGAGCACGGCATTGTCGCCCGGCAGCGTGACCACCGGCTCCTGCACGGCTCCATCGAGTTCGAAGCTTCGGATGACACGGCCCCGCAAGAACAGGAGTTGGGTTCCCTGGTCCGGCTCTGGTGACGGGTCGGCGGACGGGACGCTCGTGGAGGGGGTCGGCTCGGTGACTTCTGGGGAGCCCGAGGGAGCCGCTGAGGAGGGTGATGCTTCGATACGCCGCCGGCCTTCCGCTGCCGGATCGCACGCGCCCAGGAGTGCCACGAGAGCCGCGATCAGGGATGCACGCCTTCTATAGAGCCGCTCGAGCCTCCGGTCAGTCCGCGCCGTTCAGGTCCTCCGGCTCTCCCGCGGATTCAAAGGCTTCGATCTCCGCGGCGGAAGGGACGAGCGATCCTGCCCCTGGTGTAGCGAGCTCGACGGCTCGTAGTACCGCTCCGCTGGTTCGCAGCGCAGCGGCGTGACGCGTCTCACCCCAGCAAGGAGAGCCGTCATCGGAAAGGTGACGACCGTACGAGTCCGTACGCGGCCACCACCAGGATCGTGAGGACGACAGAGCGGCGTTGTTGATACGCAGATCGAAATGATTATGCGTCTGCGACGAGTAGCAACCGATGCCGTGAACCTGGCTGCGCATCGCGATGATCCGCTGGCGGTGGTTCGTGATCTCGGCCATGCGATTATCTGCGGCGGTTCCGTATAGATGCTGCGATCTGCTGGCGCCGCCGATACAGTTGTTGTAAGGCACGCTCCTGAAGCCCGAGTTGATGCCGACCGGGCGACTGCCACCTTTGACCCGCACCGCTTCGAGCCGCCACATCAAGCGTCTGACGTTCCTCTTGGCCTTTCGGGCTGCGACCATCCCGCCTCCGAACGTGCCCGCATACGCGTTCGCTTGCGCGCCACATCCGGAGTTGCGGTTCTGATCGAACTCGCTCCAATCGAAGTTCCTGGTGGAACCGTCGGGATCCTGCAATCGATTCAATGCGTCGAAAACCGACTCGTTCGCAACACCTGTTGCCGGCAGCCCGTAGTGCTTCTGATAGTTCACAACCGCGATCTTGGTCATGCGACCGTAATGGCCGTCCAGATAGAGCGCTTTGTGTTCCTCGTTCGGATACCAACCGGCGATCCGAACCTGAAGCGCTCGCACGGCCGGCCCCGAGTCCCCGGTCGAGAGGGAGCGCTTGAAGTTGTACGCGGATGCCGGCGCAGCCAAAGCCAGCGAGCTCGACAGCGCGAGCGCGCAGATAGCCAGGACCTTCCCTCGAGTGACCTCCATGACCATTTTGTCGGCTTCACGGTAGCCCACCCTTGAATCACAATTCTTCTGGGGCGGAATCCCTTTTGTCCGTGACGCGCATTTCACGGGGTTCCGACACGCCGACCCCTACGCGGCCTATCATTCCCTGATGGGCCCCTCGTCCGACATCGTGCGCGTCGTGCTCATCGACGATCAGACCCTGCTGCGCCGCGGGATGAAGACGATGCTCGAAAGCGGCGGAGACATCAAGGTCGTCGGCGAGGCCTCCGACGGGATCGAGGCTCTTGCTGTGGTCGAGGCCAACATGCCCGATGTGGTCCTGATGGACGTGATCATGCCGAATAAGGACGGGATCGAGGCAACCCGTGAGATCAAGGACGCGTTCCCGAACGTCGGCGTGGTGGTCCTGTCCGGCCACGACGAGCAGCGCTTCCTGTTCGACGCTCTGAAGGCGGGCGCCTCGGGATACCTGTTGAAGACGGCCGAGCTGGACGAGGTCGTCTCGACGGTCAAGTCGGTTTCTCAGGGCCAGGGGCGGTTGGATCCGGCACTTGCGTCCCAGGTGTTGTCCGAGTTTCAGAGTTACCAGAAGGCCGAAGTCGCGGAGGTGTTCCAGCCGCTCACCCCGCGCGAGCGGGAGATCCTGCGGCTCATGAGCGAGGGGCTCCCGAACAAGACGATCGCAAGCCGCCTGTCTATCTCCGAGCGCACGGTGACAACGCATGTCGCCAACATCTACTCCAAGCTGCACGTCAACAATCGCGTCTCCGCGATCCAGGAGGCCATGCGCAGGCGCATCCTCGACTACAACCCCTGAAACCATGACACAAGAAGACGCCCCCGCCACGAACGAGCGTTTGCGTAACCTGCCCGCCGTGGACAGGGTGGTCCGGTCCTTGGGCTTCGACGGCCCGCAGGCGAGACCCACGGCAGCGGCACGCCGCGCTCTGGACGAAGCGCGGGTGGAGGTTCGTCAAGGAGCCGAGGCACCGGACTTCGCCGCCATCGTCGGTCGAACCGAAGCGCTATTGATCGAAGAGGAAAAAGTGGGGCTCGTTCGTGTGATCAACGCGACCGGCGTGATCATCCACACGAATCTCGGTCGCGCGCCGATGGGATCGGAGCAGATGAGAGCGGTGAATGAGGTAGCAGGTGCCTACTCGAATCTGGAGTACGACCTCTCCGAGGGCCGGCGCGGAAGTCGCTACACACATGCAACTCGACTGATCGCCCGCGTCACCGGAGCCGAGGCGGCCATCGTGGTCAACAACAATGCCGCCGCCGTCCTGTTGACTCTTGCGGCGCTGTGCCCCGGGCGAGAGGTCATCATCAGCCGCGGAGAGCTCGTTGAGATCGGCGGTGAGTTCCGTATCCCCGACATCATGTCCATCTCGGGAGCGCGTCTGGTCGAGGTCGGGACTACGAACCGGACTCATCTCGTTGACTACGAGCGAGCGATCTCGCCGGACACCGCTGCGATCTTGAAGGTTCACCCCTCCAACTACAAGGTCGTCGGATTCACGGCAACGGTTCCGGCGCGAGACCTCGCGCGCCTAGCTACCGGACGGGGTGTTGCGTTCCTTCACGATCTCGGCTCGGGGCTGGTTGCCGATGACGCTCCCGCCGACCTCACCGGGGAGCCCCTCGTGCAGGTGGCTCTGGAGGACGGAGCGGATGTCGCGATGTTCTCCGGAGACAAGCTCCTCGGAGGTCCGCAAGCCGGCATCATCGTCGGTCGGGCGCATCACATCGCTCAGCTGGAGCGACATCCTCTCCTTCGTGTACTGCGTGTCGACAAGATGACACTCGCCGCCCTCGAGGCAACCCTTCGGCTTTACCTCGAGGGGCGGACGGACGCGATCCCTCTCTGGCGGATGGCCGGCACCGGCGCGGACGAACTCGAGCGGCGGGCGCGAGCGATAGCGGAAGCGTTGCGCGAGGTCGGTTCCGTCAAGGTCGAGGCCTTTTCGACACGATCCGTCGCCGGAGGCGGATCCCTGCCGGACGTGGAGCTCGGTTCATGGGCGGTGGCGCTCCTACCGGATCGGGCCGGTGCCTCCGAGCTGCAGCGCTCGCTGCGTCGTACCGATCCACCGATCGTCGCTCGGGTGGAGGATGATCGCGTTCTCCTGGACCTCCGCACTGTTGATCCGGACGACGACCCTGCCCTTACGGCGGCGATCAGACGGGTGCTGGGCTAAGGCCGGGAAAAGAAAAAGCGGCCGGGGGGAGGGCCGCTTTTCCTCTTCACTTCGGGGGAGGGGACCCCGTCCCGATCGCTCGGGCCAACTGAAGGTCGCTCCTACTCGTCCTCAGGCTCCGCAGGTGGGGGGATACCCACGGTCGTCCGAGGAACGGGCACACGAAAAAGGGAAGGGAGTGCTTCCGGAGTTGAAGTTCGCAGAAGAATCACTCTTTCCTCCATTCGGTGGCTGGGCTGCCTCACTTCGAGACCCCTGGCTTTGCGTCCCCGCCTCGCGGCGGGTTTGCCTTTCTCGTGGAGGCGAACCTCCGTTCCGTCTATCGGCCGGTTGTAGGACGGGCTTTAGCCCGATCCGCC
>JALZJQ010000124.1 GCA_030859685.1 Actinomycetota bacterium | reverse complement strand
ACGATCCGCCATCGGGGCTCGGCGATCGTTCTCGAGCCGGCGAACGAGACGATGGAGCCGTTCGAGGCTCCCGCCGGAACCGAGATCCTCGGCAAGATCGTCGGCATCTTCCGCCAGCTGTAAGGGGCTAGGCTCCTCCGGCCCTCACGGACGCGCCGGCGCCGATCTCGAACACGCAGTAGGCGCGCCGGATGACCGTGAGGGCGACGTTGCGCACCCCCCATCGAGTCGGGGGTGAAAATGCACGTCACCGACGGCGGCGACCCGGATCATCCCGAGTGCACTAGCTCTCGATGGGCGTTAGGTATGGCCCGAAGTCCGCGAGAGATTCGCGCTGAATGCGCGCGGTAACGCGTGTCCCGTGCTCGCTGTAGGTCTCCTCGACGACGTCACCTTCATCGTGCACCCGCGCGACGACGTCGCCGCGATCGAACGGGATGTTCAATTCGACCTCGACCTTGAGGCGTGAGAGCTCCGCCTCGATGCCGGCGACCACTCCTTCGACCTCACGATCGAGCCCCGCCGCGCAGAACACCTCGCCCGGGAAGCGTCCGCGGAGCTTGTCGAGTTCGACCTCCGAGAGAAGATCGATCTTGTTGAACACCAGCAGGGTGGGCTTGCCGGTCACGCCGATCTCTTTCAACACGGTGTCGACTGCACCGATCTGGCGCTCGGGGTCGCCACTCGCATCGACGATGTGCAGGAGCATCGTCGCCTCCCCCACCTCTTCGAGTGTCGAATTGAACGATTCCACCAACTGGTGCGGCAGTTTCCTGACGAACCCGACCGTGTCGGTGACGAGTGCGTGCCGCCCGTGAGTCAGCTCGAGACGCCGGGTCATCGGGTCCACCGTCGAGAACAGCCGGTCCTCGATGAGCACGCCGGCGTCGGTAAGCGCCCGCAGCAAAGTCGATTTCCCTGCGTTCGTGTAACCGACGAGGGCGATAACTGGGATCCCGGTCTTGTTGCGCTGCTTCCGCTTGAGTCGCCGGGTGCGTTCGAGCTCCGTCAGATCCTTCTTCACGCGTCGGATGCGACGCAGGATCGACCTGCGCTCGACCTCGAGAGCGGTCTCACCAGGCCCCCGTCTCGTGCCGATCCCGCCTCCCATACGCGACAGGACCTCGCCCCAACCTCTGAGGCGGGGGAGGCGGTAGTTGAGCTGGGCCAGCTCGACCTGCAGCTTGCCTTCCGCGGAACGGGCGTGCTGAGCGAAGATGTCCAGGATCAGGCCGGTGCGGTCCACGATCTTCAGCCCGCGCTCGGCCAGCGGGTTGACGCCGGCCATCTCTTCGAGGTTGCGACCTTGAGCTGGTGTCAGCTCGTCGTCGAAGATGACCAGGTCCGCATCTAGCGTCGCAGCGACGTCCACGACTTCCTTCGCCTTGCCTTTGCCGAGATAGGTGGCGGAGTCCGGGGAGTCCCTCCGCTGCAGGACCCGGTCGAGGGTGTCCGCGCCGGCGGTATCGGCGAGCGCCTGCAGCTCATCGAGGGACCACTCGGCCTCCTCCGTGGAGTCCGAACCGAACACCGCACCGACCAGGACCGCTCGTTCGCGTTCGGGACGGGTCTCGTGACCCGAAGAGGACCTCGTCAGGTGACGACACCCCTCAGGCGCTCGACCCCTTCCTCCAGGCGCTCGTCGGCGAGCGTGAGCGAGAAACGAACGAAACCCTCGCCGGTAGGGCCGTAGCCGGTTCCCGGCGCCACCACGATGTCGACCTCGTCGAGGAGGAAGGTGGTGAAGCTCTCGGAGGTGTGGCCTTCCGGCACCGGCACCCACACGTATATGGATCCACGGGGTGGTTCCACGACGATGCCCATCGACTTCAAACCGTCGCAGAGGAGGTCGCGTCGGTGCTGGTAGCGCGCGACGGTCTCCTCGAGAGGATCCTGAGGGCCTTGTAGGGCCGCGATGCCCGCTCGTTGCAACGCATCGAAGATGCCGCTGTCGATGTTGGTCTTCAGACGTTTGATCGCTTCGATCGCCTGGGGAGCTCCGCACACCCAACCGACTCGCCACCCAGTCATGTTGTAGGTCTTCGACAGGGAGTGAAACTCGACCGCACAGTCCATCGCGCCGTCAACCTCGAGCACGCTGGGCGCCACGTAACCGTCGAAGGTGATCTCGGTGTAGGCCGCGTCGTGCGCGAGCAACAGATCGTGGGCGAGGCAGAACTCGACCGCGCGTTCGAAGAAGTCTTTGTCAACGGTGGCCGACGTTGGGTTCGACGGGTAGTTGAGCCACATGACGGTGGAACGCTCGAGGATCTCCGAAGGGATCGCTTCGAGGTCCGGGGTGAAGTCCCGGTCCGCATCGAGAGGCATGAGATGCGCGTCGCCACCGGCAAGAAGGGTCCCGGTTTCGTAAACCGGGTACCCCGGATCGGGGATCAGGGCGACCTGGCCGGGATCGACGAACGCGACCGGGAGGTGAAAGATCCCCTCCTTGGAGCCAACCAACGGTTGGACCTCTTCATCCGCGTCGAGTGTCACCCCGAAACGGTCGGCGTACCACTGGGCGATCGCCTCACGAAACGAGGGCATCCCGGTATAGGACGGGTACCTATGGGTGCCGGGATCCCGGGCGGCCTCGGTAAGGGCGTCGATGATGTGGCTCGGGGTCGGCATGTCGGGGTCTCCAACACCGAACGAGATGATGTCGGCGCCCCGGGCCCGAGCCTCTGCGACCTTCCGGTCGATCTCGGCGAAGAGGTACGGAGGCAGCTTGTCGATACGACGTGCCGTCCTCACTCGTACTCCTTCGGATCGAACTCGCCCACGAAGCTCTTGGTGACCGGGCCCGCCATGAGAACGGGAGCCGCAGCGGCCACACCACCGGTCCACTCGATCTCAAGCTCACCTCCGGGGAGGGCAACCACGACGCTCTCGTCCGCATCCCGCAGGAGACGAGCGGCGACCGCCGCGGCGCAAGCTCCCGTGCCGCAAGCGAGGGTCTCGCCCGCGCCGCGCTCCCAGACCCGCATGCGCACTCGACCGGGAGACTCGATCGTCACGAACTCAACGTTCGTCTTGTTGGGGAACATCTCGTGCTGCTCGATTGACGGCCCGATCACCTCGACGGGGACCGCGTCGGGATCGTCGACGAACAGGACCGCATGCGGGTTGCCCATCGATAAACATGCTGCTTCGACGACCTGGTCCGGGAGCTCGATCTTGGCGTGGAGCGCATCCGGCCCCTCCCAGCGGACAGGTATCCCCGCCGGCAAGAAGACTGGGGCCCCCATGTCAACTCGCACGCGGCCATCGTCCAAGATCCATACCCGCTTGATGCCCGACCGGGTGTCCACCTCGATCTCGTCGGCGTCGCTCATGCCCTCTTCGCGGGCGAATATCGCCAGGCACCTGATGCCGTTGCCGCACATCTCGCCGATGGAACCGTCCGAGTTCACATAATCCATGAACAGTGCAGGCCCTCCGGTACCGGGTGCGACCCGGATGACCCCGTCTCCACCGATGCCGAAGTGGCGATCGCACAAGCGGCGCACGAACCCGCCCGACATCTGGAGGGAATCCTCGGGGTCGGCGAGCATGATGAAGTCGTTCCCGATGCCGTGATATTTCGTGAATCTCATCCCGTTAGGTTAAGGCCAAAGACGTACGCAGGAAGGCAACCACCTCTGCGGTGGTCTCCTCCCGTTCGGCGTCGAACCACACGACGCGGGGATCGGAGCGGAACCACGACTCCTGGCGCCGGGCGAGCCGCTTGGTGGCTCGGACGATCGCGGCGCGGAGCTCTCCCTGCGTGGCACCCGGAGACTCGAGGATCTGCCGGTAACCAAGAGCCTGCCGGGCCATGAGGGTCGGCGAGCGCTTCTTCAGCCGCCCCACCTCATCCAGTAACCCTCCATCGAGCATCGCATCCACTCGCCGCTCGATGCGCTCGAAAAGGATCTCCCGGGGGCGGGTCAGCCCGACGACGCCCAGCGTGTAGATGCTCTCGTACCTGTCCCACGCATCGTTGGCCGAGAACTTACTGCCCGTCACCTGGATCACTTCGAGGGCCCGGACGATGCGGCGGGCATTGGAGGGCTCGATCCGCTCTGCGGCAACCGGGTCCAGCTCGCGCAACCGTTCGTACAGCGCAGCGCTTCCCGATTCCTCGATCTCGGCTTCGAGCGCGCTCCTCACCTCGGGAGATCTCGGTGGGAAGCGGAGCTCGTCCACCACCGCACGGTGATACAACCCCGACCCGCCGACCAGCAGCGGCAGGCGCCCCCGTTCGGTTATGTCTGCAACGGCCGCGCGGGCCAGTCGCTGGAAATCGGCGACCGAGACATCATCCGACGGGTCGAACACATCGAGGAGATGGTGCGGGATAGCTGCCCTTGCCCCTTCATCCGGTTTCGCCGTGCCGATGTCCATCCCGCGGTAGATCTGCATCGAGTCGATCGAGACGATCTCGGCGTTCAGCTCTGTTGCAACCGCCATAGCGAGATCGGACTTGCCGACCGCGGTGGCCCCGACGATCGCGCTGACCTTGTACGGCACGATCAGTTACCGCGCAGCCGTCGCCACGAGGTAACCCACCCCGAAGGGCGCATCGTGGGTTCGAAGTTGTATGGAGCTACCCGCGAACGCGGCGGCGAAAGCGGCAAGCGTTCCAGCGGCGCAGGAGCCCGCGACCCCGAGCTCGACGGCCAGGGCTCCCGGCAGCGTCCCTCGTCCGAGATCGCCTACCAGGCGTTCCTCAGTCTCGACGGCCTGCTTCACCTCTGTGAGGGGCCCGCGCGCGTTCAGACCGGCGGACGTGTTGCAGCTCGCTACGAACGCGAAACGCAGCCCTCGCAACTTGGACAACGCTTCGGCGAAACTCCGGCCCTCGGCCGCGCTCTCCTCCATTGGGGCTCGGGCGAAAGAGCGCGTCTCCTCGAGTGAGGTCGCCACCAGCGGAACGGTCGGGCACATGCACAGCAACGGGACCAGGACCCCGTGGTCCACGCGGCCGTCCAGGATCGGCCGGCGCCAGGCCGACGACAGCTCCTCAACGATCTCGTCATCGGTGGGATGCGTGGCCCGGATCCCGGGCAACCCGAACGCATCCAGGGACCCCGCCGTCGCCCGGTAGACCCCCGTCTGCGCTCCGTGGGGTGACAGAAGAACGATCGCATCGATGTCATCGAGATCGAGGGCCGCTATCGCCGCGCGCACCTCGGTCGTGCGCTCGGCGTTGGCAGCGCCAGATACCGGGGGAAGAAGAACGGGGGCGTGGGGCACTATCGCCCCGGCCACGCAGCCTTCGAGGCGCGCGTCGCCTGGGGGTCGGAGATCGGAGCTCACGTAGCCCTCAGCCGCAGGCGTTGCAGGAGGTGCCCGCACCCACCAGGGGCAAGCTCATACTCCGTCTCGCATCGCGACGTGGACCGTCGACGAGCTCGCCTTCGACGTGATGGGGGCGAGCGTCGATCACCCGGACCGGACGCAGCGATCCCTGAGTGGCTCCGTCATCGAGGAAGTGCACGAGCTTGTTCGTCCGCGTGCGTCCGCTGGCCCGACTTGGGTCCTTCTTGGAGGGGCCTTCGACCAGAACCTCGAACGTGTTCTCCAGCATCCGCCGGTTCGACTCGAGCGAGATGCCGTTCTGCAGCGCGATCAAACGGTCGAAGCGCTCTTGCACCACTTCCTTCGGCAGGTGGTCCGGCAGGTCTGCGGCCGCCGTCATGGGCCGCGGCGAATACTGGAACGTGAAGGCCTGGTCGTAGCGAGCCTCCTCTACCAGCGTCAGCGTGTCCCGGAACTCAGCTTCGGTCTCCCCGGGGAAGCCAACGATGATGTCCGTCGTGATGGCCACGCCGGGGATAGCGTCCCGAACCATCCGTACCTTCTCGAGATACGACGTCCGGGTGTAGGCACGCTTCATCCGCTTGAGACACGAATCCGAACCCGACTGCGCGGGCAGGTGGATGTGCTCGCACACCGACGCGCACTCCGCCATGGCGGCGACCGAGTCGGCGCGGAAGTCCTTCGGATGTGGGCTAGTGAAACGGATGCGCTCGAGCCCTTCGACCCGGTCCAAGGCGCGGAGCAGCTTCGAGAACATGGGGGTCCCGTCGAGATCCCGGCCGTACGAGTTGACGTTCTGGCCGAGCAAGGTGACCTCGACCACTCCATCCGCTACCAGCGACTCGACCTCGGCCACGATGTCGCTCAGTCGCCGCGACACCTCGCGGCCCCTGACGGCCGGCACTATGCAGAAAGTGCACGAGTTGTTGCAGCCGATCGAGATCGACACCCACGCGTGCCACGACGACATGCGCCGGCTCGGCAACGCCGAGGGGAAGACCTCGGTCTGTTCGAGGATCTCGAACGCCGGTCCGGCCGTGGATTCGCGCAGGAGTCGCGGCAAGCTGGCGAGGTTGTGGGTGCCCAACACGACGTCGACGTACGGTGCCCGGCGCTGGATCACGTCCTTGTCCTTCTGGGCCAGACATCCGCCCACGACGATCCGCAGGTCGGGACGCGTGTCCTTGAGAGCTTTCATGTGCCCAAGGTTCCCGTATAGCTTCTGGTCGGCGTTCTCACGGATACAACAGGTGTTGAAGAGCACGACCGATGCGTCGTCCGGTTGCTCGACCCGGGCGTAGCCCTCGGACTCCAACATGCCCGCCATCCGCTCGGAATCGTGCGCGTTCATCTGACACCCGAAGGTGCGGATGAAGTACGTGGGACTCTGAACGCTCACCGAAAAAACCCTAGCATCGGGCCGTTGCGCTCAAGCGACCCGGCGCGTCGTCTACTTGGCTAGGGCCGATGAGCGCAGTTCCCGGATGACCGTGATGCGGATCTGGCCTGGGTACTGGAGCTCCTCCTCGACCTTCTTGGCGATGTCGCGAGCGATGACTTCGGCCTGGAGGTCGTCCACATTCTCCGGCTTGACCATGACCCTCACCTCGCGCCCGGCCTGCATCGCGTAGACCTTCTCGACGCCCTTGAACTCCATCGCGATGGCCTCGAGTCGCTCGAGGCGCTTGACGTAGGTCTCGAGCGTCTCGCGTCGGGCCCCCGGGCGTGCACCGGAGATCGCGTCCGCGGTTTGCGTGATGACCGCCTCGATCGTGCGCTGCTCGACCTCGCCGTGGTGTGCCTCGATCGAGTGGCAGATCTCGGGCGCCTCGCCCAACCGGCGCGCGATCTCGGCCCCGATAAGAGCGTGACTCCCCTCGACCTCGTGCGTCACAGCCTTGCCGATGTCGTGCAGCAGGGTCGACCGTTTGGCAAGCCTGACGTCGGTGCCGAGCTCCGACGCAAGCATCTCGGCGATGTGCGACGCCTCGACCACATGTCTGAGGACGTTCTGTCCGTAGGACGTGCGGAACTTCAGACGGCCGAGGACCCTGACGAGCTCCGGATGCATGTCGGTGATACCGGCCTCGAGCACGGCCCACTCGCCACCCTCGCGTATCTCTCGTTCGACCTCGGCCTTGGATTTCTCGTGCATCTCCTCGATGCGGGCCGGCTGGATGCGGCCATCCCCGATGAGCTTCTCGAGCGTGAGGCGGGCCATCTCGCGCCGGATGGGATCGAAGCACGAGAGCACGACTGCTTCGGGTGTGTCGTCGATAACGATGTTGGTCCCGGTGGCCGCTTCGAAGGCACGGATGTTGCGTCCCTCTCTGCCGATGATCCGCCCCTTCATGTCTTCGTTGGGAAGGGTCACCGTCGTCACCGTTGCCTCGGTGGTGAGCTCGGATGCAACGCGCTGCATGGCTATCGCGATGATCTTGCGGGCCCTCTTGTCGGCCTCTTCGCGAGCCTGTGCCTCGACGTCGCGAACGATCACCATCGCATCCCGTTTCGCCCCGTCCTCTACCTGGTTGATCAGAGATTGCCGAGCGTCGGCGGCGGTCATCTGCGCGACCCGCTCGAGCTCTCCGCGTATCCGTTGTCCTTGCTCCTCGAGCTGCTCGCGCGTCCGCGCGAGCTCGGCTTCCTTCGATTCGATCGCCTGTTCTTTGCGGTCGAGGGAACCGGCCCGGGAGTCGAGCGTCGCCTCCCGTTGGGCGAATCGATCCTCTTTCTTGTCCAGGTCGCCGGCCCGAACCTTCAGGTCGGCTTCCGCCTCGGTCCGGAGGCGGAGCGCCTCGTCCTTGGCTTCCACCAGGGCCTCACGCTTGCTGGCCTCGGCCTCCCGTTCCGCCGTGGCCATGATCGTCTTGGCCCGCGCCTCGGCCGAGTCGACTTCCCTCTCGGCCAAAGCCTTACGGATGACGAAACCGATCGCAGCGCCTACCACGAGCCCGAGGAACAGGCCGATAGCCATCTGCATCGCTAGCTCCTTTCGTCCCAGGAGCCGGCCGCGCCCGAAGGCCCGGCTAACCCGGGTGCGAGCGAACGGCGAGGGCTACGCCTAGCGTCTCAGCAGCGAAAAAGGCCCGCACGGCGGCGGTGACGTGCTGAAACAGGGATGGCCGCAGCTGCGGCCGGGGTTGGATAGCGGTAGAGGCGTATGGGAAAAAGCTCGCATATTCATTCGCACCGTATCTGGGGTTATCTGTGTGGAAGATGCTTCCCCATGGTACGCCCCCCAGGACTCGCCTGCCGTCAATCCCATCCCTCGGGGGGGAGCACGGCTCTCACCGCTTCGGCCGTCACCTCCCAGCCGTAGCCCTTGCGGGCGAGCATCTGCTGGAGCCGCTGGGCCTGGATCGGCAGGGGGTGGCGAGCGACCCTGCGGATCCACGATGCGGCCAGCTCGGTCGCCCGAGCTACCTCGTCGAGCTCGGCCTCGGCGACCGTCTGTTCGGCCACGGTCCGATCGACCCCCTTGGCCGTCAGCTCCCTAACGAGAGCGTCGCCTGCCAACCCCTTGCGCCTCGAGCGCTCGTCGACCCATTGGCGAGCGAACGCGGAGTCATCCAAGAGATCCAGCTCGAGCAGCCGCTCGATCGCGGCCTCGACGTCGTGTGGGTCGATCCCGGCGGCCCCCAGACGCTGCCGCATCTCGAGCTCGGTGCGAGGGCGCACGGCCAAGAGCCGCGCGCCCCGTTCCATGGCCTCCTGATACCCGGCCGGCGCCTCCAGGGCCACGGTTCTAGCCCCGCTCCGCCTCGGGCCCGTCGGTCAGGTCGACGCTCACGGGCGGCGGCGGCGTCTCGTCATCCTCGTCGGTACCCAGCAACCCCAGCTGCTCTTTGATCTTGAGCTCGATCTCGGTGGCGATGTCCGGGTTGTCGGCGAGGAAGAGCTTGGCGTTCTCGCGTCCCTGGCCTAGTTGATCGTCGCCGTAGATGAACCAGGCTCCCGACTTCCGCACGATCCCATGATCGATCGCGACGTCGAGCAAGCTTCCTTCCTTCGAGATGCCGGTGCCGTACTGGATGTCGAATTCGGCCTTACGGAAGGGAGCTGCGACCTTGTTCTTGACGACCTTCGTGCGCACCCGGGAGCCGACGATCTCGGCGCCGTCTTTCAGCGAGTCGATACGCCGAACGTCGAGCCGGACCGACGAGTAGAACTTGAGAGCCCGTCCGCCGGGGGTGGTCTCATTGGAACCGAACATGACCCCGATCTTTTCTCGGATCTGGTTGATGAATATGAGCACGGTCTTCGAACGACTCACGTTCCCGGTGAGCTTCCGCAACGCTTGTGACATCAAGCGCGCCTGCAACCCAACGTGACTGTCGCCCATCTCGCCCTCTATCTCGGCGCGCGGCACGAGCGCGGCCACCGAGTCGATGACGATGACATCCATCGCCCCGGAGCGCACCAGCGTGTCGGTTATCTCGAGCGCTTGCTCGCCGGTGTCCGGCTGCGACACGAGGAGGTTGTCGATGTCGACCCCCACTGCCTTCGCGTAGGCGGGGTCGAGCGCGTGCTCCGCGTCGATGAACGACACGAGGCCCCCGCTCTTCTGCGCCTCCGCGATCACGTGAAGGGCCACCGTCGTCTTCCCCGAGCCCTCCGGCCCATAGACCTCGACGATGCGGCCGCGCGGGAGACCGCCGACGCCCAGCGCGAGGTCCAGCGCGAGCGAACCCGTCGAGATGACCTCGACGTTCGCCAGCGCCCCGAGGTCACCCAACCGCATGATTGCGCCCTTGCCGTGCTGCTTCTCGATCTGGGCCAGGGCCATGTCGACCGAGGCGTCCCGATTCCCGACGCTCGCTTTCTCGACTCCGCCCACGGGGTTGCGCCTCGTGCTGTTCGCCACCGGGTCCTCCCTTTCCGGCCTCCACTCGGCCAGTTGTTCCATCCAGTTTTCAGGCCGCAGCCGTGGCGGCGGTCTCTTCGGTCGTCACCCTAGGGAGGGGGTACGACACAAAGTCGCAGCCAGCGTATGCGAACGTACGTTCGATTGCACGTGTTTGGGGGCAAACTTCCCCCGAATCACCCCCACGTAGTTACGGGAGCGTCATTCTATGCTCCGGCCCCCTGCCCCGCCCGGTGGGCCCCCCCCGCTAGGACGTGGAGGCTCCCCCCGGGGATGCGCCGGCCCCCGATCCCGGGGCGGCCGGCGGCGGACTTCGCTGCTGACGTTAGTTGTGCCCCGGGGCTCTGGCTGCGACCCTTCTGCCATGACGAGCGACGGACCGGACGTATCCGCGGCGCTGGCTCGAGTCTTCGAACGCATCGATGAGGACTTCGACGACCACCTCGAGGCGATCCGCACCTACTTGAGGCAACCGAGCGTCTCGTCGACCGGCGAGGGTGTTGCGCGCTGCGCCGACCTGACGGCGGAGCTCGTCGAGTCGTGCGGCGGCCGCGCGCAGGTGATCGGTACGGATGGTCATCCCGTCGTGATCGCCTCGATCGATGGCGGGGATCCCCGCCTTCTCCGCTACGGGATGTACGACGTGCAACCGGCCGACGAGCCGGATTGGGAGGTTGCACCCTTCAGCGCGGACATCGTGGACCGGCCCGGCATCGGCCCCGTCGTCGTGGCCCGCGGCGCGGCGAACTCGAAGGGGACCCTCGCGGCATCCCTGCTTGCGATGAAGTCACTATGGGCCGTGGCGGACCTTCCCTGCAGCGTCTCATTCTTGCTGGACGGCGAGGAGGAGCTGGGGAGCACTCACCTCCCCGGAGTCGTCGAGACACATCGGGAGGACCTCGTCGCCGACGCTGGGTACGACCTCGACCTCATGGCCGACCGGACCGGGGTCCCCGAGGTCTTCCTCGGCTGCAAGGGCATCCTGTCGCTGCGCCTGAGCTGTGAGGGGGGCCGCTGGGGCGGGCCCGTGGGTGGCGCGCTCCACTCGAGCGGCGGAGTACTGGTTGCCTCTCCGGCCTGGTCGGTCGTGCGCGCTCTATCGACGTTGGTCGATCGCGATGAGAGCGTCACGATCCCTCACCTCGACAGGATGCCCGTACCGGACGAGGACCTGGCATTGCTCGACGACCTCGCCGAGCACTTCGATCGCGACGCCTATCTCGTCGAGTCGAATGCACATCGCCTCAAGAGCAACCTGTCCGCACGCGCGATGGTCGAGGCCCTGGTGTACGAACCCGCCGCGAACATCAATGGGCTCTTCGCCGGCCGTGCACCCGGGGACAAGACCATCGTCCCGCACCAAGCGAGCGCGGTCGTGGACCTCCGGATCCCTTATGGCACCGACATAGAGGCCGTGGAACGGTCGGTCCGCACCCAGATCGCGGAGGTGGCCCCCGAGGTCACCGTCACCCCGAGCGAGGTCTGCCCTCCGGCCCGCACCTCAGCGACCTCCCCCGTGGCGCGCGCGATGATCCGTTCACATGAGGATGCCGGGCCACCGGCGCGGGTCTGGCCCAGCGCGCCCTGGTGGGCCCCGTACTTCTTGTTCGAGCGGGTACTCGGACTACCCTTCGCCATAGGGGGCGCCGGCCACTGCGCCGGGGCGCACGCGGCCAACGAGTACGCGAGCGTCGAGGGCCTGAGGCAACATATGCACCAGTCGGTGGCCCTGCTGTATCGCTTCGCAGAGGAGATGAAGTCGAGCCTATGAGCGTCGCGGTGGCACGAGCTGCGGGAACCCCCCGCCGGATGGGCCGTGCCCAGGGCGAGGCAATGGCCGAGGGCATCGGCTCTGCGCTCCGTTTCTATGCCCAGCTTGCAAGAGGGCGCGAGGGCGCGATGGCGGCCGCATCCGCCCCTTTCATCGACGCGGCGCGCGCCTCGGTCCCCGATCTAGTCGAAGAGATCGCCGGGCTCGCCGAGGGGGCCGGGATCTCGTTCGAGGAGGCGGCGATCCTCAACTGCATGGAGGAGGTGTGGACCTTCGAGGCATGCACTTCCATGTCGCACGGGGCCTTCCTCCTGCACGCGGAACAGTGGTACGCCGGCCACGATTCGATCGGGGTGGTCGTCGCGGAGCCGGATGGGGGCCCGTCCTTCGTCTCGCCGACCTGTGCTGGATTCCTGCCGGCGGTCGGCATGAACGCGAGCGGTTTCGCTCAAGGCATCGACTCTCTAGCCGCGGGCGACGACCGCATCGGAACGCCGCGCGTTGCGATCTCGCGCCTGGTGCTCGGTGCTGCGAACCTCACTGCAGCGATCGCCGCTGCCACGTTGCCCGGGCGCGCGGGTGGCTACGCCCACTTCCTCATGTCGGGCGAGCGTTCGGTTGTCGTCGAGACGACCGCGACCACACACAACACGATCGAAGGGGCGGACGCTCACACGAATCACTACTTCGCCGACCCGGCCGTTCCCGTGAGGCCCGCCTCGCATGGATCAAAGGCGCGGCTGGAACGCGCACGCGACCTTCTCGAGAACGCACCGCCGTCATCCCTCGAGGACTGCGCGCGGCTGCTCGCCGATCATGACGCCCGGGCGGGATCCATCTGCGTACATGAAGATGGGCCGGAGGGTTCGGCGACGGTCTTCGCGATGGCGTGCGAGGTCACTACGGGACGGATGCTCGTCTCCGATGGATCGCCCTGCCTCGGGCGCTGGAACGAGTTCGAGGTCCCCGGCTTCGTACCGCGGAGCGCTCGTGTGGGGTGACCCGCTCGAGTACGGCCGCCTGTCGTGGCCCGAGGTCGCGCGCGCGGTCAAAGAAGAGCGCGTACCCATCGTCCCCATCGGGACGCTCGAGGATCACGGACGGCATCTCCCCATCGACACGGACGTGACGCTGGTCGGGGCGATCTGTCGCGGGGCCGCTGAACGGCTCACTGCAGAGACGGTGCTGCTGCCGCCCGTGGTGCACGGGTACTCGCCTCATCACATGGACTATCCGGGCACCGTGACGATCGCATGGGACACCTTCTGCCGGTATTGCACCGATGTCGCCTTGTCGCTCGTCCGGCACGGGTTCAAGAGGGTCCTGCTGGTCAACGGTCACGGATCCAACCAGAACCTCGTCGAGATGGCGGCCCGCCTGACCACGGTCGAGGAACCGGGATCGCTGGTCGCTGCGTCCTTCTATCTCGCCGGTCCCCGCAGTACGCAGGTGATCCAGGACGTTCGGGACTCCGACCGTGGCGGCATGGCGCACGCGTGCGAACTCGAGACCTCCCTCTACCTCCATCTCCATCCGGAGGCGGTCGATATGGACCAGGCGGTCGACGAGCGCGGTTACCCGGCCACCGAGCACTCGTGGATGGACTGGTCCGACGGTCCACTCAAGGTGATGCCGTGGTGGTCCTCGTTCTCGGAATCGGGCGTCCAGGGAGACGCGACGAAAGCTACCGCCGAGAAGGGCCGGATCTTGTTCGACACGGCGGTAGATGAGATCGCTTCGTTCGTCACCGAGTTGCGAACCATGCCGCTTCCCACTCGAAAGGATCGCCATTGACCCTCAAAGGACGCGCCCTTCGGCCGGGAGGAACCATCGGGGTGCCCGCTCCCTCGTCCCCCTACTACGCCCGCAGCGAGATCCTGCGGGGCGTCGAGTGGTGGGAGACGCGCGGGTACGAGGTCGTGCTCGGCGAGGGGGTGTTCGATCGCACGGGCTGGGTCGCCGGCGACGCGGAGACGCGGGCGAAGGACCTCATGCGGATGTTCACCGACCCCGAGGTGGACGTCGTCCAGTGCCTCCAGGGCGGGTGGGGCGCCGCCCAGATGCTGCCGCATCTCGACTTCGGTGCGATCGCGGCCAACCCGAAACCCTTCGTCGGGTACTCGGACGTAACCGCCCTCCACGCGGCGATCGCGCGTCACACCGACCTGATCACCTTCCATGGGCCCGGTCTCGCGGGCGTCAACGACCCCGAGACTAAGGAGTTCACGACCGACCGGTTGATGAAGGCTTTGACCTCCTCCGAACCCCTCGGCGAAGTGCCCCGTAATCCCGACGACGACTACGTGCGGCAGCTTGGGCCCGGGCACGCCACCGGTCAGCTGGCTGGTGGTTGCTTGTGGCTCCTGAGTCATTCCCTGGGCACGCCGTGGGCCGTCGACCTCGGCGGCAAGATCTTCTTCTTCGAGGACGTCTACGAAAGCCCGCCCCGGATCGACGCGTTGCTCACGCACATGAAACAGTCGGGAGCGCTCGACGGCATCATCGGAGTGGTCGTGGGCGAGCTGCACAAGTGCGACTGGCCGGATGACAACGACGATGCGCCCCTCATGTACTCCGCCGAAGACGTTCTCGAGAAGCACATCGAGCCTCTCGGGATACCGGCGATCTACAACCTGCCGATGGGACATGGCAAGCATCTCGCCACGACGCCGTTGGGCGCAACGGTCACGCTCGATGCGGACGCGCGCAAGCTGACGGTGGACGAGGCCGCGCTTACCGCCTAATCGGCCTCCTGCAGCAGCGCCCGAAGATCGAGCGGCTCGGTCACCATCACCACGGCGCCCGATGGATCATGTCGCCACTCGTCCCGGGGCCGGTCCCGGTAGAGCTCGATCCCGTTCCCGTCGGGGTCCTCGAGGTAGATCGCCTCGCTGACACCGTGGTCCGAGGCGCCTCCGATAACCACGTCGTTCTCGACGAGGCGCTTGAGTGCGTTCGCGAGCTGTTTTCGGTCCGGGTAGAGGATCGCGAAATGGAACAGCCCGGTCGTGTTGTGCGCCGCCGGTTGACCGCCCTTGCTGTGCCACGTGTTGAGCCCGATGTGATGGTGGTAGCCACCCGCCGACATGAACACGGCGCCGTCTCCATAGCGCGTCGTCGTCTCGAATCCGAGCGCGTCGCGGTAGAACGCCTCGGCCCGGTCGATATCAGACACTTTCAGATGTACGTGGCCGATCCGTGTCTCGGGATGGATGGGGTTCCCCACCGGTGGTCGCCTCCCTCACGTCGCCGAACCTTCGCTTGATTGTCACATCCCGGCCGCCGAATCACCCGGGGCGTGGCCGATCCGGCGGTCGTCCGATTCGAGCAGACCGTAGACGTCGACGTCATGCCAGCCGTCCGCGCCTCTGGCTCCGTGCCTCAGGGTCCCCTCACGCTTGAAGCCGACCTTCTCTGCGACCCGGACGCTCCCGACGTTGGAGGGAGCGGCCCGCAGCTCGATCCGATGCAGATGCAGGACGCCGAACCCGTAGTCCACAACCGACGAAGCCGCCTCGGTCATCAGGCCGCGCCCGCACAGATCGCTTCTGAGCCAGTACCCGAGCTCGGCATGTCCCGCCAGGGGTGCGTGTTGAGCGAAACCGATCGTCCCGGCGGCTTCCCCCCCGATCATGATCGCGAAGACCATGCCGGTCCCGGCGTCCCATTGCAGAGCGCCACCGCTCGCGAACGCCAGCGTCGTCTCGAAGCTAGCGGTATCCGCCCACGACATGAACGGCTTCAGCTCGTCGAGCGAGCGCACCGTCGCGTCCCATAGGTCGGGGGCGTGGTGAGCACCGAGCGGCTCGAGGTCGATGCGTGGAGTGGGCAGGACCCGGCGAGACGCAGTCATCGCGCCCTGAGCTGCACCTGCGACCTGATGGGCGGATCGAACGAGACGTGCGATGCGTCGACGAACTCGACCGCGACCTCGTGCTTGCCCGGGGGTAGCTTCACCGTCGGCGTGAGACTGGTCGGCATGTCAACGGTTTTGCCGTTCACGTAAACGTGGAGATGGCCCGGGGTCTCTCCGTCCTGCTCCTCCCCCGCCATCGCGGCCCCTTGCAACTCGACCTCGAGTTGTATGGGCTTCCTCGCCTCGACGCTCGCGCCGGCCTGTGGCGATACCAGCGACATCTCGACGCCCGCCGCAGAGGTGGCTCCATCGGACCGGAAGGCGAACGCGCCGGCCCCGACCACGAGCGCCCCTAGGATCAGGAGGACCGGCACGATCGGTGGGACGCTCTTCTGAACGAAGAAGACCACGCCGAGGACGAGCATCGCTCCCGCGAACACGAGGTACTCGGTCTCGGGCCCCCCGGGCGTGATCGTGTGAGCCAGGACCATCCGTGGCCCTTACGCCGTCGACCGGCGGACGAGGAACGCCGCCAGCAGCAGGATCGCGGCGCCTATCGCCACCGGGACGACGGGGACACTTGACTCGGTCGACCGCGTTAGGGGAGCCGTATCTCCCCCGGCCCCGGTGCCCGGCTCGATGGCGTCGTTGTCTCCCGTTTCATCCCCCGAGGTGTCCTCCTGGGAGCAATCCTTGTCTCCCGCGACCCGGAAGGTCCACGAGCCCTCGGATTCGTGACCATCGACGCTCGAGATCGCCCGGTACGAAGCCTTCCACCGGCCGGGCTGGGCGTTCGACACCGATCCGACGATGTCCGCTTCCCGAACCGCAACGGATCGCGCGACCTGGCGGCCGCACCCATCGGTCAGTTGCAGCTTGACTTGGGGGGTGGGCGCCTCGGACAACGTGATCGACACCCGCCCGGGCACGGTCTTTACCGTCGCCCCCTCGGGCGGATCGGTCCTCACCTTGTCGCCATGGGCCGCTGCGGCGCCGGCGACGGCCAGCACCAGCAGGAACGCGGCGGTGCCCATAGATGTCGTGCGGAACAAGCCGGACCTCCAGATATGCGTTGATGTACGGCCTTTCATCTAAACAGAATCGGGGTCAAGCCCGCGCGCCGAGCGCGGCACCGCCCAGCCGTTCGTATCGTGCCCCCTGGGGTGACAGCCGCGATCTCCACAGCCCCACTTCGCTCACCGTGAAGGGATCGAGTCCTTCGAGGTCGACATCTACGAGACCTCGCACGGGGGCCGGGATCCTGAAGCGGGCCAGGGTGAGGTGAGCGCTGAAGGGACGGTTGTCCGGCTGATGCCCCTGGGGGACGAGTGCCGCGTCCAGATCCGCGGCCAGGTCGCGCAGGGGCGAGGGATCGTCGAACCCGGCCCACAAGACGCGCGCCTTGCCTCGTTCGGGGAACGTACCCAGCTCCGCGAGCCGCAGCTCGAACGGCGCGTGGCGCGCACTCACCGCGCGCATCGTCTCGAGGAGTGCGCTCACGTGCCCCTCCGGTGTGGAGCCCAAGAACTTCAAGGTCACATGCTGGTTCTCGACCGGGATCCATCGGGCCCCTTCGGATCGCTGCCGCAACGGCTCGGCCCGCGTGGCCAACGCGACGAGACGGTCCTCGGGCACGTCCACGGCGAAAAAGAGCCGCAGGTGCTCAGAGCTCACCGATGTTGGAGAAGGCGCCGGCCGAGGTCGATCGCGTAGGTGACCGCGATGGCCTTGGTGTGCGATCGGTCTCCATAGCCGCGTACCCTGCGGGCTTCCACCTTCCCGCGGTAGCAGGCGCCGACGAAGATCGCCCCTACGGGTTGACCGTCCTGTTCCGACGGCCCGGCTACGCCGGTTGCGGAGATGCCCAGATCGGCGTCGAAGGATCGCGCTGCGCCCTCCGCCA
>JALZJQ010000105.1 GCA_030859685.1 Actinomycetota bacterium | reverse complement strand
TATCCCGGAGCGCCTTTACGTCTCTTGCATTGATGTCAGCCATCGTCTTGCCTCCAGTGGGTCGTTCGTCGTCTCGTCGTCGTAAGTCCCCCCTACGACTTGGTCGCGGGCTCAGCTGTCGCGGGCTCCGCCGGAGCGGGTTCCTCTGTGCCCGCGGGCTCCGGAACGGGCGCGCTGTCCGAGCCGGGCGCGCTGTCCGAGCCGGGCGCGCTGGCCGGGCCGGGCGCGCTGTCCGGGGATCCCCCGGCCTCACCGTTGGGTGTGTCACGCGCCGCCTCTTCCTCGGCTTCGAGCTGTAGCTCCCATTCCGCCTTGGGCTGAGCAGCCGCGCCGGGAAGGACTTCTGGCTCTGGCTCGGCCGCCGCGGCGGCGGGCTGGTCGCCCTGGTCGGGGCGCATGCTCTTTCCTTCGATCGCGGCGTCCGCGATGATCCGGGTGAGCAGCTGTCCCGAGCGGATGGCGTCGTCGTTCCCCGCGATCGCATAGTCGACGTCGTCGGGATCGCAATTGGTATCCAAGACCGCAACGATCGGGATCCCGAGCTTGCGCGCCTCGCGAACGGCGATCTCTTCCTTCTTCGTATCGAGGATGTAGATCGCCTGAGGCAGCCTGTCGAGGTCCTTGATTCCGCTCAGGTTGCGGGCAAGCTTCTCGTACTGACGCGTCAGACGCAGTCGCTCTTTCTTGGGCAGGCTATCGAGGGCGTCGGAGTTGACCATCTCCTCGAGCTCACGCATGCGCTTGATGCGATCGTGCATCGTGCGGAAGTTCGTCAGCATGCCGCCGAGCCAGCGGAAGTTCACGTAGGGCATCCCCGACCGCTTCGCCTGCTCCTCCAGGATGTCCTGAAGTTGTTTCTTCGTTGCCACGAAAAGGATCTGCCCGCCGCCCGCTACGAGATCTCGCACGAACCTGTAGGAGTCCTCGATCCCCGACATCGTCTGATGCAGGTCGAGGATGTAGATCCCATTGCGCTCTGTGAAGATGAACCGCTTCATCTTCGGGTTCCAGCGGCGAGTCTGGTGGCCGAAATGCACCCCGGCCTCCAGCAACTGCCGCATCGTGACGACCGGCATGGTCGTTCCTCCTTCGGTTATGCCGGCCCACGGGACCGGACTCCTCCGCCCGTCAAACCCCGTTGGTACGGGGACCGAAACCCGCGGCGAACCTAGAGGCTGGCTACGGGAGACGAGCGTGTGAATTTTGAAGCCCCAAAAGGTTACACCAGCGTGGAGCCCGACGACTCGGGGCTTCGAGCGCCCCGGAGCTTCGAGCGCCCCGGGATCGAGGAAACCAGCGACCCTGCGGGCCTAGTCGCCCTGCGTGGCCTCGACGATCTTTCCGCGCAGCGCCAGGACGGCCTTCGTATGCATCTGGCAGATGCGTGACTCGGTAACGCCCAGCACGGTCCCGATCTCGGCGAGGGTCAGGCCCTCGTAGTAGTAGAGCGTGATGACGATCTTCTCCCGCTCGGGCAACCGGTTGATGGCGCCGGAGAGGATCTGCTTCATCTCCTCGGCCTCGACGGTGTCCACCGGCCCCGCGGTCTTGGTGTCCTCGAGAGTTTCGACGAGGGACAGGCGGTCACCCTTGTCGCCCTCGACCGACATCAATTCGTCGAGCGCCACGAGGGAAACGGTAGACAGCTGTGTGTAGATCGCGTTGAGGCCGTCGGATGTGATCCCCATCTCCTCGGCGATCTCCGCGTCCGACGGAGGTCTCTTCAGCTTGTTCTCGAGGGCCGTGTACGCCTTCTCAACCTCGCGCGCCTTGAACCGAACCGAGCGGGGCACCCAGTCGATCGCACGAAGCTCATCGATGATGGCCCCTCGGATCCGGCTGATCGCGTACGTCTCGAACTTGATGCCGCGGTCCGGCTCGTACTTGTCGATCGCATCGATCAGCCCGAAGATGCCGTACGAGATCAGGTCTGTCTGCTCGATGTTGGCCGGCAGCCCCACGGCCACTCTGCCGGCCACGTACTTCACGAGAGGTGAGAAGTTCAGGATGAGTGCGTCGCGGGCCCCCGGGGACCCGTTGGACTTGTACTCGGTCCACGCCTCCAGGACGCTGTCGTCGGTCGGGTCGGATTCACCGCGGCGAGTTCGAGGCTGGGGCCTCGGGTCAGGCTCTGGGATGGCTTTGCTCATAAACAGTCCTCAGGCGTTCCGTCGAGACGTGCGTGTATATCTGCGTCGTAGCGAGACTCTCATGCCCAAGAAGCTCCTGCACGGAACGTAGGTCGGCGCCGCCATCGAGCAGATGGGTCGCGAACGAGTGTCGCAGAGCGTGGGGGCTCGCGTGTCGTTCCCCCTCGGCGGCAAGGTATCTCGTGAGCATCGATCGCACGGAGCGTGGGCCGATCCGCCTGCCCCTGCGGTTGACGAACAAGGCCGTCTCGACCCCGCCGGCTGCTTCTTCGACGCCGGTTCCGGTCGCTTCGACCGCTTCGTCCGCTTCGGCATCGGGAACCAGCTGCGTATCAGGAACCAGCTGCGTATCAGGAACCAGCTGCCCGTCGACTCGGCGCTCGAGCAGCTCGGATCGCGACCCGGCGAGGTATGTCTCGATAGCTCTCGCCGCCGGTTCGCCGACCGGCATCTGTCGCTGCTTGCGTCCTTTGCCCATGACCCTGACGGTTCGGCCTCGGAGGTCCACATCTTCCACGTCGATAGAGCAGAGCTCGGCCACACGCAGTCCGGCTCCATAGAGGAGCTCCAGGATGGCCCGGTCGCGCAGCCCGGTCGCGTCATCATCCGGTGGCGTCTCGCACAACCGGCTCGCATCGGACGCCTTCAGGACACGCGGCAGGGGTCGGTCGAGCTTCGGGGCAGGCAGGTCTTCGGCGGGGCTCGTGGCGATCAGGTCGTGCTCGACGGCCCAGCGCAGGAGCGATCGCACGGCGCTGGCCTTCCGGGCGACGGATCGTCGTGCGTATCCCAGCTGGGACAGATAGGCGAGGTAGCGGCGCAGGAGCCGCCGGTCGATCTCGCCCATGTTTCCGACCCCGCCCCTGCGAGCCCATCCCTCGAATTGAGCGAGGTCGGAGCGGTAGGCCTGGGTCGTGTGCCCCGACAGGTTCCGTTCGGCACTCAACGAACGCACGAATGCGCCGGATGCCGCCTGGATGGCCGGGTCGTGGGGCATGGATCCCTTTCGCCCTTTACATGGGTGTTGTCGGTCGTGCGGTAAGGATGTCCCTCAAGCGTCAGGCGTGTCAACGACCGCGGCGGCGGCGCGATCCCCCGGTGGTGGCCCGGTGAAGCCCTGGCCCCACCCGGCGAGGCGTCGTTGGCCCGGAGCTCGGGTCCGTTCGGCCCCCTTTTCTCCATGTCGGCGCTCGAGATGCCGGTCGAGATGCCGGCGCCCTCGAGATGCCGGCGCCCTCGAGATGCCGCTCGAGATGCCGCTGGAGATGGCGGCGCCTCTCGCGATATCGGCGCGTCCAGCAGGAAGGCGGAGCCTGGCGTCGAAGAATGTGGTTGCGACGAGATTCTCCCCCTTCGTTGCAGCCCCTCGGGGTTAGAGTGCCGAAGTTCGGAAAGGGACCCTTCCCCGGGTCCCTTTCTCTTTCTGGCCGCTGCCTCGTGGCCTGCCTCCCGAGGTCGCCACCTCATCGGGTCTGGCCCGTACGTATTCATGCTCGACACCTCCCGACCCCGCTCCTAGCGAGTGTTGCTCGCAAGAGTGCGGTGCACGGGGTGCATGCGGTGCACGGGGTGCATGCGGTGCACGGGGTGCATGCGGTGCACGGGGTGCGTGCGGTGCACGGGGTGCATGCGGTGCACGGGGTGCATGCGGTGCACGGGGTGCACGGATCTGCACCGCTTGCACCACGAGCACCACGGATGTGCCGGGCACGAGAGACCTTCACCGTCGGCAGATCCTAGAGGAGTGAGCGAACCCGCCCGCCAGCTTCGGTTATCTCGTAGCCCATCCGTCGCCGAATGATCAGCCCTCGGACCTCGAGTCGTGACAACGCCAGCGTGGTCCGCCCTAGCGGTTGCGCCAAGCATCGGGCGATGTGATCCAACGTCACGGGGACGTCGTCCAGAAGGCCAAGGACCTCTATCTCCTCCGCTTCGAGTGCAGGCGCTTTGGGATCCAATCGGTCGACCGGCTCCTGCCAGACCAGTCCCGGCGCCAGCTCATCGAAGATATGGCTCGGTGCGGTGGCCAGGGCCGCCTGCCCGGTTCGGATGAGCTCGTTCGGCCCCGCGGCCATCGTGTTGCGCATGCTTCCGGGAACGGCAAAGATCGATCGGTCAGCATCGAGCGCGAGGCGCGCGGTGATGAGGGCGCCGCTCTTCAAACCACCCTCGACGACCAAAACCGCTCTGGCAAGACCAACGACGATCCTGTTTCGTTCGGGAAAGTGAGCTGGATAGGGCTGCTCTCCGTTTGAATACTCCGACACCAGGGTTCCCCGCTGAGCGAGCTGGCGCTTGAGGCGACCGTTCCTGGCCGGATAATCAACGTCAAGTCCACACCCCAACACCGCAACCGTGTGCCCGCCAGCTCGGAGCGTCTCGTCGTGCGCGGCGGCGTCAACGCCAACGGCTATGCCTGAGATCACCGCAAACCCGGCCTCAGCACAAGCGCGAGCCATCAGGCGCGTCGCCGTCAATCCGGCAGCGGTTGGGCGGCGGGTCCCGACTATCGCGATCGAACTACGAGGGTCTGGAAGGCGGCGGCCCATCACGTACACCGATTTGGGCGGGCGATGAGGACCGAGCTCGTTCAAAGCGTTCGGCCATTCATCATCCGAAGGCCGAACAACTCGGTGCCGGGCAGGAGGAGAGAGCAGCAGATCGGTCTGCGCGGGATTGCTCATGCGACCACCTCCGATGCTTCCCTGCTCATTCGAACCTGGAGGGCCTCTCCAACGTGTTCCTCGAGCATGACTTCCTCCTGCGCTAGATCGGCGATCGTTCGCGCGACCCGGAGCGCCCTGGCAAGTCCACGACCAGTCAGCTGAGTACGGCGGTCTTCGATGGCGTATGACAGCAACGTCTTGATCTGTGGCGAGAGGGAAATAGCGCCCTCGAACTGCGCCTTCGTAGCAGATGCGTTCGACACAAGGGACGATCCGTAACGCTGAAGTTGTGCGCACCGCGCGAGCTTGACCCGCGCGCGAACGTCAGCACTGGTCTCTTGAGTAGAGGGATCGAGAAGCTCGGTCCGGCCCAAGCGCGACAACAGGACCTGCAGGTCCATCCGGTCGACGAGGGGACCCGACAGGCGACTGTCGTAGTTGTAGATCTGCAGTGGCGAACACCTGCACGCTGAGGGGCCGTCCATACGATGTCCGCAGGGACACGGGTTGGCGGCAGCCACGAGGGAGATCCGACAGGGAAGGACCACGGCTCCATCGCTTCGAGCGATACGAACAACACCTTCTTCGAGAGGCGCGCGAAGCGTATCTAGCGCGTCGCGACGGTAAAGAGTGAGCTCGTCGAGAAAGAGAACCCCTTGATG
>JALZJQ010000103.1 GCA_030859685.1 Actinomycetota bacterium | reverse complement strand
ACCGGCTCCACGAGCCCCATCGTCTCGCGCTGATGCCCGAGACGGCTGCCGTGCACGAGGAGCTCCGCGCCGCGCGCTTGCCGGTGTCGCTTGCGGGCGCCGGTCCATCGCTGCTGCTCATCGTCCCCCGCCCCGAAGCTGCCACCAGAGCGGAACAGGTCCGCCGGGTGTGCCGCGAACGCGATGCGGGATGGCGCGTATTCGTGAGCGAATGGGAATCGGCGGGCGCGACCGAGGGTTAGTCCGGAGCTCCCGGGCACCAAAGGCCAAGACCCGTGCGTCCCGGGCGCGAAGAAGCCCGGGAGCAACCCCCCGGGCTTCGTTTGAACCTGTGTCTCTAAGCCTGGCGCTAGCGGTTCCTCTGCTGCTCGGTCGTGGTGCGGCGCGCTTCCTCGGCGCTGCGCTCCCGTAGATCGACCTCGTTGTCCTTGGAGGTATCGGTTCGGCTGGTGTCCGCCTCGCGGCGGGCCTCCTCGAGCCTCGAGTCGCGCGGGTTCTCCTCGCGGTTGACGATCTCCTCTTTACGCTCGCTGTCGGCAACCGCTTCCTCACGCTCGATCGCTCGACGCTCGAGCTTGGTGTGCCACCGCTGGCCCATCATCCCACCAAGGATCGCTCCCAAGAACATCGCTACGAGGGTCGCGATCCCGAACGCGATGGAGTAATCGTAGAGTTCACTCCCCTGGATCGGGAGCTGGTTCTCCGTGAAGGGCAGCTGCAGGTTGGCCGTCTCGCCGAAAGCGGAGACTAGCGCCGTGACGATCGCTCCGATGACCAGGAACACGACCGCGACCAGCAGGCCGTTGATCGCTCCTGCGCCACGTCCCATCCGCCCCGCGGTGTAGCCACCCCAGAGGAACGAGAGGAACCAGGTCACGACCGCACCGATCGCGACTCCGATGCCGACCTCGCGGGTCGCGTCGCTCGCTGCGTCCGCGTCGACTCCCGAGGCAGCGGTAGCAGCAGCGACGATCGCGAAGATAAGGAGAAACGCACCGTACGCGACTACGACGCCGGTGAGGATCGACCAGAAAGAGATGCCGCCGCGGGCCCGGGCGACATCGCGCGTCTGAACGTCCGTGTCCCGGTCGGTGGCCGTGGTGTCCTTGTTCTTTCCGAGCATTTGCTTGTTGCCCCCTTTGGGTTAAGCGAGGGAAGCTGACTGCTTTAGGTTTCCCTCTCAGCCTCGTATCTAACCCGTCCCGTTCCTGGGGGTTCCCATCCGTTATCTGGTCGTGGTCGACGGCGAGCACTATCCACCGGTCATCGAGGCCGCTTTGTCGGATCTGAGGGCTTCCGGCCATTCGCTCGCGGGGTGCGTTCTGGTCGGCGGTAAGGAAAAGATCGGCCCCGGCGGCCTGACGCAGCTCGGGGGTGTCCCGGTCGATAGCGGGTCCGACCCGCTCCGGCTCCTCGAAACCTCCCTCATGAGGCTTCGGCCCGACGCGGTCCTGGATCTGTCCGACGAGCCGGTCCTGGACTACCGTCGCCGCCACGCCCTGGCGGGGGTGGCTCTGAGCAACGGCGTGCCCTACGAGGGCGCGGATTTCGTCTTCTCCCCACCGCCTCGCCCGCACCTCGCGCAGAAGCCTTCGATCGCCGTGATCGGGACGGGGAAGCGGACCGGCAAGACCGCGGTTGCGGGGTTCGCGGCGAGAGCTCTCGTGGACGAGGGCCGTCGCCCCATCGTGGTTGCCATGGGCCGAGGTGGGCCTCCCGAACCGGAGATACTGAGGGGCGACGAGATCTCGTTGACCCCCACCCAGCTCCTGGCACTCGCCGATTCCGGGAGACACGCCGCATCCGACTACATCGAGGACGCCCTGCTCGCCCGGGTTCCCACGGTTGGGTGCCGGCGGTGCGGCGGAGGCCTGGCGGGGGCGGTCGAGCACTCCAATGTGGCCCAGGGCATCGCGATGGCGAACGACCTTCCCGGTGACCTGCTGCTGCTGGAGGGTTCCGGGTCCGCCATCCCCCCCGCCCACGCCGACGCGACCATCCTGGTGGCTCCGGCGACGATCCCCGAGGAATACCTGGTGGGGTACATGGGGTTATACCGATTGTTGCTCTGCGACACCGTGGTAGTTACTATGTGCGAGAGCCCTTTCGGTTCGCCCTCCCGGATCTCTTCGATCGTCTCTTCGATACAGCAGTCTTTTCGACCGAAGGCAAAGGGGGAGGGAACCAAGGGCGAGATCCAGGTTGTTCGCACCGTTTTCCGTCCGGCCCCAACAGCTTCTGTCGACGGGGCGGATGTATTTGTAGCGACGACCGCTCCAGAGACGGCGGCGGAGTCGATCACGAATCATCTCGAACGGGTTCATGGGTGCCGGGTGGTCGGGATCACCCACTCACTCTCCGATAGGACCCGCTTGGAGGCGGAGATAGGTGCACTTGGAGAAGGCGCAGACATTCTGCTGTGCGAAGTAAAGGCGGCGGGGGTAGACGTCGCAACGAGAAGGGCGCTGGATGGTGGGCTCGAAGTTGTGTACATGGACAACGCTCCTTGTGGCATCGACGGTGACGACGTGACCGCGGCTGTCGTCCGAGCCGCTGATCTGGCAGACGCGCGCTACGGAGTACCGGCTGCGTGAACGAGAAACGCCGCAAGCGGATCCTGATATCGGAACACGAGCACGGGCTCCCATACTCGAAGGGCCTGGCCGCCTCGTCGCTCGCCGTGACCGGCCTGGGGCCGATCCAGTCCTACGGCATCGCCAACATGGTCGAGCAGGAGCTGATCGCTCGCGATGTGGCAACCGTTTCAGAGGATGAGCTCCAGGATCTGACACTGGAAGTTCTGCGGCGCGAAGTCGGGGACGATTACGCGAAGGCCTTCATCAAGTGGCAGTCCGTCGCGGATCTCGACGCACCACTCATTATCTTGATCGGAGGCGCGACGGGGGTGGGTAAGTCCACCATCGCTACCCAGCTCGCGACGCGTCTCGGCATCACCAGGGTGATCTCGACGGACGCGGTGCGCGAGGTGCTCCGTAGTGCCTTCACACGTGAGATGTTCCCCACCCTGTATGCCTCTTCCTTCGAGGCTGACAAGGCGGTTCGTCAGCCCATCCCGCACTCGGGGGACAAGTTGATCATCGGATTCAGGGAGCAGGCCTCGACGGTGGCCGTCGGCGCCCAGGCGCTGATCGACCGCGCCATCGCCGAGGGAACCGATCTCATCGTCGAGGGAACGCACCTGGTACCCGGGTTCCTCGAGGGAGTCGAGCACAAGGACGCCGTGATCGTGCCTTTGTTGGTGACGGTCGAGGACGAGGAGCTTCACCGGAGCCATTTCTACTGGCGGACGCGTGAGTCACGTCAGCGGCCCGGCGAGCGGTATCTCAACAACTTCAAAGCGATCAGGAGATTGCAGAAGTACATGTTGTCGTCGGCGCGGATGCGCGGCGTCCCGGTCATCTCACACATTGACCTCGACGTGACGCTGACCAACGTCATCGATCACGTTATCCGGAAGGCCTTCGAGATGACGGATCAGGGGACCGAAGTTGGCACGCGTCAGGAGAAGTTGTTGGAGGCGGCGGCCGAGGTTGTCGGCCCCCGCACTTGATCACCCGCACATGAACAAAGGAGCTGCATCGTGAAGCTTTCACTCGACAGCGCGAATCTCGACGAGATCCGCAGCGCAGCAAGCTGGGGGGTGCTGCGCGGCGTAACGACGAATCCCTCACTGATCGGTAAGGAGGAGCAGGGATTCCTGCCCCTCGTTAAAGAGATCTGCTCCATCGTCGATGGAGATGTATCGATCGAAACGACCTCGATCGACGATGCGCAGCTCTTGATCCGTCAAGGGCACGAGATCGCTCAGATCGCAGATAACGCCGTCGTGAAGATCGCCATGACTCAGGCAGGTCTGGCCGCGACGCGCGGTTTATCCGACGAAGGGATCAAAGTGAACGTGACGCTGATCTTCTCGCCCTCTCAGGCCATCCTGGCCGCAGAAGCGGGTGCGTACATCGTCTCGCCTTTTCTTGGTAGGCTAGATGACATCGCGACGGACAGCCTCAGAACGCTGTCCGACATCTGCGAGATCTACGCCGTTCAGGGCTATCAGAGTCACGTCCTCGCGGCGAGCCTGCGTCATCCCATGCATGTGGTCGAGGCCGCACGCATAGGGGCGGACATAGCGACGATGCCCTTCAAGGTTTTCGAATCGTTGGTCACACATCCCCTGACGGATGCAGGTGCAAAGAAATTCTTGGATGACTGGGAGGCAGCTCAGCCCCACCTAGGGGAGCTTCCACCCTCGATGCAGGAGGCATAGAAGGTGTCCGACATGGACCGCTCGGTACTCGAATCAAAAGCAGTAACCGAGCTCAGAGCGATAGCAAAATCGATGGACGTAAGAACCACCGGGCTGAAGAAGTCCGAGATCATCGACGCTATCTCCGGTAATGGCGGTGCGCGCAGGAGTAACGGCGCCCCACCCGCCCAGGCTGTAACCAAGACCCCCAAGCGTGAGGTCGCCCCTTCGGTCGAAGAGGTCACGGGGTCGAGCGACGGCGCGTCCGATAACGGGGCGGCTGCAGTTGTTGACCAGGAGGCGGCGGACGATCGCCGTTCCGACGACCGACCGCAGCAGCAACAGCAGCGGCGCCGTCCTCAGCAACAAGGCGGCCGGCAGCAGCGACCGCGCGAGAAAGCCGACCCGCGCGAGGGACGCGGACGCCGTCGTCGTCGCGGACGTGGCGGAAGCCCCGGAGGCGGCCAGCACTTCGTGCGCGAAGAGAGCTGGGAGGACCTCGAGGCCGAAGAGGATCCGAACGCCGAGATTCGCACCGGGGTACTCGACCTCCTGCCGGAGGGCTACGGGTTCCTGCGAACCGCTGGGTACCTGCCGGGCGACAAGGACGTGTACGTCTCCGCCTCGCAAGTGCGTCGCTTCAGGCTGCGTAAGGGTGACGAGATCACCGGCTCCGTGCGGTCGCCGAAGGACTCTGAGAAGTACCAGGCTTTGCTACGGATACACAAGATCAATGGCGAGGAGCCCGAAGCCGTTCAGAACCGACCCCGCTTCGCGGACCTCACGCCCCTGTATCCGCAGCAGCGGTTGACGCTCGAGCAGCACGATGACCCTCGCCACATCACCGCGCGCATCATCGACCTGGTCGCCCCGATCGGTAAGGGGCAGCGAGGGATGATCGTGAGTCCTCCGAAGGCCGGGAAGACGACCGTTCTGAAGGAGATCGCGAACGCCGTCCGCGCCAACAATCCCGAAGTGCATCTCGTGGTGTTGCTCGTAGACGAGCGGCCCGAAGAGGTCACCGACATGCAGCGGAGCGTCGACGGAGCCGAGGTGATCTTTTCCACCTTCGACCGCCCATCCGACGACCACATCCAGGTCACCGAACTGACGCTCGAGAGGGCGAAACGGCTCGTCGAGATGGGCAAGGACGTGATGATCGTTCTCGACGGGATCACGCGGCTCTCCAGGTCGTACAACCTGGCAACTCCGGCATCCGGAAGGATCCTGTCCGGTGGTGTCGACTCGACGGCTCTTTACCCACCCAAACGTTTCTTCGGCGCCGCTCGAAACATCGAGCACGGCGGGTCGCTGACCATCCTGGCAACGGCTCTGGTCGAGACGGGATCCCGCATGGACGAAGTCATCTTCGAGGAGTTCAAGGGGACGGGTAACTGGGAGTTGCGGCTCGACCGCAAGATGTCCGAGAAGCGGATCTTCCCGGCGATCGACATCTCCGCCTCCGGAACACGAAAAGAGGAATTGCTTCTCACGCCCGAAGAGCTACAGCTGGTATGGCGTCTTCGCAGGGTGTTGCACGCCCTCGAGGGTGGCGGGGCGCTCGAGCTCCTGATCGACAAGATGAAGGCCACCCGGGGCAACGGCGAGTTCCTCCGGGAGATAGCTAAGGTCCCGGTCAAAGGCGATTAGGCCCTCTCGACCCTCGCGAAGAGGCGAGCACAGGCCGCGATCGTCTCGACACTCGACGGGGCCGGAGAAGGCGAGCATAGGCGAAAGATAAGAGGGAATAATTGGTATTCGGTTTGGGTTGGCCGGAATGGCTGACTATCATCGGACTCGTGGGCGGCCTCTTCCTCACCTTCTATGTCATGGTGCGCGGGGCCAGGGCTTACGAGAGGGCCCGAGAGCGCCGGGAGCAACAGGCGGTCGAGGGCGACAGCGGGATTCGAAAGGACGACGAATGAGGCAAGGCATCCACCCCGAGTACACCGAGACAAAAGTGACGTGTTCGTGTGGGAACACCTTCACGACGCGTTCGGTGAAAGCGGAGCTGCACGTCGAGCTGTGCAACAAGTGCCATCCCTTCTACACGGGCAAGCAGAAGCTCGTTGACACGGGCGGCCGGGTCGAGCGCTTCCAGCGCAAGTACGCGAAGCGCGCACAGGCGACTCCGACCCCGGCTCCGGCACCTGCTCCGGCTGAGGGATCCACCACCGAAACCCAACAGGCGTAGTACTCGCCCGTGGGACGAACGACCCCCCCGAAGCCTTCCGTTGGGGGGCAGGCCGTATTGGAGGGAGTCATGATGCGAGGCCCCTCGTCGTGGTCGGTCGCCTGCCGGCGCCCCGACGACTCGATAGCGGTCGAGCGTCATCCCCTGCCAACCCTCGCCACGCGCCACGGCTGGCTGAAGTGGCCTCTGCTGCGCGGTTGCCTGGTACTTATCGAGTCTCTGATGATCGGGATGAAGGCACTGATGATCTCGGCCAATCAGGCCCTGGACGAGGAGGAGGAACAGCTCTCCGATAAGCAACTCGGGATCACTATGGGGACCTCCATCATCTTGTTCTCGGCGATCTTCATCGCGCTGCCGGTTCTCGGGACGAGATTCGTTGAGAACCTCATCAACGTTTCCCCCGACGGGAAGCTCGTATCGAACCTGATCGAGGGCGCAATCCGGTTGTCGATGTTCGTCGGATACCTGTTGCTGATCGGGCAGTTCAAAGACATCCGCCGCGTGTTCCAGTACCACGGGGCGGAGCACAAGACCATCTACGCGTATGAGAATGGCGACGAGCTCGATCCGGCAGCCATCGACCGTGACTACTCGACGCTTCACGTGCGCTGCGGGACGAACTTCCTGTTCATCGTGTTGTTCCTGACGATCATCGCCCACTTCATCATCGATCTCATTGGCCCCACGGCGCTATTCCCACGCATCGGCTTGCGTCTACTGGCGATCCCGCTTCTTGCGGGGTTCTCGTACGAAGTCATCAAACTTGCGTCGCGCAACGAGGACTCGCGGTTCTTCAAACTCTCGATGCTCCCGGGCTTGGCCCTACAGCGGATCACGACCAAGCCTCCCTCGCTGGATCAGATCGAGGTAGCCATAGTCGCCATGAGGGCGGTGGCGCAGGACATCGACAACCAAGGGGACGGCGCGACTCCCGAAGCGCCGGTGGCGTGAGTCCGGTGACCGCTCGAGAGGTCGAGCACCTAGGCATCATCTGGAGTTCGATCGACGAGCTGTGCAGCTCGTTAGGGCGCGCGGACTGGAACGCCGAGACCGATCTCCCCGGCTGGTCCGTGAAGGACGTCGTCGCTCACCTGGCCGGCTCCGAGTCCTTCTTCCTAGGTCGCCCTCTTCCGGAGCACGACCCCGGCGAGCGCGATCACGTCAAGAATGACCTCGGCTCGGTGAACGAAGCGGCGGTCGACTTCAGGCGGTCGCACTCCCCTCGGGAGATCCTCGACGAGTTCAGGGCCGTGACTGAAGAGCGACTGATCGAGATAAGTGCTCTGACGGAGGCTGATCTCCAGGTCGATACCTGGACCCCGGTGGGTCCGGGGACGATGCGAGACCTCCTCGCCACCAGGGTCGTGGACGCGTGGACACACGAGCAGGACATACGGCGGGCTGCGGAGCGGCCGGGCCACCTCGACGGGCCGGTTCCGGTCGCCGTTGCCGAACGTCTGATGCAAGCCATGCCTTACGTGATCGGCAAACGCGCCGCCGCATCCGACGGCTCCACCGTTTCCTTCGAGGTAGGCGATCCACCCGTCGTGATCCAAAGCGTGGGCGTTGAGGGTAGCCGGGCGCGCCCACTCGTCACCGCCCCGAGCGACCCGGACGTGTGGTTCGGCGTCGATATCGAGACCTTCGGTTGTCTCACCTGCGGGCGGTGGACCCCGGAGCAGGCGCGCGTCCGCGGCCAACTCGAACTGCGAGGCGACGAGGTTCTGGGCGAACGAGTGCTGAACGAGATCAACGTGATGCTGTGACGGCGCCGCCCAAGAAGCGTCTCGATGAGATGGCCGCGCGTTTCGAGGAGGTCGAACGTTCTCTCTCCGATCCGCAGGTCGCATCGCGCTCCGATGACCTGAAGCGTCTCGGCAAGGAACACTCGGAGCTGCGACCCACGGTCGAAGCTTGGCGGGCCTACAAGCAGGCGGAATCGGATCTGAACGAAGCGCGTGGGATGTTGACCGGCTCTCAGGGCGAGGAACGCACGTATCTAGAGCGCGAGATCTCGGATCAGCAACGCATCCTTGAGACCCTCGGGACCCAGCTGAACGAGGCCCTGACGCCGAAGGATCCCAACGACGAGCGTGACGTGATCATGGAGATCCGCGCCGGATCCGGCGGGGACGAGGCGGGGCTGTTCGCCGCTGAGCTCTCCCGCATGTACTCGCGCTACGCAGAGAACAAGAGGTGGACGGTCGAGGTGTTATCCCTCAACGAAACCGGTGTCGGGGGCATCAAGGAGACCACCTTTTCGGTGAAGGGCAAGAGGGCCTATTCGCGACTCAAGTACGAGGCGGGCGTGCACCGGGTCCAGAGAGTGCCGGTGACCGAGTCGAGCGGACGCATCCACACCTCGGCCGCCGCCGTGAATGTGCTCCCGGAGGCCGAAGAGGTCGATGTCGAGATCGACCAGAACGACTTGAAGATCGACGTTTACAGGTCGAGTGGTCCCGGTGGTCAATCGGTCAACACAACCGACTCGGCCGTGCGCATCAAACACCTACCAACCGGGATCGAGGTCGCATGCCAGGACGAGAAATCCCAGCTCCAGAATCGCGTCAAGGCGATGAGGATCTTGCGCGCGCGGCTGCTACAAGCGAAGCAGGAGCAGCAGATGCAGGTGATGGCCGACGAGCGTCGGGCGCAGGTTCGGACGGCCGATCGTTCCGAACGCATCCGTACCTACAACTTCCATGAGAATCGCGTCAGCGATCACCGCATCGGTTACACGGTCCATAGGCTGGCCGAGATCCTCGAAGGGGATCTCGACGAGCTGATCGAGGCCTTGACCGCGAACCTGTCCGGTCCCGCTGAGGGGGCCGCCTGACGACGCGCTCCGATCTGATCCGCGAGCTCACGCGTTCACTCCGATCGGCCGGATCCCACGTTCCGAACCGAGAGGCCGGATGGATAGTCGACGCCGCCGTGGACGGAATCGGGACGAAGGTCGGCCCCACGGAGGAGCTCGATGATGGAGTAGTCCGTCTGGCCGAGGAACTCGCCGAGCGCCGTCGGGCGGGCGAGCCTCTTCAGTACGTGACGGGCGTGGCCGGATTTCGTCACCTGGACCTGTCCGTGGGCCCGGGCGTCATGGTGCCCCGCCCCGAGACCGAGTTGCTTGCCGGGAAGGCGATGGAAGTCCTTCCAGCGGACGGACTGGTAGTGGACGTGGGCACGGGCTCGGGAGCGATCGCGCTGTCGATCGCACAAGAGAGGCCCGATGCCACCGTTATCGCAACCGATGCCTCAGTGAGCGCGGCGCGCTGGGCACGCCGGAACATCGATTCCCTCGGACTACCGGTGCGCCTGATCGCTTGCGACCTGTTCTCGGCGCTTGCCGACGCTCTCAGGGGACGCGTTCAGGTCGTCGTGGCCAACCCCCCGTACGTGGCCGCTCATGACGCAGGTACCTTGCCGCCGGAGGTGATCGACCACGAGCCTCATCGATCCCTGTTCGCGGGAGCCGACGGCACGGAGGTCCTGCGGCGATTGGTAGCCGAAGGGCCCGACTGGCTGGCGCCGGCGGGATGGATGGTGCTGGAGATAGGGATGTCTCAAGGAGACCTGACGCGTGAGCTGCTGTCGGATCGTGGGTTCACCGATGTGTCGGTGGAGCGCGACCTGACCGGGCGAGAACGCATCGCGAGCGGTCGATGGCAGAGCGGGTGAGCGACCAGGGCGCGATCGCTCGGGTCCTGGCCTCAGGGGGCCTCGCCGTGGTCCCGACCGACACGGTCTACGGTCTGGCCGCGTCTCTGCGGGCCGGCCCTGTGCAGCGAGTGTTCGAGCTGAAGAGGCGGTCGCGCGACAAGGCGCTCCCGGTGCTGGGAGCCGCACGTTCGCAATTAGAGGCGGTGGCGGACTTCGACTCCAGAGCTCAGAGACTGGCGGACGCGTTCTGGCCGGGACCACTGACGATCGTGTGCCGGCGAACGGCGGGCTTCGGGATCGACCTGGGCGGGAAAGAGAACGACACCGTCGCCGTGAGGGTTCCGGACTCAGACTCGCTGCTGGAGCTCTTGAGGTTGACGGGTCCGCTGGCGGTGACCAGCGCGAATGCGTCGGGAGCCACGCCGGCCACCACGGCGGCGGGCGCTCGGGACATCTTCGGCGAAACCGTTGACGCCTACCTGGACGGCGGTGTCTGCGACGGTGTTCCCTCGACGGTGATCTCGATCGTGGATGACCCTGTAGTCCTGCGAGAAGGCGCCCTGAGCGGCCAAGGCTTGCTTCAGATGCTCGCGGAGTAGAGCTCTCCATACTTGGACCGCAGATAGTTCAGGAGCGGGGTGGCCGTTACCGGTCCCCCGACGACGTGTTCCGCGAGGTCCTTCGCGTCGTACATGTACCCGTGCCGGTGCACCTTCTCGCGCAGCCATTCGAGCAAGCGGGCAGTGACCCCCGCGCGGAGCTCCTCAGACAGATCTCCCAGCTCCTTCTCTGCCTGTGCAAAGAATGCCGCCGAGTAGATCGTCCCCAAGGTATAGGTGGGGAAATAGCCGAGAGCCGAGATCGACCAGTGCATGTCTTGGAGCACGCCGTCGGCATGATCGGTGGGACGGATGCCTACGTACTTCTCCATCGCGGCATCCCATGCGTCCGGCAGATCCGCGACATCGAGCTCGTTTCTGAACATCGCGATCTCGAGCTCGAATCGCAGGGCCACGTGGAGGTTGTAGGTCAGTTCATCTGCCGTGACGCGGATCAACGTCCGGCGCGGATGATTCACACCTCGGTAGAACTCCTCGAGGTCGACCATGCCGAGCTCTTCCGGGAAACGGTCCTTGAGGTGAGGGAGCAGGAAGTCCGTGTAGGCGCGGCTGCGCCCAACCTGGTTCTCCCACATGCGCGATTGCGATTCGTGTATCCCGAGCGAGGGACAGGTGCCGACCGGCAGATCCCGCGTTTCATCCGGGATGCCCTGTTCGTAGAGAGCATGGCCGGTCTCGTGGATCGCGGCGTAGATGGAGGTCAACAAGGCATTTGCTTCGGCGCGTGTCGTCTGTCGCACATCGCCGATGCCGATCGCGATGGTGAATGGATGAGGCGAGGTATCCAGCCGCCCCCGATCGAGGTCGAAATCGAGCTGCTTGACGAGCCAGCGGCAGAACTCCATCTGCTTGTCTTCGTCGTAGTCGCGTGACAGGAACGGAGGAGGGTCGTCGACGGCGTCTAGCACGGCATCGACGATCGGCCTGAGTCCGTCGACCAGCTCGTCGAACATCACCTGCACCTCGGCCGTTTTCATCCCGGGCTCGAATTGGTCGAGCAGGGCGTCATAGCGTTCGCCCTCCCAGCCGAGGGCATCCGCCTCCTGTTTCTTGAGGTCGATCAGTGTCTCGAGTTGGGGCTGGAGAACCGAGAAATCATTGGCGGGCCGCGCCTGAGCCCACGCCTGGTACGCGTTCCCCCGGGCGATGGCGAGGGCCTTGACGAGTTCCTCGGGAACCTTCGTGGCCTTTTCGTAGTCGCGTTTCAGCACGCGGACGCTCGCGCGCTGCTGCTCGTCCAGGGCGTCCGCTTCTTCTTCGAGTCGGCCGAGGAGCTCGCCGATCTTGGGATCCGTCAGCCGTTCGTGGATGAGCCCCTCGAGCGTGGAGCTCGCGCGGGCCCGGGCGGGTCCTCCTGCGGCCGGCATGATCGATGCCTGGTCCCATTCGAAGAGCTTCACGGCGGAGACGAGATCAGTTATCGCCTCGAGGCGCGGGACGAGCTCCCCCCATGCAGAAGTCATAGCCCCCAAGTTACCCCCGCCACGGCTAAACTCCTGCCGCTGCCGGGTCGGCAACATTTCCTCTTTAGGCGCAGGAGCCGCCGGTCGCGCGACTAATGTCCCGTCCGTGAAGGTCCTCATGGTTTGCACAGGGAACCTGTGTCGTTCGCCGATGGCCGAATCGCTCATGCGCGAGGCGCTGAATCGGAGAGGCTGCGACGGAGTCGAGGTCGTTTCGTCCGGCACGTGGGCCGAGCCGGGGTACGGGGCCGCCGAGTCGGCGGTGGACGCCCTCCGCGAACGGGGCCTCGACCTCTCGGCCCACCGCACGAGGGCCTTCGACCCGGAGGAGGCGAACGACGCGGACCTGATCGTCGCGATGACGAGCGTCCACGTGCGCGAGATCCTCGAGGTCGCCCCGGAGGCGGAAGGCAAGCTCGTGATGCTCAAGGAGATCCCAGAGATCCGGATGGAGCAGGATGCCGCAACGCCCGCTTCCTCGAAGGATCGTCTTCGGAGACTCCTGGGCGGAGCCCGCCCTGAGCCTCGCCGGACCCTCGATGTCGACGATCCCATCGGGCTCCCTTCCGGCGCCTACGATCGGTGCGTGAGCGATCTCGAGCTGGGGATAGATGCCCTGGTCGCGATCATCTGCGGCGACCCCGCCGGATAGAACAGCCCGTTCCGGGGTCCGCTGGATAGGATGCGGGCGTGAGAGTGGCCCTGGGTTCGGATCACGCGGGATACCCGCTCAAGTCGCACCTCGCCAAGTACCTCATCGACGAGGGTCACGAGGTCATCGATCTGGGGACCGGGTCGGAGGAGCCGGTCGATTACCCTCCGATATGTGCCGCCGTCGGACGAGCAGTCACCGGCGGGGACGCGGACTTCGGCATCGTTATGGGGGGCAGCGGCCAGGGCGAGCAGATCGCCGCGAACAAGGTTCACGGGATCCGGGCCGCCCTCTGTCTCGACGAGTTCACGGCGCGGCTTGCCCGGCAGCATAACGACGCGAACGTGCTCGCGCTGGGGGGCCGGATCGTGGCTCCGGCCTTCGCCGAGGCGATCGTTGGGATGTTCCTGGTGACCGGGTTCGAAGGAGGGCGTCACCAGCGCAGGATCGGGCAGATATCCAAGATCGAGAACGAGGAGTGCACATGAGCAATCCGGGGTGGGCCGATTGGCAGGCCGTAGAGAAGATCGATCCCGAGGCGGCCGAGGCCATCATGGCCGAGGTCCATCGCGAGAACTCGAAGATCGAGCTCATCGCCTCGGAGAACTTCTCCTCGACGGCGGTCCTCTCGGCGTTGGGAACTCCATTGACCAACAAATACGCCGAGGGCTACCCCGGACGTCGCTACTACGGCGGTTGCGAGTACGTAGACATCGTCGAGAACCTGGCGATCGAGCGTGCGAAACAGATCTTCGGCGCGGACCACGTGAACGTTCAGCCCCACGCGGGGGCCCAGGCGAACGTGGCCGCATACTTCGCTTTCCTCGAACCGGGCGACACGATCATGGGTATGGAGCTCGCTCACGGAGGGCACCTCACCCATGGGTCGCCGGTCAGCTTCTCGGGCAAGATGTTCAAGGTCGTCTCGTACGGCGTCAGCAAGGACGAGGAGACGATCGACTACGACCAAGTTGCGGACGTGGCTCGCCGCGAGCGCCCGAAGATGCTCGTGGCCGGCTACTCCGCGTACAGTCGTATCTGGGACTTCGCTCGCTTCAAAGCCATCGCCGAGGAGGTAGGCGCATTGCTCCTCGTGGACGCAGCGCACTTCATCGGGCTCGTGGCCGGCGGCGTTCATCCCAATCCCGTGGAGTTCGCCGACATCGTTACCTGCACGACGCACAAGACCTTGCGCGGACCAAGAGGGGCCATGATCATGTGCCGCGAAGAGCACGCTAAGGCGATCGACAAGGCCGTCTTCCCCGGATGGCAGGGCGGCCCGATGATGCACTCGATCGCTGCGAAGGCGGTTGCGTTCAAGGAGGCGCAGAGCGAGGACTTCCGCTCCTACTCTCAGCAGGTCGTCGCGAATGCCGCAGCTATGGCCTCGACTTTCAGTGAGGAGGGCCTTCGCATAGTCTCGGGGAAAACCGAGAACCACCTCATGCTCGTGGATCTCCGTTCGGCGAACGTCACGGGCAAGGAGGCCGAGGCTCGGCTCGACGAGGTCGGCATCACCGCGAACAAGAACGCGATCCCATACGACCCCGAGAAGCCGTTCATCGCCTCCGGCATCCGTTTAGGAACCCCTGCGATCACGACGTGTGGCATGAAAGAGGCCGAGGCCTCGGAGGTCGCGCGGCTCATAGCCGCGACGCTCAAGGACGATTCCGAGGCCGCCAAGAACAAGGTCCGCGCGCGCGTGCGGGAGCTCACCGACCGGTTCCGGCCGTACCCGGACGTGGCGTAAGCCTCTCGTGAGCGCTTATCTCGTCGTCGGGTTCGCTGCGCTGGTGATCACCTACGTGATGACACCAGTCGTCCGCTGGTTCGCCGTGAAAGTGAACCTCATCGATCGGCCGAGCGACCGCAAGGTACACGCACGGCCAACACCCACTCTCGGGGGACTGGCGCTCCTGGTCGGATTGATCGGTGGGGGAGTGGTGGCCCGGCTCCTCCCCGGCACCGAGTTCAACACCGTGTTCGCCACGACCGAGCCGATGGGCATCGTAGCTGGGGCACTCGTGATCTTCGCATTGGGGGCGGTCGACGACGTGCGCGCTCTTCCCGCGCCCGTGAAGCTTGCCGGCCAGACGTTCGCAGCCGGGCTCTTGTTCCTGTCCGGCGTGAAGATGAACTATCTCTTGCTGCCCACCCAAACCCTCTCGCTGAGCGACGACGTCTCGGTTCTCGTGACCGTCATCTGGCTGGTGGCGATGATGAACGCGATCAATCTGGTGGACGGACTGGATGGTCTGGCCGCCGGGATCGTTGCGATCGCAGCCAGTTCCTTCTTCGTGTACACGTACCAGATAGCGGAGAGCGGTGGTTACCTGACGCCCTCGGCTCCACTGCTCGCGATCATCATCGTCGGAGCGACATTGGGCTTCCTCCGTCATAACTTCTATCCGGCGAATATCTTCATGGGCGACTCGGGCAGCATGCTTCTCGGTCTCGCGCTCGGAGGAGCAACCATCGCCGGCATCGGTAGTGCACCGTCGATCCCACTTTCGAACTCGGGCTCCGCGGTCTTCCTGGCGTACTTCCCGTTGTTGATCCCCCTCGCCGTCCTGGCGCTGCCGATCGCGGATTCACTCCTGGCGGTCGTGCGCCGCGCGCGCAAGCGCCGGAACGTTTTCCTTGCCGACAAGCAGCACATCCACCATCGCTTGATGGACCTCGGCCATGGACATCGTCAGGCCGTCATCGTGATGTACATCTGGTCGGCGCTGGCTGCTGGGGCGGGGCTTGCGTTCAGCTTCCTCGACAGCTCGGGGGTGATCTTCGCTCTGCCCGTAGCCGTGGCGGCGATCGTCATCTACACGCTGTTCCCGCTCCTCACCAAGTTGTTGGACGGTCGCACCTAGCCGTCTACCTTCCCGTGAAGAGGACGGGTTGAGGGATCCGGGACTTTGTGAAAGAATTCACAAGCGGAGGCTGGGTTAGGCTTCGACCGCTCGATAGCCCTCCACGGCCCCCTGCGATCGCTCGAGAGCCGCACGGCTCCCGGACGAGGATGATGGGGCCGGGACGGTTCGAGAGGGGCGGATCAAGACCAGGTGAGCAGACCTCCGGATAGGAATCGGGGCTCGGCCGACTTCGGCAAGGCGATGTCGCTGGCGTTTGAGTTCGCCGGGGCCGTGCTCTTGTTCTGGTTCATCGGACGACTGCTCGACGGTTGGTGGGACACGGACCCGTGGGCTCAGGTGGCCGGCGGGGTGGTCGGTTGGATAGGCGGCATCGTGCATGTCTACGTGCACACGCAAGGGAGAGGGAAAGCTTGATCGAGCTCGAGATGGTGCGCCGGATGATCCGACGAGGACTCCTGTTCGCTCCGCTCGTGATCGGCATCCTCTGGGCCGCGGAAGGTTTTCCCTACGCCGTCTCGGCCGCAGCCGGGATCGCTCTAACTCTCTTGAACCTGTGGCTCGCCGGCCGCATCATCGGGGGCCTGGCCGAGAATCGTCCAGAACTGCTGGTGGTTGGTGCGATCGTGGCCCTAGCCGTCGGGATGGGCCTCATCGTCGGTTGCCTCCTCGTTCTCCGCGGCATCGAATACATCGACCTGACGGTGGCCGGGATCGTTCTGATCGGAAGCCACCTCGGAGTCGTTGTCTGGGAAGCTGCGGACGCTTTCTTGAAGATCGATCCCGAGAAGAAACAGTCGTTGGCCACCTTGCGTAAGACGAGGAGCTGAATGCATGGAGCTTGACGTCTTCCACCTATTCATCTGGGAACCCATCTGGTTCGAGGGAACGCTCTTCGAGATCAACCGCGTGGTCCTCCTCATGTACCTCGCCGCACTGATGACGGTCGGGTTCTTCCTTCTTGGGGTTCGGCAGAAGAGTCTCGTGCCCAAGGGTTTGCAGAACGTGACCGAGGTCGGGTACCTGTTCGTTCGGAACAACATCGCGATCGATGTCATCGGCCCCGAGGGGGCGAAATACGCTCCCGGACTTGCGACCTTCTTCTATTTCATCTTCTTCAGCAATCTGCTCGAGATCGTCCCCGGCATCAACTTCCCCGTGACGTCGCGCATGGCGATCCCGGCGATCCTTGCGCTTCTGAGCTGGGTCTGGTTCAACGCCGTCGGGATCAAGCATCAGGGACTCAGTTACTTCAAGGAGACATTGTTCCCCCCCGGCGTGCCCTGGCCGATCTACTTCATCCTGACGCCGATCGAGTTCTTCTCTGTGTTCGTCATCCGGCCACTGACGCTGGCGATCCGGCTGTTCGCCAACATGATGGCCGGGCACGTTCTGCTGACGGTCTTCTTCCTGTTCACCGAGAGCTTGCTGCTCGGCAGCAACATCCTCGGCAAGGGACTGAGCGTCGTCACGTTCCTGGTCGCGTGCATCCTGATCGTGTTCGAGTTGCTGGTGATCGCGATCCAGGCCTATATCTTCACGACGTTGACGGCCTTCTACATCGCCGAATCTCTCCACGGCCACGGAGGCGAGGAGGAGCATGCGGCACAGCCCGCCCGCGATCAAGGCGAAGACAAAGAACCGCAGTACGAGACCGAACTAGCGACCGCTTAGGTACGAGGAGGAGAACGAATGAGGAATCTGATGATCTTGGCTCAGGAGAGCGGCAGCGTGTCCGAGGGTCTCGGCGCCATCGGCAAGGGGTTGGTCTACGGCCTGGCCGCCGTCGGGGCCAGTATCGGTATCGGCAACATCTTCTCGAATGCGATCCAGGCGATGGCTCGTCAGCCGGAGACCGCCGGAACGACTCGAACCACGATGTTCCTGGGTTTCGCGCTGATCGAGGCGCTCGCCCTGATCGGTTTCGTCCTCACCTTCATCCTCTAGTCGACGGGAGCTGATCGAAGTGGGAAGCAACTTGATGATCACCGCGGCGGAGGAAGCCCGCACCGGGCTCGACCTCGTGCTGCCGCCCGCCGCCGAGCTCATCGGGGGGGCGCTGGCCTTTCTCGTGGTGGCGATCCTGCTCGGGAAGTTCGTGTGGCCTCGGATCGAGAAAACCGTGCGCGAACGCGAGTCGACCGTTCGGAACTCGCTCGAAGAGGCGGAAAAAACGAAGAACGAAGCCCAGAAGATGCTGAGCGACTACAAGGAGCAGCTCGCGGACGCCCGCAGCGAGGCGAACCGGGTGATCGAGGAGGGCCGGCAACAGGCAGAGCAGGTGCGCAAGGACATCGTTGCGAAGGCCGAGAAGGATGCCGAGAGCGTGGTCGGCAAGGCCAAGGAACAGATCGAGGCCGAGCGGCGCCGCACGATCCAGGAGCTGCAGGGACAGATCGCGGATCTGTCGATCGAGCTCGCCGAAAAGGTCGTCGGGCGTTCGCTCGATGACGCAAGTCAGCGCGACATGGTGGATGCGTACATCAAAGAGGTCTCGAGCATGAGCGGCAATGGGAACGGGCGTTAGCGGATGGCTGATCAGCTCACCCATGGGTACGCAGAGGCTCTCTTCAGCGTCGTTCAAGCTGAGGGAGAACTCGATCGGGTCGAGGACGAGCTCTATCGCTTCGGGAAGCTCCTCGATTCCAACCACGAGTTGAAGCAGGCGCTGTCGGACAAGAGCATCGACCAGATTCAGCGCATCAAGGTGCTGGACGAGCTTCTGTCGGACAAGGTGTCGAAGCACACCCTCGGTCTGCTGACCTTCATAGTGGCCCAGGGCAGGGCTCGACAGTTGCCGACGATCCTCTCGGAGCTGAGCGATCTTGCTGCCGAAGCACACCGATCCGTGCTCGCCGAGGTCCGCTCCGCGATCCCGCTGGACGACAAGCAGCGGGAAGCACTGGCGACCGCGCTGTCCAAGGCAACCGGCAAGAAGGTGCAAGTGAAGGTCCTGGTCGATCCGTCCGTCGTCGGAGGGGTCGTAGCAAAGATCGGAGACACCGTCATCGACGGCAGCGTTAGGCGCCGTCTCGAGCAGCTGAAGGAGCAGGTGAGCGGCTAGTGGCAGACACCGACCTCACGATCAGACCGGAGGACATCTCTTCCGCCCTCCGCCGCCACGTCTCGGACTTCAAGCCGAGTCTCGAACGCAAGGAGGTCGGCCGCGTCGACGAGGTGGGCGACGGGATCGCACGCGTCTCCGGCCTGCCGGGCGCGATGGCTAACGAGATGCTCGAGTTTCCCGGCGGGGTCGTCGGGCTGGCGATGAACCTCGAGGAGGACGAGATCGGCTGCGTCATCCTCGGCGAAGCCGCCCATATCGAGGAGGGGAGCCCGGTGAAGCAGACCGGCCAGATCCTCTCGGTTCCGGTCGGCGACGGGATGCTCGGCCGCGTGGTGAACGCTCTGGGCGAGCCGGTGGACGGCAAGGGCCCTATCAAGTCGGAGTCCCGGCGACCCCTGGAAGTGCAGGCCCCCGGCGTGACCGCACGTCAGCCGGTGACCGAGCCTCTTCAGACCGGCATCAAAGCCATCGACGGGATGATCCCCATCGGGCGAGGACAGCGTCAGCTGATCATCGGCGACCGTCAGACGGGAAAGACCGCGATCGCGATCGACGCCATCATCAACCAGCGCGGGGAATGGGGCGGCGACGACCAGGTGAAGTGCATCTATGTCGCCATCGGTCAGAAAGCATCGACCGTCGCCGAAGTCGTGGCCTCGCTCGAGGAAGCCGGCGCCCTCGAATACACGGTCATCGTCAACGCACCTGCGTCCGACCCCGCCCCCTTCCAGTACCTCGCTCCGTACTCGGGCTGTGCCATGGGGCAAGACTGGATGGAGAACGGCGAGCACTCGCTGATCGTCTACGACGACCTCTCCAAGCAGGCGATCGCCTACCGGCAGCTGTCGCTGCTGCTGCGCCGCCCCCCGGGCCGTGAGGCCTATCCCGGCGACGTCTTCTACCTTCACTCGAGACTGCTCGAGCGGGCCGCCAAGCTATCGGATGAGAACGGCGGCGGATCCCTGACCGCCCTTCCACTTATCGAGACGAAGGGTGGCGACGTTTCCGCCTACATCCCGACGAACGTGATCTCGATCACGGACGGCCAGATCTATCTCGAATCGGACCTCTTCTTCTCGGGCGTCAGGCCTGCTATCAACGTGGGTATCTCGGTATCGAGGGTCGGTGGCAACGCGCAGACGAAAGCGATGAAGAAGGTCGCCGGAAGGTTGCGCCTCGACCTCGCACAGTTCCGCGAGCTCGAAGCATTCGCAGAGTTCGGCTCCGATCTCGACAAGGCGTCGCAAGCTCAGCTCGATAGAGGCGCGCGGGTCGTCGAGATCCTCAAGCAGCGGCAGTACACGCCGTATCCGATCGAGGATCAAGTCATCTCCATCTTCGCCGTCACCAATGGCTTCCTGGACGACTTGCCGATCAAGTCGGTGTCCGATTTCGAGCGAGGCTTGCTCGAGCACATGCGCACCCGCCACTCCGACGTCGGAGAAGCCATCAGCGAGAGCGGCAAGCTGGAAGAGGAACTCGACAACCGGCTTCGTGAGGCGATCGATGAGTTCAAGTCATCCTTCACCGAGAAGGTCGACACCGTCGAAACGGTGGCTGCCGAAGAGGGCGTCCCGGAAGCAAGCGACACCCCGGCGGCTGAGAGCGGTGACGCCGCCAGCGCGAGCAGCCAGGAGGCGGAGCAAGAGGAGGAGAAGGACGACTCCGAAGACGACTCGGATGAGGACGAGGACTCCAACGACTCCAACGACTCCAACGAGGACTCTGAAAACTCCGAGGGCGACGACTCCGAAGATCAAGAGGAAGGCTAGGGCCGAATGGCTCAGCAGCTCCGCGCGATCAAGCGCCGCATCGGGTCTGTCAAGTCGACCCAGAAGATCACGCGCGCGATGGAGCTCATCGCATCCTCACGCATCATCAAGGCGAGCCAGCGGGTAGAGGCCGCCCGACCCTACGCGGAGGAGATGAGGCGGCTCATGGGATCGGTCGCGGCGAACGCCGGCAAGATCGACCACCCGCTCCTTCAGGGGCGCGACGAGGTTTCGACCGTGGGAACCATCGTCGTCACCTCCGATCGTGGCCTGGCCGGCGCCTACAACTCCAACGTGATCAGAGCGGCAGAACGGGACATGCGGGACCACGGGAAGGACACCCGCCTCTTTTTGACGGGGAAGAAGGGAGTGTCCTATTTCAGATTCCGAGGTCACGACGTCGACGATGCTTGGACGGGCAATTCCGAGGCGCCGCGCATCGAGGACGCTCGTGAGATCGCGGAGACCGCCGGCAAAGCCTTCGCGGAGGGCGATATCGATCAGGTCCGACTCGCGTACACGAAGTTCGAGTCGGCCATGACCCAGCGCCCGGTCGTGATCCAGATCCTCCCGATGGCCGCAGAGGACATCCAGGAGATGGAGAAAGAGCAGGAGGATACGGAGGGACCGAGCCCGCAGTACGAGTTCGAACCGGATCCGGAGGAGATCCTCAACTACCTGTTGCCTCGCTACCTCGAGGGGATCATCTACCAAGGCCTCCTCGAGGCGGCGGCATCCGAACTGGCAGCTCGCCGGCGCGCGATGAAGGCGGCAACCGACAACGCGGAGGAGATCGTCGAGGACCTGACGCGCACCTACAACCAGGCCCGTCAGGCCGAGATCACCACCGAGATCATGGAGGTCGTCGGCGGCGCCGAAGCCCTGACGTCCGCCGACAGCGGCAGACATGGCGGCGAAGGATGAATCCAGCGCACGAGATGAATGGCGCATCACACATTTGGAGGAGGAACGGCCTGTGGCTGTAACGGAGGAAAGAATCGGTGAACAGAAGAGTTCTGGCGACTCGGGTGACGGTCGCGTCCTAGCGGTCACGGGCCCGGTGCTGGATGTTGAGTTTCCACCGTCCCGCCTGCCGGAGATCGGATTCGCTCTGACCCTCGAGCGCACGATCGCGGAAGAGACGGACACCATCACCGCCGAGGTCATGCAGCACATCGGTGAGTCGACGGTCAAGGCGATCTGCATGAAAGCGACCGACGGAGTCGTGCGCGGCACCCCGGTGATCAACACGGGCGCCCCGATCAGCGTCCCGGTCGGTCCCGCCACCCTCGGGCACGTGTACAACGTGCTTGGCGAGTCCGTCGACGGATCCGAGCTGCCGGAAGACGTCGAGCGCTGGCCCATCCACCGGCAGCCCCCCCTCTTCGAGGACCTCGAGCCGAAGACCGAGATGTTCGAGACGGGCATCAAGGTCATCGATCTGCTCGAGCCCTACGTACAGGGTGGAAAGATCGGGATGTTCGGAGGCGCCGGCGTCGGGAAGACGGTTGTCATCCAGGAGATGATCTATCGTGTCGCCGAGCAACACGGTGGCGTTTCGGTTTTCGCCGGGGTAGGCGAGAGGACGCGCGAAGGTAACGACCTCTGGCTCGAGATGAAAGAGTCCGGTGTCCTCGAGAAGACCGCCCTTGTCTACGGTCAGATGGACGAGCCTCCGGGCGTTCGCCTGCGGGTCGCCCTGAGCGCGCTGACGATGGCCGAGTACTTCCGAGACGAAGAGCACCAGGACGTGCTGCTGTTCATCGACAACATCTTCCGGTTCGTTCAGGCCGGGTCAGAGGTGTCCACGCTCTTAGGCCGGATGCCCTCCGCGGTCGGCTATCAGCCCACTCTCTCCGAGGAGATGGGCGAGCTGCAGGAGCGGATCACCTCGACCAAGGGTCGCTCGATCACCTCCCTCCAGGCCATCTACGTGCCCGCGGACGACATCACGGACCCGGCCCCTCACACGACGTTCGCTCATCTCGACGCGACCACCGTGTTGTCGAGGTCCATCTCGGAGCTGGGCATCTACCCGGCGGTCGACCCACTGGATTCGACCTCCCGGATCCTCGACCCCCGCTACGTAGGAGACGAGCATTACGACGTTGCCCAAGAGGTGCAGCGGATCCTGCAGCGGTACAAGGACCTCCAGGACATCATCGCGATCCTCGGGATCGACGAGCTCTCGGAAGAGGACAAGATCACGGTGCAGCGCGCTCGCAAGATCCAACGCTTCCTCTCGCAACCGTTCTTCGTAGCAGAGCAGTTCACCGGTATCCCAGGCAAGACGGTTCCCGTCGAGGAAACGATCCAGAGCTTCAAAGCCCTGGCCGAGGGCGAGTTCGACCACCTCCCCGAGCAGGCCTTCTTCATGGTCGGCGGGATCGAGGAGGCCGAAGCGAAGGCGAAGGAGCTCAACGAGTAGATATGGCCGAGAAGATGGATGTCACCATCGTGTCACCCGAGGAGAAGCTCTGGGAGGGTGAGGCAGAGCTGGTGATCGCGCGTTCTCCCGAAGGTGAGTTCGGCATCATGCGCGGACACATCCCCTTCCTCGCCGCTCTGGTTCCTGGCAGACTCACCGTGGTGTCGGACAACGATCGAGACGAGTACTTCGTGCCCGGAGGCTTCCTCGAAGCTTCCGGATCCGGCGACGACTACCACGTCATCGTTCTCGCTGATGATGCCGAACGCGCCGCCGACATCGATGTGTCCGAAGCCAAGAGCCGCCTCGAGGAAGCTCGGAGAGAGTCGAACGAGGACATGGACCAGCGAGTCGAGGCGTCCCTTCGAGTCGAGATGGCGCGCGTAGAGATCGCGGAGAGCAAAGGGCAGTAGGGGCCGACAGCTCTTATGTCCGAGCCACCGAGCAACCTCAGGAACCGGGTCCATTGCTCCGGCTGCGGCGCATCAGAGATGCGCAAGCATGGGCTGTTGCCGATCGGGTGGGAAGAGATGCCCGAGGCTAACGGACGGAGAGTTGCGCTCTGCACCGACTGCGTCCGGCGGAATCTCTGGCTCATCGAAGCTCGCCTTGACATCGATCCAGGGTCCGGCATCTAGCGCGACTTCCGGATCGATGCCACGACGCGATCCCCGACGAGCAACTAGAACGATCCGAAGAGCCCGCGCGTCGGTGGCAAGATTTCTGGAACGTGAGAAACGCGATCGAATCTGGAATGTGAGAGACGCGAGCGAATCGATACGAACATCGAGTTTTACTTGCAATGCGTTTCGCTTTCAGACTAAGTTTGACCCTGCACGAGTTGGATAAGGGATTAGCGTGTGTGGATGTTGTTCTTGTCGGACAACGGGGAGGAGAAAGTATGGATGATTCTGACCGGGGGGTAGTTGGACGAGCGCGCGATCTCGCGGCGAACGTCGGCGGAGCCGCTGCGGGGGTAGTCGCTCCAGGACCGGC
>JALZJQ010000097.1 GCA_030859685.1 Actinomycetota bacterium | reverse complement strand
CCGCTGCACTCTCCCGAGCAGATCCGCGCACGCAATGCAGAAGCGATCGGAGAGCTGGCGCAGGACGCGGCCGGGCGGGGGATCACCCTGATGGTCGAGAACCTCGATCGCATGTTCTCGGCCCCCGAGGACCTGGGCGCGATCTTCGATTCCGTCCCGGACGCGCGTTTCCACCTCGATGTCGGCCACGCGAACCTCAACCTGGGCCGCGGAGGCTCGAACCGAACGCCCCAGCTGCTGGAGGCCTTCGGCGACCGCCTGGCCCACGTCCACCTGTCCGACAACCGCGGAGGCGGCGATGACCTTCATCTTCCGCTGGGGGCCGGCGCGATCGACTGGAGATCGAGGATCCGGGAGCTGAAAGCGAGCGGATACGACGGCACGATCACGCTCGAGGTCTTCTCCCGTGAGCGGGAGCACCTTCGTACCTCCCGGCGACTGCTTCTGGAATGGTGGAGCGCGGCCTGATCGCAGGGGTGGCGACAATCCCACCCCCTGTCACCCGCTCGGCTCTATGCTGTTGCTCATGAGGCTGTTGAGGTTGGAATCGATGGGTGAGATCGCGTGAGGTGGGCGAATCGCTATCTGAGCGATGACGAGTCGATCGTCCTTGAGCTCAGGAAGCACCCGATCGCCCTCGCTCGCCCGGCGCTCGCGTTCCTGGCCGTGAGCCTGCTGGGACTGGCCGCCGGCTTCCTGCTGACCCCAGAGGGCGGCACCGATCTCGTTGATGGTGTGGCTGCGGTGGCGGCGGGCCTGTTCCTCGTGCGGCTGCTGTGGCGTTACCTCGGCTGGCGCTCCGACCTCGTGGTCGTGAGCGACGAACGGATCCTTCGCTCGCAAGGCGTGCTGGCCCGCAGCATCGGGTCCATGCCGCTCGGTGCGATCACCGACCTCACCTGCCGGAGGCCCCTCGTGGGTCGGCTGTTGGGGTACGGCGACCTCCTCGTGGAGACCGCGGGTCGTAGCGATGGCGTCCAGAGGATCGACCGGCTCCGACGCCCCGAGGAGGTCTACCGGGAGCTCTCGAGGCTGCTGGCCGCTCGGGCCCGGGCCCCCCGGAACGAGGCGGGCCCCTTCGAGCGAAGGGACACCGATACCCCGGTGCCGGGCTGGGACGACCCGGCCGTCATCTGGGACGAGGTCGACGACCACGGAGCGTGGAAAACGGCGGAGCACGATGACACCGGACCGCTGCCCCGAGTGGTCGTCTAGGTCACGCTACGTATTTGCCGCATCGGTCTAGGCATCCGGCCGGGCACGCCTTAGTTTGTCCTGTAAGCGGCTCGTGGGGCGCCGTTCTTGAGGGGACCAGATTTGCGGGGACGTATCCCAACCTCCATGTTGTGCCTGGCGATCCTGGCAGGCACTCTCTTCGTTCCGGCATCCGGCGCGGCGGCAGCTGCGCGCCCGCTTCGGTGCAAGCCGATCAAAGCGCACGACACCGGCGAGCGTTTCAGGCTCTGTAGCGGCTACGTCGCAACGGCCGATGGAGCCGCGCGGCTAGACGTCGACGTCACGCTCCCGGCTAGAGGCGATGGTCCCTTCCCGCTCGTCACCCTGCTTCACAGCTTCGACGGCTCGAAGACGGAGTTCATGTCCGACACCGTCGAGGGCGACGGCATCAACATCGGGAACAACAATCTGTCCTTCGCGAGCCGGGGCTACGCAGTGCTCACCTACACGGCGCGCGGGTTCGAGTCGAGCGACTGGCGAGTCGACGAGTGCGCCGACCGGTCGAAGGAATCCGTCGATGGCGACGCGGTCGTGTATCCCGTCGAGCGCTACGACCACCTCGCTTGTCGCTCCCAGTTCGCGCACAACAGGTACGAGTTGAAGGACGCTCAGTATCTGATCGGGCGCATGGTCGATGGATCGCTGACGACCGACGCTGCGACGGCCTCGAGCGATATCGGCGTCGCCGGGTTCTCCTACGGCGGCGGCCAGACGTGGAACCTGACGCGCAAGAACGTGTGGCGTTCTCCACAGGGCCGCCGGGTGAGGCTCGCCGCCGCCGTGCCCATGGCCGGGTGGACGGATCTCGTAAATGGACTACTTCCCAACGGACGCGCTCGCGATGACACCGTCTCCACCACCCGACTCAACCAGCGGATGGCGCAACCGATTGGCGTCAAGAACGCGCTCCTCGACGACCTGTATCTCTCGTTGCTGACCGGCTCGGGGTACAACCTGGTGCAGTACCTCGAAGATTGGAAGGATCGCATCAACGAGGGCGAACCGTACGACGGGGGAGAGCCAGACATCGTTAGGGATGCGGTCACCAAGATGCTCTCGGAGCGCAGCGCTTACTTCGTTCCGAAGACAACTCGACACAAGACTGCGATCTTGGCGATCCAGGGGTTCACCGATTTCGTGTTCCCCGCGGATCAGGCCGTGAGCATGTACAACCGCCTGCGCGCAGAGGACGAGGGCTATCCGATATCTCTCTACGTGGGCGACTGGGGTCATGCGACAGCGCAGACCAAGGACAAAGAGACCGCCTATATCGGCGAGCTCGTGGCTCAGTGGTTCGATCATTACCTGAAGCGGCGGGGGCCGGCCCCGGGCGGTGTGCAGGCTCGCGCTCCCGGATGCGCCGAGGGCCTCGGCTCGCTATACCGTGCGGACACGTGGGCGGAGCTGCAAGAGCCCGCCGACGCGTACGTGGATCTGTCGGGGACGGATGGAGTCGTCGCGAGCCCGGCCGACTATCCCAACGCCGAGACGGTCGATCCGATGAACGACGTGGACGGGTGTCGTTCCGTCCCCCTGGACGGCGCGGATTCGGCCTCGAACCTGAACCTCACGTGGGCGGCCCCCGATGAGGGATTCACCATGCTTGGGATGCCCGATGTGACCCTGACCGCGGATCCGAGCGGCCCCAACATGTACGTCGCCGCGCGGCTGTGGGACGTGGACCCCAAGGGGGGCAGCCAAACGCTCGTGACCAGGGGCGTCTACCGCCTCGGCAGCGCCGAGCCTCAGGTCCTCGGCTTCCAGCTCTTCGGGAACGCGTGGACGTTCGCTCCCGGTCACGAGATGAAGCTCGAGATCACGGCCGACGATTCACCCTCGCTCCGCCGGTGGGGTGACGACGTCGTGGATGAAGCCGGCGAGATCTCTGTGGGCGACGTGCGCATATCGCTGCCCCAAGCCGCCGCCGGCACCCTGACAGAGGACTAGCTGTTGTTCCTATGCCCGCGCGCGGCGGGCTGCTGACCGCAGCCCTTGCTACACGGCCGGCACCACATGCCGACCTGCGGCAACCCACTGGTGGGATCGGTCGTCGAGACGACCTACTCCCCCAGACCCCCCTCGGGCTTGTCTCATTAGCGTGACCGGGAATTAATCTGGGTCTATGGCTTCTGGTCTCGTTGCCGCGCTCGTAGCCACGTTCGCCGTTGGGTTCGTGGAGGGCTTGGGTCGTCTCTATCCCGCCCCAGCGACGTGGAGGCGACTCCGGCGGGTTCGAGGGCGGTCCTCGGTCCGGGCGATGAGGGAGCGCTTCGAACAAGGCGCGAGCCGGAAGAGCCCGCGGTGGATCGCAGTCGTCCTGGGGGTGCTCGTCGTTGCGTGGATAGCGGCAGCCAGTCTGCTGGACAAGCGCTGGTACGAAGTGCTCCTCGACGTGTTCCCGTACCTCCTCGCCATCCTGGCGCTGCTGCGGACCCCCTCCGCCCTGCGGGCGGTTGCGGAGCGGATGAAGGACTACGAGAGAGAGGCCGGGGAAGATCCGGATGCGGAGCCCGACGACGAAGTAGGTCCCACCGAGCTGGCTCTGTGAAGCCCGATGCCCGTCTGTATCTGGTCGCCCCGGCCCGGATCGAGGCTGGCCCGCTCGTCGATCTGGTGGACGAGCTCGTGGCCGCCGGCGTCGACCTGATCCAGCTCCGGGAGAAGGAGATGGAGGCCCGGGACCTGCTACGGATCGGGGAGCCGTTGCAGGAAGAATGCTCGTCGGCGGGGATCCCGTTCATCCTCAACGATCGTCCGGACGTCGCGCTCGCACTGGGCGCGGACGGGGTGCACGTGGGCCAGAATGACCTGCCTGTTGATGCTGTGCGGCGGATCTTCCCGACCGGGATCGTGGGGCTCTCGACCCACGCTCCGCACGAGGTCGACGGCTCCCTCGCCGCCGACGGTCTTGACTACATAGCCGTCGGCCCCGTGCACGAGACCCCGACGAAACCGGGGCGGCCCGCTGCAGGGCTGGAGCTCGTTCGGTATGCGGCCACGCACGTGGATCTGCCCTGGTTCGCCATCGGTGGTCTCGACCACTCCAACCTCGGAGCGGCCATGGAGGCGGGGGCGCGTCGCGCGGTCGTGGTCCGAGCCGTGACGGAGGCTTCCGACCCGGTCGCGGCTGCCGCGCGCCTCAAGGAGATGCTCCTGACCGTTCCGCTCTGATCAGAAAGCCGAGAGCGGGCGACGACGGTAATGTGCCAGCCATGTTCAGGCCTCGGTTCGAATGGCTGCTCGCGGCGGTGCCGGTTGCGATCGTCCTCGAGATCGTGCACGCGCCGGCCGTCGTCATCTTTATGGTGTCGGCTCTAGCGATCCTGCCCCTCGCGGGCCAGATCGGCCACGCGACCGAGGACCTCGCCGCTCGCTCGGGCCCGCAGATGGGTGGTCTGCTGAACGCCACCTTCGGCAACGTCACCGAGATGATCATCGCTTTCTTCTTGATCCTCGAGAACGAGCTCGAGGTCGTGAAGGCCTCGATCACAGGATCGATCATCGGGAACGTGCTGGTCGTTCTCGGTCTGGCGTTCCTCGTTGGGGGCTGGACGCGCAGCGAGCAACGATTCAGCCGGGCGTCGGCGAACCTGCACTCGACCTCCTTGATCATCGCCGTCGTGGGGTTGCTGATGCCGGCGCTGTTCTCCTTTACCCCGGACGCAACCGACTTCCGGACCGAGGCGGTGTCGGTCGGAGTGGCGATCGTGCTGGCGCTGGTGTACCTCCTGGGCCTGTTGTTCTCCTTCAAGACTCACAAGTCGCTGTTTCGGTCGTCGGCACATCAAGGCGAGCCCAAGTGGTCTCGTGGCAGGGCGATGGGCCAGCTCGCCGGGGCCACGGTCCTGGTCGCCCTCATGAGTGAGTTCCTGGTGGGCGCCCTCGAGGAGACCACCGAGGAGCTGGGTCTGTCGAAGCTCTTCGTCGGGTTGATCATCGTCCCGCTCGTCGGCAACGCAGCCGAACATTCCTCCGCGATCTTGCTGGCGGCCAAGGACAAGATGGATGTCTCGATCGAGATAGCCATCGGTTCGTCCACGCAGATAGCGTTGTTCGTGGCGCCGGTCCTCGTGTTCGTCTCGCTTCTGATCGGACATCCGTTGGATCTCATCTTCAGCCCGGTCGAGATCGCCGCGGTGGCGTTCTCCTCGATCATCCTGGGCTTCATCGCGCTCGACGGTCGCTCGAACTGGATCGAGGGCGTGCAACTGCTCGCGGCTTATCTGGTCATGGCCATCTCGTTCTTCTTCCTCTAGGACCAAGGAGGCTCGGTGCCGCGCGCTATCGATTTCCACGTGCATGCTTCAACCGAAGAGTGGTTGAAGGGTTCCATCGGCCCGATGCTCGAGGTCACCGCGAAGTACTTCCGTTCCGAGGTGCGCGTCCGCACGGTCGAGGAGATGGCCGAGGAATACAAGCAATGGGACCTCCTCGGGGTGCTGCTTGCGTGGGATGCGGAAACGGCCACGGGGCTGCCCCCTCTGACCAACGATCGCGTCGCGGAGATCTGCAAGGCCTACCCGGAGCAGTTCATCGGCTTCGCCAGCGTCGACCCCCACAAGCCCGATGCCGCCGAGGAGCTCGATCGAGCGGTGACGGAGCTCGGGATGAGGGGTCTCAAGATCCACCCCCAGGTGCAGGCCTTCTATCCAAACGATCCGATGTGCACGCCCGTGTGGGAAGTCTGCGAACGGCACTCGTTGCCGATCGTCGTGCACGTCGGTCAGACCGGCTTGGGGGCCGGAGTGGCGGGCGGTTCCGGCATCGCGTACGACTACGGGCGCCCGATGTTGATGGACATGGTCGCCGCCCGTCATCCCGGCCTCACCGTGGTCATGGCGCACTTCGGCTATCCGTGGCACCTCGAGGTGCTGGCCAGCGCGCTTCACAAGACCAATGTCTGGGTTGACCTGTCCGGATGGCGACCCAAGTACATCCCCGAAGAGGTCAAGCGGGACGCCCGCGGGCGCCTCTCGGACCGGTTCGTGTGGGGAAGCGACTACCCGATGCTCGACCCCGGCCGGATCCTCGACGAGTTCGACGAGATGGGCTTGGGGGAGAAGGCCGAGGCAGTCCTGAAAGGCAACGCGGCCCGTCTGCTGGGGCTTGACCTCCAGGACCTCTGAGGCCGGTCTTCCTTCCCGGACCGATATCATGAGGGCATGGCCACGACAGAGGAGATACGCGAAGAGGTCGTCGAAGCCCTGAAGACGGTCGACGATCCCGAGCTGGGTATCGATATCTTCAACCTCGGCCTCGTCTACGAGGTCGACATCAACGACGAGGGTGACGTGAAGGTCGATTTCACTCTGACCACGATGGGTTGCCCGATCGCTCCGATGATCGACGAACAGATCAAACAGGCGACGGCGGGCATCGAGGGCATCGGCGACGTCAGTACCGAGCTCGTGATGTATCCCCCGTGGACCCCCGAGAAGATGAGCCCCCTGGCGCGCTCCGCGCTCGGCTTCGTCTGATCCGCCAGGTCCCGGCCCGGCAGCCGCACTCGTCCCGGGGATGAAGTCTCGCCTGGCGTCACTCGAATGCGCGCGTTGCGGCAACCAACACGACGCAAGTCAGCTTCATCATCGCTGCGATTGTGGAGGGACACTGCTTTGCCGCTACGACCTCGGCCCCCTTGATCTAGACGAGGTCCGCCAACGCCCCGCCGACATGTGGCGCTTCCGCGAGTTACTACCGGTTGAGGGCGAGCCGGTGTCGCTGGGCGAGCCGGCCACCCCATTGTTGACGGTGCCCAAGCTGTCGGCGCGTCTGGGCGTCGAGGTCCACCTGAAGGACGATGGGCCACTCCCGGGGGGAACGTTCAAGGCCCGAGGCGCAGGGATCGGCTTATCGCGCGCGCGTGAGCTGGGCGTGGACAGGGTGGTGATGCCGAGTGCGGGAAACGCGGGCGGAGCGTGGGCGCTATACGGAGCGCGCGCCGGGATGCACATCACGGTGACGATGGCCGAGAGCGCTCCGGCAGCAAATCAAACAGAGGTCGAGGCGGCAGGGGGCGAGCTCGTCCTGATCCGCGGGACGATCGCCGACGCTGCGGTTCGTGCGCGCGAGATCGCGGTCGAGACCGGAGCTTTCCTGAGCGCCACGTTCTCGGAGCCGTACCGGCTCGAAGGCAAGAAGACCTGTTGGCTCGAGGTCTTCAACGCGCTCGGGGATGACAACGGCATGCGTCTGCCCCGAACGATCGTGCTGCCGGTTGGTGGGGGAGTGGCGGCGATCGCCGCGGCCAAGGCAGCCGAGGAGGTCATCGCGCTCGGCTGGACGTCGGACCCTCCCCCTCGCCTGGTGGGCGTCCAATCGAGCGGTTGCTGCCCGATCGTGCGCGCCTTCGATGCAGGCGCTGATGAGGTCGCGCCCTGGGATGGCGAAGCCATGACGATCGCGGCGGGCTTACGGGTGCCGGCTCCGTCGGAGGGGGATCTCGTCTTGAAGCACATCCGGGCATCCGGCGGGACGATGGTCGCGGTGGACGAGAGCGCGATCGTCAATGCCGTGTGGGACCTGGCTTCCACCGAGGGGGTGTTCGCCTGCCCCGAGGGCGCTGCGACCGTCGCGGCTGCCTCGACCCTCGCCGAAGAGGGCGGCCTCGAGGGTCCCGTCGTCCTCTACAACACCGGTTCGGGCGTGAAGTACGTGGAGGCGCTGAAGGCGTTCGGTTAGACCGGCTTGGTGACCATGAGGAACACGATCGCTAGCACCAGGACCGCCAGGATCCCTCCCACCATGCCGCTCCGTTTTGCGAGCGCTTCGTGTGCCTCCGACCGCTGGTCACCCGCTTCGACGAGGGCGATCTGCTTCCGCAGCGCGGGTGTAAAGAGCAGGATCGCGACGAGCGCCATCACGACGTAGAGACCCAACGCCGCCGAGATCCACAGGGTGTCGAAGCCGAGGTCGCCGACCAGCACCATCGAGACGCCGGTCACGAGCAGGAGCACGTAGGCGGGATTGGCGAAGCGATCGTCCAGGGTCCTGATCCCCTTCAGGATGTGCAGCTCGTGCTCCGGCTCCTTGGCCGCCCGCGCGGTCCAGATCCCGTACGAGGCGTTGAACCCCACGGCCACGATCGCGAGCACTACATGGAGGTACTGCAGGAAGTCGTAGAGAGACATGTCGGCCCCTTTCTTCGACGCTGGGTCGGGCGACAGCCTATAAGGCGGGTCGGGGCGAACTAAGGAAGCGACTCCACCATCGCCCTCAGGGTTGCCTCGGTCTCGTCGATGGAGTCCCATGCGTGAAGGCTCAGGCTGTAGGTGAGGTCATCCTGCTTCCACTCGAATACGAGATGGTCGCCTTCGAGGCCACCATGTGGATACGACGGCGCGAGCACCAGCTCGCCGGTGCGCCCGTTCCACGTTCGCTCGCCGACGTTCAGGCCGGTGGTCCGCCTGCCGGCGGGCATCTCCTCGCCAATGTCTTCGCTCTCGAACGGCACCATCATGTCGGGGGTCGCGGCGTACGCGTTCACGTGAGCGAACTCGGGGGGCGCGTTCTTCTCGGACAGGCCGGGTCGCGGCGCGTTCCATTCCGCGAAGAACACCCAGAGCTGTTTGGCCTCCCGTGACGCCTTGGCGCGCGTGAACGCCGACTTCTCGATAGCCGGCACCCTCGCCGGACAGGCCGGCTCGAGCTCGGCGAAACGCCGGCAGCTGGCCAGCATCTTCGATGGCATCGCCACGAGCGGCGCCGCCTCCGCGCTCGTATCGGGGGAAGGCTCCTCCGCGCTCGCAGACGGGCTCTCGACGGCCGCGGGGGATCCGGCCTCCTCGTCGCCGCCACAGGCTGCGACGATCACGATCACGATGACGGCCCACAGACGTCTCATCTTCCCTACTGTGACGCTTCGGACGAGGCCATGGTGCGCGATCTCCCTTCACAGAGCCGTCAAAGCGGCTTCTTGACGGGTGGCCGCCGGATGACTACTATCGAACATACGTTCGACTCGGGTGGTTGGCCGAGGTAGGCCGAGAGGCCGATCAAAGCCGATGGCGAGGGTTCCCCGGTCCCCGCCGCCACCTCGAGGCGAACGTTTCGGGGCCCGATCGGCTCGCGCGAAAGCGTGGGTCAGTCGGGCCCCGCTTTTCTTTCGGGCGGGCAGAAAGCACAGAGCGAGGGCGGTGACCAAGCGCTACGACGAGCCGATCGACGTGACCGCGGAATCCCACGCCGACGGCGGGCCGCTTACCTTCGCGTGGCGCGGGACCCGTTACGACGTCGACCAGCGCCTGTCGACGTGGCGCGATGGCGGCGAGTGGTGGAACGGCGCCCAGGCGCGCGACAACGAGTTCCATCGGGTCCTGGCCCGGCCCTCAGGGATGTTGTCGACCGGCGAGGTCGATGCCGACGGCTTCATGACGCAGGCCGGCGCGGTGTTCGATGTCTACCGCGATCGGGTGCGAGGTGGGTGGCGCCTGGCGCGGCTGTGGGACTGACGGTGGTGAGCACTCACCCCTTCGAGGGGACCGCCGTACCCGAGGCCTTGGCGACGAGCTCCCCATCTTCGTTGGTGATCTCGACCTCGGTGAATAGGAGCCGCTGGCCGGCCTTGATCGCCCGTCCTCGGGCGGTGAGTTGCGCTCCGGCCGGCGACGGTCGAAGGATCGAGATCTTCATCTCGGCGAGCGAAGGGTACTGGTCCTCCGGTAGGTGCGCCGCGCTGCTGGCCCCCAGCACCGCATCGGCGAAGGCAGCGAGCATCCCGCCCTGGAGGTGTCCCGCCGAGTTGCACAGCTCCGCCGGCACCTCCCACGTGAACGTGATCTCGTCCGTCGGGTCGTCGACCGGCATGGGCCGGAACCCCAGGGCCTCGTTCACGGGCATCGTCACGCGGCCTTGCTCGAAGGCTTCCCAGCGCGTGGTCATGACCGGCACGATACCGCCGGAGCCTGCGTGAGCGGATTCGTCCAGTTGCACTGCCACACGACGTGGTCGTTGCTCGACGGTGCGATCCCGGCCGAGGCGCTTCCGAAACTGGCGGCGGAGGCCGGCTACGACGCGGTGGCGATGACCGACCACGACTCGCTGACGGGGGCGGTCCGCTTTGCGCGGGCGTGCCGCGAGGCGGGCGTCAAGCCGATCTACGGCGCCGAGTTGACGCTTGCCGGGGGTGACCACGTGACCGTCGTGGCGCGCGACGTGACCGGTTACGGGAACCTCTGCCGGCTCATCACCTCGGCTCACCTGGGCAACGAACGGGGCAAGCCGTCGGTGCGCTACGACCAGCTTGTCGAGCGCTCCGAGGGACTCTTCGTTCTGTCCGGATGCGGGCGTGGCGAAGTAGCGCGTCTCGCTGCGTCGGGTGCCATCCCCGCAGCCGTCGAGGCTGCGCGTAGATGGCGCGCAGCTATCGGGGATGGCTACCGGCTCGAGGTTTTCGATCACCGGGGATACGGGCACCGGACGCTGCGCGATCGACTCCTTCGGGTCGCGCGCGAGGCGGACGTGATCCCAGTGGCCACGAATGATGTTCACTACGCCACGCGTGGGGGGGCTGGCGTGCACGAGTTGCTGCACGCGGTCAAAGACATCGTGCCCCTGTCAAAGACGCAGTCGATCCGGGACAACTCCGAGTACTGCCTGAAGAACCCGGACGAGATGCGGTCCTTGTTCGCGGACTTTCCTGAGGCCGCGGACGAGACGATGCGCATCGCCGACGCATGTGAGTTCGATCTCAACCTCGGCGCCTATCACTTCCCCGAGGTCCCGATCCCGCGCGGCGAGACCCCGACCGGTTACCTCGCCAAACGTTGTTACGAGGGAGCCCGCAACCGATTGGACCGGATCACATCCGTGGTCGAGGATCGTTTGCAGCACGAGTTACAGCTGATCTTCCGCATGGGGTTCCCTTCGTACTTCCTGCTGGTTGCCGACATCGTGGATCACGTGCGCAAGGTCATGGGGATCCGCTGTGCATGCCGGGGAAGCGCTGCGGGATCGCTCGTGTGTTACGTCCTGGGGATCTCGGACGTGGACCCCGTGCGCTACGACCTGCTTTTCGAGCGTTTCATGAACGAGCGCCGCGAGGAGCTCCCCGATATCGACGTCGACGTCGAATCGCACCGGCGGGAAGATGTGCTCGACTACATCCTGAGCACTTACGGGACCGATCAGACCGCCGTGTGCTGCATGGTGGACACCTTCCGGGCCCGCATGGCCATCCGCGAGGTCGGAAAGGCGCTGGGACTGCCACCGGACGAGATCGATCTCGTGGCCAAAGCGTTCCCGCGCGTGGCGGCGCGCGACATCCCCGCCGCCATCGAACGGCTCCCGGAGCTCTCGGGGACGAACCTTCGGGCCGGACAGCTCGAGCAGCTGTTCGAGCTGTGCCAGGCGATCGATGGGTTCCCCCGGCATCTCGCCCTTCATCCGTCCGGAGTGATCCTGTCGTCGAACGACCTCGCCGATCGGGTACCGATGCAAGAGTCCTTCGGCGGCTTCACGATGTTGCAGGCGGACAAGGACGACGTCGTGGACCTCGGATTGGTGAAGCTCGACGTCCTCGGCGTTCGCATGTTGTCTTCGATCGCCCATGCGCGCGATGAGATCAAACGCTTGCACGACAAGACCGTGGACATCGATGCCATCCCGAGGGACGACCTGGACACGTTCAAGCTCATCAAGAGCTCGCGTACGCTGGGATGCTTCCAGATCGAGTCGCCCGGCCAGCGCGAGTTACTGGCGCGATTGCAGCCCAACCGGTTCGAGGATCTCATCGTCGAGATCTCGTTGTTCCGTCCCGGACCGGTGAAGTCGGACATGGTGACGCCATTCCTCGACCGCAGACACGGCTTCGCTCCGATGGCGTATCCGCACGAGCGCCTTCAAGAGAGCCTCCGCGAAACCAACGGCATCATCGTGTACCACGAGCAACTCATCCGGGTCATCGCCGCGACAACGGGTTGTTCCCTCGACGATGCCGATTACATCCGGCGGCATCTGGACAGCGAACGCCCGAGCCTCCCGGATGACCCTGACGGCCGCCCCGCGCGCAAGGGACTCGACGGACCTCGAAACGGCGTGCCCGCCGACAACGACGTGGGCCGATGGTTCATCCGCTCGGCCAGAGCCAACGGGTTCAACCGGGAACAAGCGCACGCCTTGTGGAAAGAGGTCTACGCGTTCGCCTCATTCGGTTTCTGCAAATCGCATGCAGCCGCGTTCGCTCTGCCGACCTTCGTCTCGGCGTGGTTCAAAGCCCACTATCCGGCCGAGTTCCTGGCCGGACTTCTGACGCACGATCCGGGCATGTATCCACGGAGGGTGCTGGTCTCGGACGCTCGTCAGGCCGGGATCCCGATCCTGCCGGTAGACGTGAACCGTTCCGATGCGGTCTACCGGGCCGAACCCGTCGAGGGCGCCCCCATGGGAATCCGGCTGGCTCTCTCGGAGGTGCGTGACATCTCGGAGGCCGAGATCGGATCGATCGTGGAGGCACGCCGGTCAACTCCGTACGCGTCGCTCGAAGACCTGTGGCGCCGCACGGAGCTTTCCCGGCCGGTGGTCGAGAACCTCGCCCACGTCGGCGCGATGGACTCGATCGAACCAGACAGGTCGCGGCGCGAGCTGCTGTGGCGGGCGGTCGAGCTATCGACCCGGCCCCGGCCGCGCCTGGGAGCACAGGGTCAACTCGGTCTCGATGAACCGGTGGGGGCGTCGCTGTTCGAGCTGTCGCCCTACGGCGCCCTCGAGGAGACCGAAGCCGAGCTCGAGATCACCGGCATCGACGCGCGCCGTCACGTCATGGATCTCTACAGGCCTCTGCTGGCCGAGGTCGGCTGCACACCGGCGACCTCGTTGCGCGACCGTCGCACCGATACCGAGGTGTGGGTTGCCGGTGTCAAGGTGTCGACGCAAACCCCGGCGATCCGTTCGGGACAACGCATCATCTTCTTGACGCTGGACGACGCGACGGGTCCCCTGGATGTCACGGTTTTCCAACGGGTGCAGGGCCGCTTCGCACGCACGGTCTTTCATTCGTGGTTACTTCTCATCCGCGGTCATGTGCGAAAACGCGGAGGAGCATCGTTGACCTACGACGACATGGATCCGAACAACGTCGGCATCACGGTCGTGGTGCAGGAGGCCTTCGACCTCGCAGAGCTCGCGCTCGACCGCAAGAAAGGCCACTCGCTCGCCACGGCACTGGGGCGTCAACGCCGCAAGCAAGCCGTAACGGGATTGAGGCGCCCCGGTGGCGAC
>JALZJQ010000094.1 GCA_030859685.1 Actinomycetota bacterium | reverse complement strand
AGGGGTGGAGCGCGACAAGATCCGGGGGGTGGAGGATTCGATCGGAGTACCGATGGACGAGTTCATCGCCATCTCGATCGGAGGTCTTCAGGAGGTAGCGCCGGACGTCGGACTTTCCTGACTAGGTCTCCTCCACCACCGCGTTCTTCTGCTTGCGTCGTCGCAGATACCAATATGCAGCGGCTGCGACGAGCAATCCGCCGATGATGAGCGTCGGGATGTCGAAGTAATCGACCACGGACTCCCAGTTGTCCTCCACGAGAAGACCCACCCACGCCAGAGCGAAGGTCCACGGGATGCACCCGAGGAACGTGTACAGGCTGAACTTGCCGAAGGGCATCCGAGCGATGCCGGCCGGCAAGGAGATGAAGGTGCGTATGACGGGCAAGAGTCGGCTGAAGAAGGTCGCGGCCTCCCCGTACTTCTCCCACCACACCTCTGCCTTGTCTATGTCGTGGCTCCGGATGAGCACGTACTTCCCGTAGCGGTCGAGCAGGTCGCGCCCGGTGGCCCGGCCCACCGCATAGGCGACCCACGAACCGATGAGGTTTCCCAAGACCCCGGCGACGCCCACTAAGAAGAAATCCAACCGGCCGTCGGCCGCGTACCACCCACCCACGAGCATCGTTACCTCCGAGGGGAATGGGATGCAAGCGGATTCCGCCAGCATCAGGAGGAATATGGCCGCGTACCCGTAGGTGGTGACCCAGTGCTCCATCTGGTTGATGAGGGCTTCCATGGGCGCTGATGGTACCGGCGGTTTCGGCCGCACCGGGGATGGGAACATGCCGGGCCCTCCGGGCGTTGGGTTGACAGCGATAGGGAAAGGATGCGATAAGGGCGCCGTCGGATGCGCCGATATCGATCTTGGCTCCCGAGCCTTGAGGCGCGGTGAGATCCCGTATCCAGCAATGTAGAAGGAGAAGCGTGGCCAAGAACGTAGTGGTCGTCGAGTCGCCCGCCAAGGCGAAGACGATCGAGAAGTACATGGGCAAGGACTACAAGGTCCTGGCCTCCATGGGCCATGTCCGCGACCTGCCCAAGTCTTCGTTCGCTATCGAGATCAACGGCGGAGTGAAGCTCGAGTACGAGGCGCTGGCGCAGCCTTCGTCGAAGAAGGCGGTCGCTGCGATCAAGAAGGAGATCAAGCAGGCGGAGACCGTCTGGCTTGCTCCCGACCCCGACCGCGAGGGGGAAGCGATCGCGTGGCATGTGGCGGAGCTCGTGAAACTCGATCCGGGTATCACGCGCCGTGTGACGTTCAACGAGATCACTAAGCGAGCCGTGACCGAGGCTTTCGAACAGCCGCGATCCATAAACATGGATCTTGTCGATGCTCAGCAAGCGCGACGCGCGGTGGATCGGATCGTGGGCTACAAGCTTTCTCCCCTGCTGTGGAGAACGGTAGGCCCGAACCTGTCTGCGGGGCGGGTGCAGAGCGCAGCCCTTTACATCCTTGTTGAGCGGGAACGCGAGATCCGCGCCTTCAACCCACGCGAGTACTGGGATCTGTCAGCGGTGCTGGCGACCGAAGGAGGAGACACCTTCGTCGCCCTCTACCCAGTCGGTGAGAAGGAGAAGTTCACGCTCGAGAACGAGCGTTCCGCAACCGAAGTGGTTGAGCGGGTTCGTCCCGGCCCCTGGACCGTCGCCGAGGTTCGCAAATCGGAGCGGCGCCGCAAGCCACCGGCGCCGTTCAAGACGTCCACCTTGCAGCAGGCGGGGTCGAGCAAACTGGCGCTCCCGACCTGGAAGACGATGAAGATCGCCCAGTCGCTTTACGAGGCCGGCCACATCACTTACATGAGAACGGACTCGACCAACCTGTCGAATGACGCGATGGGCGAGATCGGCCGGGTGGTCGAGGCACAGTTCGGCAAGGATTATCACCAGCCTCGAACCTTCACCGCGAAGTCGAAAGGTGCTCAGGAAGCACACGAGGCCGTGCGACCCAGCTCGGTCGCCCTTACTCCGTCTGACCTTGCAGGGCAGCTCAAGGGCGACGACCTGCGACTCTACGAGATGATCTGGCAGCGAACGGTTGCATCGCAGATGGCCGAGGCCGTGTACGACGCAACCTCGGTGGACATCGTCTCGAACGGGGTGACCTTTCGCGCAACGGGGCAGGTGCTCAAGTTCGACGGGTACATGAGGGTCTATCTCGAGCGCGGCGATGATGATCCGGAGGAGGTTGAGGGACTTCTGCCGGAGTTGTCCCAGGGCCAGGTTCTCATCCTCGAGGGAGTGACGCCGGAGCAGCACTTCACCCAACCCCCTCCTCGGTATACCGAGGCCACTCTCGTCCGCGAGATGGAGCGTCTGGGCATCGGTCGCCCTTCCACCTATGCACCGACGGTGCAGGTACTGATCAATCGGCAGTACGTCCGCGCCGAAAGCAGGCGCTTGTTCGTAACGCCCCGAGGCGAGGTGGTCACGGAGCTACTCGAGACGCATTTCCCCGAGGTCGTCGACGTCGAGTTCACGGCCCGCATGGAGGAAGAGCTCGATGAGATCGCTGAGGGGGACAAGAAGATGGCCCCCATGGTCGGCAGTTTCTTCGGGTCCTTCAGCGCTCACGTCGAAGAGCAGAAAGACAAGATGAGTCGACCCGAGCGGCCCACGGACGAGATCTGCCCGGACTGCGGTCGGCCGGTGGTCAAGAAATTCGGCAAGCACGGACTGTGGTTCCTTTCGTGTTCGGGCTGGCCGGAATGCAAGTGGTCGAAGCAACTCGACGAAGCCGGCAACGTTTTGCCCGATCCCGAAGGAACTGGTGAGGAGTGTCCCAACTGCGGCAAAGAGCTGGTTGCTAAGACGGGGCGCTTCGGGCCCTTTGTCGGATGCTCGAACTACCCGGGGTGCAAGTACATAAAGAAGGAGCCACCCAAGGAGACAGGCGAGCTCTGCCCGGACTGCGGCGAGCCTCTGGTTGAACGGCGAGGTCGATTCGGCCCGTTCGTGGGCTGCTCGAACTACCCGAAATGCCGCTACATCAAGAAGGATCCGAAGAAGAAGACCTCCAAGAAGAAGAGTTCGAAGAAGAAGACGAGCGCCAAGAAGACGACCGGGAAGAAAACCGCCGCGAAGAAGACAGCTGCGAAGAAGACGACACCTCGAAAGACGACTCCCTCGACCGCCGGCCCCGAGGATCCGTCACCCGCCCCGACTTCCTGACCGCGCGCCCCAAACCCTCTCCTGTAACTAGGATGAGGACCTAGGCGACCCACCACGGATCCAGGGGAGGAACCACACATCCAGCAGGCGCCGCGCCAGACTGACCTCCAGGTCGTTATCGACTCGAAGGAGGGGGTCGGCTACATCCATCTCTTGAAGAACCGGAACTTCCGCCGGTTCTTCCTCGCCCAGGTCGTATCGAGCCTGGGTGACTGGATCGGCGTGGTGGCCATCGCAGGATTCGCCTACGACCATTTCGGGACATCGGGCGTCGGTTACGTGATGACCGCCCGAGTGTTGCCGGGGTTCGTGGTTGGTCCCTTGGCGGGTGTGCTAGCGGACCGGTGGGATCGGAAGAAGACGATGGTGGTCGCCGACATCCTGCGGGCAGTGATCATCGTTTCCCTTCCGTTCGTACAGAGCCTTCCCTATTTCTTGCTGGCGTCTGCCGTGCTCGAAAGCCTCACCCTCGTGTGGGGGCCGGCGAAAGACGCATCCCTACCTCACTTCGTGTCACCGGCCGAGCTCACGCACGCGAATTCCCTTTCGCTCATCGCGATCTACGGTCCGTGGCCGCTGGCTTCCGTCGCGTTCGTGGGTTTGTCGAGCCTTGGGGCGTTCCTCGGCGAGCAGCCGTTCTTTCCGGACATGTTGGGGGAGAGCCCGGAAGCGTTGTCGCTGTGGGTTGACGGACTGACCTTCGGGTTCTCGGCGTTCATGGTCTCGAGGCTCACGATACCGACGACCCGCACGCGAGCGCGCAAGCTGGACCTCTCCGAAGTCAAACGGGATCTGGTTGAGGGACTGTTGTTCGTCCGTGACCATAAGCAGGTCCGGCCATGGTTGGTCGGGATCGCCGTAACGTTCACCGCTGCGGGGGGCGTCTTCTCGCTCGGGACGGAGTTCGTAAGGGTGACCCTCGGCGGCGGGCGAACCGGATTCGGATTCCTCGTTGGCTTCCTTGGGTCGGGCATGATCATCGGACTCCTGGCCTCCGGCCAGCTAGCGAAGCGGCTGAAGCGCGATGTCCTCTTCTCTGCGGCGATCTTGTTGTTAGGCGTTGCATTGATCGGGCTAGCGGTCGCCGGCAGTCTGAACGCGGCCATCCCCATCGCGAGCGCACTCGGCTTCTTCGGGGGGGTGGGGTACGCAACCGGCTACTCGCTGATCCAGATCACGACGGATGACGAATTGCTTGGTCGCACCTTCAGCGCCGCCTACACGTTGATCCGTATCGGGACGCTCGTCGGCCTCGGACTCTTCCCATTGATAGCGGGAGCCATAGGCCAGCGCTCTTTCGGGGGGATGGAGCTTCCGGGTAGCCGCGTAACGCTCCTGCTGGCGGGACTCGTGGTCATCGGCGGCGGACTCCTGTCGACGCGCGCGATCAAGGCACGCCGCTTCGCGGAGCCCGCGCAATGGGCCGACAGTGGCTATTTCCTCGTGTTCGAAGGTGGGGAGGGCGCGGGGAAGAGCACGCAGATGGCCGCACTCGTCAAGTGGCTCGAGGCACGCGGCGAGGAGGTGGTAACCACCCGAGAGCCGGGGGGGACCTCGATCGGTGGGCGGATCCGCAAGCTCTTGCTGGACAACGAGGCATCCGAGATGGAACCTCGCACCGAGGCGCTGCTGTATGCCGCCGATCGAGCTCAACATGTGGCGGAGGTAATACGTCCCGCGTTGGAAGCGGGCAAGATCGTGGTGTCGGACCGCTTCGTGGACTCGTCGCTTGCCTATCAGGGGATGGCCCGGGGCCTGGGCCTGGATGAGATCTATCAGATCAGTAGTTGGGCAACGGGAGGACTGATACCCAATCTCGTGATCTATCTACAGGTCGATCCCCACACTGCGATGCATAGGGTGGACGGAGAGCGCGACCGCATCGAGAACGAGGATCGCGACTTCCACGAACGTGTCGCGGCGGCGTACGTGCAGCTGTCGAAGAAATTCCCGGAACGATTCGTCGTGGTCGACGCGTCTCGCTCAGCCGCCGGGGTCCACAAGGAGGTCGTAACCACCTTCACCGAGCGCGCCGCCGGCCAGGTCGAGTCGGCTACGGATACGGCGCCGATCGAGACCCCTAAACCACCGGTGACCCGTTGATGATTTGGGCTCGAGGATGAGCGTGTGGCACCCGCTCGAGGCGTCGCGTGCGGCGGCCGGCCTGGCGCGCCAGATCGCTGCCGGTGAAGTCGCTCATGCATGGCTCCTGCTGGGTCCTGCCGGTTCCGGCAAGCGCCCGACGGCGGTCGCCCTGGCGGCGGCATTGAATTGCCCGGTAGATCCAGGCGTGGGATGCGGGGAATGCTCTTCCTGCTCGCGCATCCAGCGCGGGAGGTACCCGGACGTTCATCACGTCATACCCGAGGGGCCGCTGATACCGGTCGACATCATCCGCGAGGTCATCATCCCGGAGGCGTCGCGCTCCCCGTTCGAGGGCCACTTCAAAGTCTTCATCATCGAGGAAGCGGATCGGATGAACGATCCCGCCCAGAACGCCCTTCTTAAGACACTCGAGGAGCCTCAACCGGACACCGTCTTCGTCTTGATAAGCGACAACGAGGAAGAGGTCTTGGAGACCATCAGCTCGCGTTGTCGGATCGTGCGCATGGAACCGGTTTCGGAAGGCCGGATCGTGCAACTGTTGACTCAAGCGGGGGTCTCCGATGACGAGGCTTTGCTCGCTGCCCGCCTCTCTGAAGGTGATTTCGAACGCGCGCGGGCATTGGGATCGGATCCCCAGGTCGCGGAACGGAGGATGTTCTGGGTGTCATTGCCGAAGCAGCTTCGTTCTCCCCTCGATGCCCTCGATGTGGCCACCCAGCTCATCGACGTTGCCCGAAGCGTGGTGAAGGAGCGCGAACAGAGTCAGAAGGAGGAGGTCGTCGAGCTCGCCGAGGCCATGGGCGAGGGGCGCGGCACCGCCACCGCCCGGACGACCTTGGCGAAACGCCATAAGCGAGAGCTCCGGCGCCTCGAAGAAGAGGTCCTGGGGGAGGCTCTCAGCTCGATCGCTTCCTTCTACCGTGACGTGCTTACGGTCCGATCGGGAGGAACCGGAGCCGCGGCCAACATCGACCTGCTCGACGAGATCGAATGGTGGGCGACCGGCGGGATCGAGGATCGCAACCTGGTCTCCGCCATGGAACGCTGTGTCGTCGCGCGCGCCGGGCTCATCCGCAATGCGAATGTTGCGCTGGCGATCGAAGCGACGCTGATCGAGCTGTCTGCTCTGGTCCCTCCGCCGGCGGCCGTCGGCGCGGGCGCCTGACCCGGACGTAGATAGAAAGTAGCTAACTAGTCCTAACGGGCTATTCAGGAATCCTCGCTCGGGGGCGATTACTACCCCAGCTTTGGAAGAACCTGGACGGTGGGGGCATCGCAGTACCAGGACCGGGGAGGGGAACCGGAAGGTGACGGTCGGGTCGGAAGAGTGGCCGGCCCGGCCGTACACCTTGTCGACGTTCGGCTCGACTCTTGCTCCCGCGGCCTGAAGGATCTACACATCCCCGGAACGCTCGACACCTCTAACACCTCGCATCCCGCGCGCCCGCCATACAATCGCGGGCGGAACAGGCCGGGGTAGCTCAGTCGGTAGAGCGGCTCACTCGTAATGAGCAGGTCAGGGGTTCGATTCCCCTCCCCGGCTCCAAACAGGCGCTGACCAGGCAAGATTAGCACCGCGCAGGTCCTGTTCCGGGCCGGGGCCCCCACCCTCTCCTTCCTGACAGTGGCCAATCACGAGGCTGCGACACACGAAGCCCCCGGTGGCTCCCCCCAGCACATCTGGTATCCGCTGCCTACTTCGGGTCACCTTCGATATCTCGACCGTGCCACATTCCTTGCATGTACACGTAGGTCCTCAAGCGCGTCCTGAAACTCCTTCCGAGGCTGAGTAGACGTATCACAGACTCGCCACGTTGCTCCCGTCGATCTCCCGCAGCGGGTTCTGATCCAATGTGGGTTGCAGTAGCGGTGGCGGGAGCCGCAGACGCCTTATCAGGAGGCGCGCCGGCGAAGGGAGAGCCCGAGCCAGACGAGCGCGAGGCCGAATACGATCTTGCCCGGGCTTCCCGGCGGCACGCCCAGCACGGCCGCCGCGGTCACCAGGGTCACCGGCGCCCGTGGCAGCGACGCATCCCGATAGCTCGTGATCCCGAAGAGCAACCAGCCGACCCCGAACAGGATGAACGTCACCGCGGCACCGACGAGCAACGCGCCACCGGGATCGGCATCGAGCGTTGCGGGCGCGATGTCGGCTAGGTACGGTACCGCGAACGCCTCGAACCAGAAGTCTCCTGCAAGCAACACCGCGCCCGCGAGTGCCATTATGAATCCGACCGCTCGTAGGCTGCCGCCACCATCGCCTTGCTGCTCGTACAACGCGATCAAGACGAACACCAGCAACAGGAACGCGGCTAGCGCAACGACTCCGTTGATCACGACGGCCGGATCGTCTGACCTCTCCGCCAGGCGCTCAGGGTCGACGAGGGCGCGCCCTATGGCAGTGGTAAGCGCGATCAGCACGCCGGTAACGACGCAGAGGGGGGCTGCTATCCGGTGCAGCTGTTCCACAGGCTCTACCTCCTCGGGTCGATCCACGGGACGGGGATGGCTGTCGGCCATCAGTCGGCCATCACATGAGCAACCTAAGCCTTGCAGCCTACGAGTTCGCCGCGCCGATCAGGGTGTGGTTGGCCGCGCTAACGCATGCAAGTCGACGCATGAAGTCAGGGTTCGATCCCCCTCCCGGCTCCCAATCTTGTACCCGGCTCCCAGTTGGGTTCGTCTCCGCACCCTTTCTGAGCGGCCTTCAGAGATCGCGGCGCCGGAAGGACCATATGGTCATCAAGCCGATCGCGACGAGGAACACGACCGTCCAGGCGTACAGGCCGGGCCCCGACTCCTGTGCCCCGCCGAAGGGCCCCAGGCGGATCAGGAAACCCGAGAGCCCCGAGATGCTCTCGGTCAACGACGCCAGGGCCGACTGGTAGAGAGCTTCGAACGGGAGCGCCCAGGACAAGAATCTCGAGATGTCTTCCAGCGTCGGTGAATCGAGGGCCTCGCCGATCTGGCCGATCAGGCCCGCTACGAGGCCGGTGCCGAACACCATGAGGGCCGTGACGCCGTTGGCGATGGTCGCAAGGAAGACGGACCCTAGCAACGTCAGGATCCCGACGACCACCACAGCGGCTCCAAGTTCGAGCGCCGGCTGTACGACGTTGTCGGGGGCCCAACCAGAGATGATGCGGGTTATCAGGACGCAGCATGCGAAGACGAGGATGACGTACAGCATGGAGACGGCTGCAGCTCCGAGGAAGCGACCGATCAAGAAGGTCGGACGCCCCAGGGGCCTCACGACCACCGGTTGAAGCAATCCTTGCTCCGCGTCGCCGCGCGCGACCGTGAAGGTCAAGAACACGATCAGGACGACGCCAAGGAAGAACGACCCGAAGAGTCCGAGACCAAGCATCGTCGATGCAACAACCAGGCGCTCGTCGAAAGGGCCCGGCACCGACGAGAACTCCGATGTGGCAAACACTCGCGCGACGGCGAACCAGTACAGACCGAGGAATGACGCCGAAAGGATCGGTACGACGATGAACACGCGCCGGCGCGAGCACTCGACGAGCACGTAACGCGCGAGGAGGAGCACCTTCATCCGGTATGTCCCTCGACCGCTTCCAGGTAAACGTCCTCGAGCGAGCGGCGTGTAGTTCGCACCTCGTAGATCCGGGCGCCGTCCGCGATGAGGCGATCGACGATCGCCGGGATCTCATCTCGCACCGCGCCAGGAAAGTGCTTCACACCGGTATCGGTTTCAACCTCGACGCCAGACCCTGCTCGTAGCGAGTCGGGCGTGCCCTCGGACACGATGCGGCCCGCGAGGATGATGGCCACGCGGTCACAGACCAGCTCGACCTCACTGAGCAGATGCGAGTTGAGGAGCACCGACACACCCCTGCCTTTGAGCTCCTCCAGTAGGGCGCGGATGATGTGGCGCCCCGCTGGATCGAGCGCGCTGGTGGGCTCGTCGAGGATCAGGAGCTTCGGCGAACCGACAAGGGCTTGAGCGATCCCGAGCCTCTGCTGCATCCCCTTCGACATGGTCTCGACGCGCCTGTCGGCCGCGCGGCTCAGGTCGATCAGCTCGAGGAGCTCCGCCCGCTCACGCGTTCCCCCGTCGGAGTCCGACAGCCTCTGGTGGAGCACCAGCACCTCGTCCGCCGTGAGCCAGCCCGGAAAGCGGAATAGCTCGGCCAGGTAACCCAGCCGGGCGTTCGCCGCGCGGGTGCCGGCGGGGGCGCCACAGACCTCAACGGCCCCTCCACTCGGATGAACGAGCCCACACCCGATCTTCACCAGCGTCGACTTGCCTGCGCCGTTGGGACCGAGCAGACCGAAGAGCTCGCCCTCGGCGACCTCGAGATCGACCCCGTCAAGTGCACGGACGCGCTTGTAGCTCTTGCTCAGGCTTTCGGCGACGAAGGCAGCACCCATCGCTGCACCCTACGAGTCGTTCGTCGAGATCGTATGGAGGTGCCGTGAGGCTTCGGTGGAGGGTCCAGGACACAAAGCTCCGCACACCGCGCTCCGCTCATCCCAGCGTCACTGTGCACCGGATGATGGTCCGGGTACTACCCACTTTCTCTAGATAGAGCGCTGCCTCGATGTCCTTTCCTGCCTTCACGTACGCGACGAGCGAGTACGGCACCGATATCGATGGCCTGCGTGGCGCGGTGGAGGATGCCCTGGACGTCCCGCCCCGTTGCGTTGTGTGCCAGCGCAACCTCCACCTCGGCGATCTGGAGGCCGGCGCCCGCGGCATCGAGCGTCATGGCGACCTCGACCCCGAAGGCCGAAGCGAACGGCAATATCGTGGGAAGCGCGGTCCAACGCAGCGCTCGCTGCCCCGACAGAGGCTGGTTCATCGTGCGCCCGGTGAAGTATCGGATCCCGGCGGACGCCACCCCTCTGGCCAGTCCGAAGCCCGCTGCCCCTCTTGAGGTGGGAGCGTCGCGATGGCCACGTCCGCGCCGGTGATCTCGAGTTCTCGGACGAGCCGATCCAACTCCCCCGCGCTATCTCCTAAGTCGCCGTCGGCGAGCAGGAGCACGCTGGGAACACCGAGGATGCCGTCGACTATGCGCTGACGGATGAGGCCCACGCCGACGTTCAAGGCGTCGCCTTTCCCGACGTTGCGAGGAAGCGTGAGGCAGCAGGCCCCCTCGCGTCGGGCCTCCGAGGACGTGCAGTCGGTCGACCCGTCATCCACGACGACGACCTCGATCATCGATGTCATGCGTTGTAGCGCTCGCACGGTGTGTCCGATGCGGGCCGCTTCGTTGAACGCAGGGACCAGAGCGATCGTCGCTTTCATGATCAGGAGACGAGTCAGCCGAGCGCTTCGTTGCCCGATAGATCTATGTCGCTGGACGCATGGTCACGCGTCGTGCGCTCCGGTCACGCGTCGTGGCCTTCGTCCCAGGACCGAAGCTCCCACCACATGACCCATCCGGGCCCGCACAGCCGCCCGTTACGCCACTGGGGACGGTGGGTCTCCGTGGCGGCGGGATCGGCCACGAGTTGGATCGAGCCGTCCGTCAAGACGACCGCGAGAACGTCGCGTCGTGGATCGCCCGGATCCGAGGCCGCAACGCGGTCGGTACTCCGCTGCTGCTGCGGAGCCTCAATGTCGCGGTCCTGCGCCCGGAGAGAGGCACCGGCCGGCCCCCGGGAGGTGAGGTGCGAACGCCCGGGACGGTCCGTCCCTGACGGTCGTAGCTGCATCGCTCGTGCCATTGCCTGGTCCTCCTCGTCTCGACTGAACGTCATTCACTATGATATGAATGAACCTCATTCATTGTCAAACGGGCCACAGCGAGCCAACCTCGTAGGCTTCCGTCTATATGAACGACGAAGGCGGAGGCACTCGGGGCGGCGCCGTGGAAGCGGTGAGGAGGAGAACGGTGAAGCCGAAGGGCGAGCGCCGGCAGGACATCCTCGAGGCGGCCCTCGAGCTGTTCGTCGAGAACGGGTTCGAGGACACCACGGTGCAGGAGATCGCAGCCCGCGCTGGCGTGGCGGCGGGGACGGTCTACCTCTATTTCGGTTCGAAGCGTGAGGTCCTCCTTGGCCTGCATGAGGAGTTCCACCAGGGGATGGAAGAGCGGTTCCTCGAGACCACCGGCGACTTCTTCGCGCGACGGGAGGGCGGCCAGGACCTCGACTACACCGTGGCGATAGACGCCGCTCTGGATTCGATGGTGGCCTACAGCATGGAACATCGCACCGCGTGCGAGGTGATCGCACGCCATCTGTCTCAGGCCGGGCTCACCGACGAAGCGATGCTGGCGGAGCGCCGTTTCGCCGACTTCCTCGCGCGGGCGTTCGAGACCGGGGTCGAGGAGGGCCTCATCCACACATCCGATCCACAGATGGCGGCATACCTGCTCAGCGCGGCGGTCAGCTTCACACTCGGCCGGGCGATCGCATACGGGGATCCGCCGGACCTCGACCGGTTGGTAGCGCAGGCGAAGGAGCTCTACCACAAGGCTCTGGCCCCACCGGGCCGGTTGCCGGCGGGGGGCTCCTCCGACCACGACGGATGAGCTCCGGGAACGCGGTCTCGCCGAACCCCCTTCCTCTAACCCCATCCGCTTGTTAGCGTGACGAACCTCAACTAATCGGACACCACTGGAGGTGCCTCTCTTGCGTCGTCTCATCGCTGGGATCGTCGTATCGATCATCGGTCTTGCCTTGCTGGCTCCCGCGGCGGGCGCCGCGGCCACGGGCTCCGGCAGGGTCTTTTTCCCGAACCCAGTCGCTTCGCTCCAACGTCAGGATCTGACCGATCGCAAGGACGCCGACTATGCCGACCTCCAAGCGGCTTACCGGATCGTCGCGCTCACCAACCTGGACGGCTCCGGCTATCTACGGGGGGATTGGGCGAACGTACGGAGCGAGACGGGCAAACCGGCGTTCTCCTCCAGCCTCACGTTCCACTACAACCGCAGCCAGGATCAGTTCGAGCAGGTCATGGGTTACTACTGGGTCACCGAGGCGCAGAAGTACATCCAGAGCCTCGGCTTCGGCTCGACCTATCGTCCCGTGAACCGAGAGTCGCAGGATCTCCGCATCAACCAGTGGGGAGCGGACAACTCCTACTCCTGGGATAAGCACGACGTGCTCCGGTTCGGCAAGGGCGGCGTGGACGACGCCGAGGATGCCGAGGTGATCCTTCACGAGTACGGACACGCGATCCACGACTCCCAGGTCGCGGGATTCGGGACCTCACTCGAGGCGGGTTCGATCGGCGAAGGGTTCGGTGACTACTGGGCCGTGACGGTCTCGAACACCATCGCGCCGACGCCCGACCCAGCCTGCGTCGCGGATTGGGATGCGGTCTCCTACACGAGCACCGTGCCCCACTGTTTACGACGCATCGATTCGAACCGTCACTACCCGGAGGACCTAACGGGCAGCGTGCACCGCAACGGGACGATCTGGTCCCGGGCACTGTGGGACATCCGCAACGACGTGGGTGCGAGAAGGGCGGACACGCTGATCCTCGAGGCGCAGTTCGACTTCGCTCCCAACACGACCATGCCGGCGGCGGCGCGGGCGACGGTGAGTGCGGCTCAGCGACTCTACGGCTCGGCCGTTGCGGCGCGAGTGCGATCCGCCTTCGAGGAGCGCGGCATCCTGTAAAGACCGGCACGCTCACGGCGGCGCGCCACGCCGTAACGGGCGTCGCTTCAAGGGGCGTTGATTCCGAGTTGCTTGCCCTTGCTGCGGCCGTCGAGAGCGATAGCGGCGCCGCGGCCCTCTACGTGCTCGAGACCGCTACGCGGTGATCTCAGACCTTGAGGGCGCTTCGCTCCCGCGGGTTCGACTCGATCATCGCCGCGAAGTCCAGGGCTTCTCCGACGAGGTCGAAGTTCGCGACGGGGTGGCCGTCCAAGAGGACCTGCCATGCGATGCCGTTCGCCTTGATGTGCACTTTCCCTGCCACAACGATCTCCGATCTTGAGGCGTTGCTTCTGTATCGGAAACCGGCGGGCGTATTGGAAGCCTTATGACATACGCAGTATGCGCATTTCAGATTCGGGAGTCGGTGACCTTATGGCGCTCCCGGTATGCCTTTGTCTTGGTCCTGTTGCCGCACACCGTCATCGAGCACCAGCGCTTCGATCTGTTCTTCGAGTGGTCGTAGAAGACCCACCGGCAGGACTCTCGCGCACACGATTTAAGGCGGGGCCAGGTCCCGTTCGATACGGCTACGACGACTCCCGCCATGATCTCGCCCAGGGCCCCTCTGACGCCCGTGTCGGCGGGCGCGATGCGTGGGCTGGCCTCCGGACCGAACGTCACGGTGAGCGGATAGCGGGCGACGGCATCGTTGATCGCGGACAACTCTTCCGGGGAAAGATCGGCTCCGTCGTGGGCCGCCAGGACCGCGCGGAGCGACGTGCGCAGGTCGATGGCTTCCCGGTGGTCGCGGGCCCTGACGGGATCGTGGGGCTCCACGAGCGCTCGCTCGACCAACCACTCCCGGAGCTGGTCCGGACCCCCTAGCTCCTCGACGCCCGGTTCGATATCGATCGTGTTCGTGAAGGCATGTACGAGCCCGAGCTCCGGGGGCAGAGCGTCGCCGTCGGTCATCCGTCGGTCCTCCTAGCGGGCATCCACTGAACACCATCTAACAGCTTTAGCCGGTTGCAAACTTGCCAACACCAGTATACGCTCTTGACTGGTGTTGAACGCAAGTGAAAGGGAGGTCCGGCATGCAGACTCAGATCGCGGCCATGGCGGCAAGCGCTCATATCGAGGAGCTTCGCAAGGACGCCGCCGAGGCCCGTGTAGCCCGGCGGGTCCGGAAGCAGGCCCGGCGGAGCCGGGCTCCCCTGGCCTCGCTCGAGGCCATGATCCTCACCCGGCGAGCGGAGCGAGCACAGCAGGAGGCGGTGTCGGACGCCGCGGCCTGCGCCCCACGCTGGTAGCTAGGCGGGGCCGGACTGAGGCGGCTTGATCAGATCCCGGGCGCTTTGGCGTGCGGCTCCGCTGGCGGCGCCGACCAGCGCGATCCAGGCGGCCTTCTTCGCGACCGGGACGGCTTGATCGATCTGCGGCGGGTCTTCGCGGGTCACCAGCCGCCACAAGGTCGTGATCACATAGGTCGCGAGCTTGACGGCGATGATGCCCGCCACCATCGCCCCCACCGTCTGAAACAAGGTCGGTTTCTGAGGGATGGAGCCGTCTGGTTGAGGTGTGTCCTTGGCCATCTGTGAGTCTCCTTGTGGTGTCGCCGCCGTTCGTACTATGCCCGACTTGCAGCGCGACTATGCCTGCGCCATCTCCCTGCGCATGCCGACGAGATCGTCGAGCTCCTCGCCGCCCTCGGGGGGGCCGATCGCGATCACGCGATCGCCGGGTTGGAACACGAAGCTCGCCTTGGGCCGGTAGGTCCACCGGCGCCCTCGCTGGATCGCAAGTATGAACATCCCCGTCTCGGTCTCAACCGACAGATCTTTGATCGACTTGTTCGCAGCCGGGGCCCCTTCACCAACAACCGATTCGTGTCCCACCTCGTCCGACTCGACAAGAGCGGCAGCGATAACGGGGTGCAGCTCTTCGCCTTTCTCCACGAGCCTCGTCATCTCGCGTGCGGAGTCAAAGATCATCTCCGAGGCATGAGCCAGGCGGATCAGGCCGCGGAGGTCGTCCGGGTTGCGCGCCTCCTGCGCGCTGCGCAACACCCATGACTCCAACTCGTCGTGGATCGCGTCCGAGCGGGCTTCGAGGTTCGACACTTCGGCCGAGAGCGCTTGATCGTTGAACAGCAATGCGGAGTACGCGAGGCCGACCGCGACCTCGGCGGAGTTCTTCATCTCGACCAGGAGATCGACGGCGCGATCGAGGTCCGAAAGGACGATCTCTGCCCTCTCGGGTGGCTCGGGTAAGGGCGGTGCCCCCATGAGCTCGCGAGCGAGGTTGATCCCGTCCTCCGGTCCCTTCACGAGGAGAACGTCACCGGTCGTCACGACGTAATCGGGACCGGGGTCGAGGTCCCATTCCCCCCCTCGTCGCCGGGCAAGGACCCACATGCCGATCTCGACGGGCATCGACAAGTCGCGCAGCGTCTGACCAACCGCCGGAGCCCCCTCACGCACTTTCATCCGCGAGTGGACTTCATCCGCGTGCCTCAGGTCTTGTCGAAGATCCTCGACGATCCCGAGCCCCGAGCTGACAACCCGGGCGATGTCGTCGGCCGCGTCCGCGATGTGCTCGACCGCGGAACCGATCTCGAGCACTCCGGCCATGTGCTCGGCGTCCTCCGGACTTCTTGCGGCGAGGATCGACAGCTTTCGCAGGTCGTGCAGGTGGCTGAACATCCGTTCTTCGAGACGCGTGACCTCTCGTGCAAGGTCTTCGTCCTGGAAGAACACGGCTGCATAGGCCAGGTCGACCATGAGTTCCGAGGAGTCCTTGATCTCCGCTAGGACCCCCTTGACGGTTCTCGGGCCTTCTCCCGTATCCACGAGGTTAGGTCCCCCTTTCCCACATCAGGCTACTCCGAAGATGGTCAGTGCCGTGATCAGACAGATGACTCCGAGCAGGTCCATGCCGCTGGTTACTAGGGGGATCGTGTGGTTGTCGGGGTCGAAACCGAATCGATACGTGACCGTGGCCGCGTAGTACCCGATGACCGAAGCCAGCACGGTGGCGATCAACCCACCGACGATGGTTACCCCGACAAATCGGAAGGCTCCTGGATACGCGTAACCGAAGAGCTCCGCGACCAGCAGCGTCGACGCGGCCGTGAGCGTGTAGATCGTCAGCCCGAGCACGAGCACGATGGTCCCGTCGAGGAGGGCCGGAGCCTCGGGGCGAGCCCGAGGCGTGATCGCACCGAGGTGCAGCTTCGACCCCAGGCGCGCGGCGAGGATCGACCCCAGAGCGCCGGTGTTCTCGAGGAAGCCCGGGATGATGATGAGGAACGCGGGAAAGGGCAGGAACACACCCTCGATGCGGGGATCTACGACCGCGCCTGCTAGGACGTCCAAGACGATCGCGATGCACAACACCGGAAAGCTCTCCCTCACGATCCTGCGCGTCAGAAGGCGGAGGGTCGTCCAGCCGTTGTAGAGAGCGAAGATCCCGCTAACAACCGAGAGGAGTCCAAGTACGAAAGTCACGTACTCGATGTTCACCAGGAACGACGCGGCGAGGATCGCGGGAAGAGTGACGACATCGCCGATCGCGGTGATGAGTGGCGCGCCGACCGAATCGAGGTCCCAGCCGCGGCGGAACGATGTGATCGAGAGAACGACGGTGACTGCAAGGACCAGAACGGAGGAGATGAGGCCTCCGATCAACGCGACCACGATGAAGTCCCAGACCGGAACCGTGTGTATGCCCAACAGGCTGGCGATCGCCCAGGCGATCCCCCCCATGGCCACGGACGTCGCGAAGGTCAGCAGGATCGCGCCGTAAACATTCTGGGCGAGGACGCCTTGTCGGTCGCGCGAGACCTCGAACAGCCCCGAATGGATCGATGTGCCGAGGCGGGCGGCGAGCGCGCCGAAGATGTTCCCACGCATCCCGATCGAGACGGGGATCAGCACGAAGAGGCCGGCGACGGCCTCGACCCGGCCTCGCATCCCCGCCAGGGTCAGTCCTGCGGCGAGGGACGTGAGCGAGGCGATCGACACGGCTATGAACCCCTGCCGGACCGTGACCCTCTCCGAGGACCAGTAGTCGACGACCACCCGAGCCGGATCGGCCACCCGCCTGGCGGTTCCTCGGAGGGCCCGGGCCGGCGGCCCCCCCAGGACCCTGACCAGCGCGCCCACCCATCTCAGCGGGGGCGCGAGATAACGGGGCGACCTGTCCCGCCCGCGTTTCACGATCGGTTCCAAACCGAACCGGGGGCGGGGTGCGAATAGCTGATGAAGGCTGGTTCGAGGGTCACGCCCCCACGGTAAAGGGGAGGGGCGGCTTCGGGCCGGAGGGAGGAGTTTCGATGCGAAGCCAATCCGCTATCCGTGGATCGAAACCACAACCCGTTCCCCGTGCCTCGCAGCGCAACGCCGAGGGTCGGGTGTGCGGGCACGATGGTTGCAAGACCCTTCTGTCGACTTATAACAAGCGGGACAAGTGCTGGGCTCACGCCGAGATGAAAGTCCCCCGACTTCGGGGACGCAAACCGGGAGCGGCCTCGGCCTAGTTTCCGGCCGCGCACCGGCACCGGGCAAGAGGCGAGATATCCTGGCGCCGAACCAGTCACATATCTCTCTCGGAGGCCATGCAATGCGCGGTCGTAGAGCAATCGTCCTCGTTCTAGTGGCCGTACTGGTCGCCACCGTGATGCCCGCCGCCCGGGCTTCGTCGGAGGGCTACCTGCTGACCACGAGCAACGTCATCGTTGCCCAGGAAGAGACCGGAGCGGGTCAGGATGACGAGGGAGCGGGCCAGGAAAGCGGGGGCGAGGGCGAAGGGCAGGACGACCCGGAGGCCGAGACGGGTGCGGGCACCGGCGAGTCCGAAGAGGTCGAAGAGACCGGGCCCGTCTGGACCTACCAGATGGCGCGCATCGTCGTCGTCCTTCTGGTGCTCTTGCTGGCTGCGATCGGATTCCTCTACTGGCGCCTAGTGGGGCAGCGCCGCAGGAGTGGCGTCGTTTAGTACGACTCTTGGCACGGGTAGCCTCGAAGCATCACCCCCGGCATCCGGATGGGACATGGCCCGACTCATCGAACCCGCTATCGCACGACCGGTCGCTCGCCGCTTCGCGGGCACCTCCTCCGTGGCCGGCTCCTATCTCATGGACCGGCTCAAGCGCGACCTCGAGTCGGCTGTACCCCGGTCGGAGGAACTGGTCGCCCAGGCGAGCGGGATCCCGGCTCCCCCGCCAGTTCGATGGGCCATGGTCGATCGAGCGGAATGGGCGGAAGCCAACATCATCGGGATGGGCACGATGATCCAGCCGCTCGCCGATCGGATCAACGAGCGGCTCGAAGCGGCTCCGGCGCCGGTCCGGATCGCCCAGCGAACCCTGGTTTCGGTCGAGGCCGGGATGCTTCTCGGTTACGTATCCCGACGTGTGCTCGGGCAGTACGACGTACTGGTGCCCGACGATGCCGACCACCCCGCGCCGCGATCGCGGTGGCGGCGGAGGATCGCCGGAGGGGCTCCGCTCTACTTCGTCGGCACGAATATCGTCGAGACCGAGAGGCGCCTGGGTTTCGTCCCCGAGGACTTCGCCCTATGGGTCGCCGTACACGAAGTGACGCACCGGTTCCAGTTCGCCGGCGTTCCGTGGCTGAAGGAGCGCTTCTTCGGGCTCGTGGAGTCGTACCTGGGTTCGATCGATCTGGATGCTCGCGTCCTGGCCGGGCGCCTGTCGACCGCCGCCCGGAGGATGGCGTCGGGGGCCGTGTCACCCGAGGAGCGCAATCCCGTTTATCTCCTCGCGTCGGAGGAGCAAAAACGCATGCTCGACGGCATCCAGGCCCTTATGGCGGTGGTGGAGGGGCACGGCAACTACGTCATGGACACGGTCGGAGCGGAGGTGATCCCGTCGTTCGGAAGGATGCGCCGGATCTTCGAGCAGCGGCGGAGGCAGACGAATCTCGTCCAGAAAGTCCTCAACAACGTCATCGGGCTCGAGATGAAGCTCCGTCAGTACGAGCTCGGCCAGCGCTTCTGCGAGAAGGTCGTGGCCGAGGGTGGACCACAGGCGCTGGCTCATCTGTGGTCGGATCCCGAGAACTTCCCCACGCTCGACGAGTTGCGCGATGCGCCGTCGTGGCTTCGTCGCGTCGCGTGAGCCGCATGTCGGTCGCTGAGATCCGGCGTCCGTGAGCGACCCGTCGTCGGAACGCCCGATCCCACGTCAACTAGGAGGCCCCGGCTTCGCCCTCGTGGAGCGTGCCCGGGATTCGATCCAGACCTATCGCATGCTGTCGGGCGGCGAGACGGTCGTCGTGGGCCTGTCCGGAGGACCCGATTCGACCTGCCTGCTCGATGTCCTTGCGAGGCTTTCGGGATCCCTCGATCTGACCCTTGCGGTTGCACATGTCGATCACGGCTTGTCGGAGGGGTCGGGGGAGGTCGCGGCGCGAACGTCGCGAGCGGCTACGCAATCGGGTTTCGACGTACACCTCATGCGCATCCAGGACCTCGAAGGGCCGAATCTTCACGCGCGCGCACGGGTCCTCAGGTATGGGTTCTTCGAGACGGTTGCGGAGCAGGTAGATGCCACCAGGATCGCAACGGGGCACACCCTCGATGACCGAGCCGAAACGACCCTCGCGCGTCTCGTGCACGGAGCCGGCACGTCGGGACTGGCCGGGCTCCTTCCGGCGGAAGGCAAACGCATCCGCCCCTTGATCGACTGCCGCCGAGAGGAAACCAGGAGCTACTGCGACGAGGTGGGACTCGACTTTCACGACGACCCGGGCAACGAGGATGAGCGGTTCGACAGAACGCTCATCCGGAACAGGGTGTTGAGCGTTGTCGAAGAACATTGGGGGGATGGAGCCGTACGAGCGATCGCATCTTCATCGGCCCGTCTGGCGGAGGATGCATCCGCCCTCGCCGAGTTGTCGTCTCGTATCTACTCCGACCTCGCGAGAACCGACGGTGAAGACGTGCGCTTCGCTCTCGAAGGACTGCGGATCCTTCCTCGAGCGCTGAGCAGGAGGCTGCTGGAACAGGGCGTTGGACGGCAGCGCGATCGTTCCGGCGGCATCGAAGCTGCTCTAGACGCGCTCGATGGTGCCGTGCGGACGGGAGCCAGGTTCGCGGTCGCCGCTGGGGCCGAGATCGAGCTGGAGAAGGATGATCTGGTTGTTCGCCGTCCCTCGAGAGAGGAATCGTCCTGACCCCGCCGTATCATGCCGCTATGGAGTCCAGCCGCCCTCGACGGGCCGGAGACAGATGAGTCCCGAGGTTCACGATGACATCGCCGAGGTCTTGATCACGGCCGAGGAGATCCAGGACAAGATCCGCGAGCTCGCCAAGCAGGTAACCGAGGAGTACCGGGGGAAAGACGTCTTGCTGGTCGGCGTGCTCAAGGGCGCCTTCGTCTTCATGTCGGATCTGGCGCGCGAGATCCAACTCCCCATCGAATTCGATTTCATGGCGGTGTCGTCGTACGGGTCCTCCACGAAGTCCTCCGGTGTAGTGCGGATCTTGAAGGACCTTGACTACGAGATCACCGGCCGCCACGTGCTCCTGGTCGAGGACATCATCGATTCCGGGCTCACGATCTCCTACCTTCTTCGCTATCTCGAGGCGCGCGGTCCAGCCTCTCTCGAGATCTGTTCTCTGTTCTGGAAGAAGGGCGAGCAGGCGGTTCCGCTGGACGTTCGTTTCCCCGGTTTCGAGATCCCCTCGGTGTTCGTGGTCGGCTACGGGCTCGACTTCGCCGAGAGATATCGCAACCTTCCGTACATAGGCGTGCTAAAGCCGTCGGCATACGGTTCCGAAGCCCCTTAGAGGAGGCCGTTTAGGCACGACCCCCTGCTACCCTCATATACAGACATGAACAGAGTCCTGAAGTCCGCCGTGTTTTACCTCGTGTTGATCATCGCCGTCGTGTGGGTGATCAACCTCTACCGCGCGAGCGCCGACAAGCCGCAGGAGATCGCCTCGGTCAACGACTGGGTGGCGATGATCGAGAACGGGGACATCTCCACCGCTGAGTTCCAGACCAAGGACGAGAAGGTGATCGGCGAGCTCGCCGATGGCGAGCAGACGTACGAGGTCTTCCTCCCGAAGGACACCGTCGATGAGTACTCCGACCGCGCCGTCCAGAGCGAGGTCGAAGTCAGCGCCGATCCGCAAACGGGAAGTGTGTGGGTCTCGGTGTTGTTCCAATTCCTTCCTATCCTGATCATCCTGGGCTTCTTCTTCTTCTTGATGCAGCAGATGCAGGGCGGCGGCAACCGCGTGATGTCTTTCGGCAAGGCCAAGGCGAGACTCGTGACCAAGGATTCACCCAAGATCACGTTCACCGACGTCGCCGGCCTCGATGAAGCGGTCGAGGAGCTTCAGGAGATCAAGGAGTATCTCGAGGCCCCCCAGAAGTTCCAGGCTATGGGCGCCAAGATCCCCAAGGGCGTCCTTCTGTTCGGTCCCCCGGGGACCGGCAAGACCCTGCTCGCTCGAGCGGTCGCCGGCGAGGCGGGCGTGCCGTTCTTTTCGATCTCCGGCTCCGACTTCGTCGAGATGTTCGTGGGCGTGGGCGCCAGCCGGGTGCGCGATCTCTTCGAGCAAGCGAAGGCGAACGCTCCATCGATCGTGTTCATGGACGAGATCGATGCCGTCGGGCGCCACCGCGGCGCCGGCCTCGGCGGAGGGCATGACGAACGCGAGCAGACGTTGAATCAGTTGCTCGTCGAGATGGATGGATTCGATATCAAGAGCGGAGTCATCCTGATCGCCGCTACCAACCGACCGGACATCCTGGATCCGGCATTGCTGCGACCCGGCCGCTTCGACCGGCAGATCGTCGTGGATCGACCGGATCTGAATGGCCGGACCGGCATCCTCAAGGTGCACACCCGCGGTAAGCCCATCTCCAAAGAGGTTGATGTCGAGGTACTGGCTCGTCGGACTCCCGGGTTCACCGGGGCCGACCTCGCCAACGTCATCAACGAAGCCGCTCTGCTCGCTGCCCGTTTCAACCGGACCGAGATCGGGATGTTCGAGCTGGAAGAGGCGATCGACCGCGTTCTCGCGGGGCCACAGCGTCGGAGCAGGGTCATCTCCGAAAAGGAGAAGAAAGTGATCGCGTACCATGAGGCCGGGCACGCCCTGGTGTCGCACGCGCTGCCGCACGCCGATCCCGTGCACAAGGTCTCGATCGTGTCGCGCGGGCGGGCCCTCGGTTACACACTCACGCTTCCGACTGAGGACAAGTTCCTTGTCACACGTTCCGAGCTTATCGACGAGTTGGCCATGCTGCTTGGCGGGCGCGCCGCCGAAGAGCTCGTTTTCGACGAGCCGACGACCGGTGCGCAGGACGACATCCAGCGGTGCACTCGCATCGCAAAGCAGATGGTCATGCAGTTCGGCATGTCCGATCTTGGCCCTCTTGCCCTTGGCGAGACCGAGAGCCAACCGTTCCTCGGCCGCGACCTCGGCCACGTGAAGGACTACTCGGACACCGTCGCTGCGAAGATCGATGAGGAGGTTCGCCGCCTGGTCGAAGAGGCCCATGACGAGGCGCGCGAGATCCTGACGAAGTACCGCGACAAGCTCGATCTCATGGTCGACATGCTCATCGAGAAAGAGTCGCTCGACAAAGACGAGGTGCAAGAGGTCCTCGCCGAGGTGGCCAAGCAGAGTCCTTCGAATCCCATAGAGCGGTCGCGCCTCCGTCGTCGGGCACGCGAGGAAACGGATCCGTCGACTCCGGAGACGGGAAAGCGTCCTCGCTTGCCCCGACCGGCACCGAAGCCTCGTCTGGGCGAGGCCTAAACCCCGACGGGCGAAGGCGTCTCGCCGCCACCGCGCTCACCCCGCTCCGCCGGCCGATTAACCTGTCTTGATGGCCGAGCCCGAGGACGTCGTTCGTAGGATCAGCAGCGGCTCCAGTGTCGACCGCGCGCGGATCGTGGCCGCGGTGACGACGATACTGGAGGCGATAGGCGAGGATCCCTCGCGCGACGGCTTGGTGAGGACCCCGGAACGCGTCGCGGATATGTATGAGGAGCTCTTCGGGGGAGTGCGGGGAGATCCTGCCGAGGTTCTCGATGTGGTCTTCGACGCCGGCCACGACGAGATGATCATGGTTCGCGACATGGTGCTCCAAGGGATGTGCGAGCACCACCTCATCCCGTTCATCGGCAAAGCACACGTCGCTTACATCCCGAACGAGAGCGGTCAGATAACGGGTCTCTCCAAGCTGGCGCGATTGGTGGACATGCTGTCGCGTAGACCCCAGGTGCAGGAACGCCTCACCACTCAGATCGCCGACGCGATCGAGCGAGCACTGGAGCCCAGAGGAGTTTTCGTCGTCCTCGAGGCGGAGCATCTTTGCATGAGCATGCGAGGTGTTCGCAAGCCCGGGAGCCAGACGGTCACCTCCGCGGTCAGAGGCATCTTTAGAGACCACCCCGCAACTCGTGCGGAAGCGATGAACTTCATCTCCAGGGGATGAAGTTCGTCTGTAAGGGGCGCGCCCTCTCGCTCGACCGCGCCGCGATCATGGGTGTTCTCAACGTGACGCCAGACTCGTTCTCGGATGGCGGTCTGTGGCTCGATGCCGGTGCAGCCGTGGATCGTGGCCAGCAGATGGTCTCCGAAGGCGCGGCGATCATCGACGTCGGCGGCGAGTCGACCAGGCCGGGAGCGGAGCCGGTAGCCGAGGACGATGAACTAGAGCGGGTTCTCCCTGTGATCACACGGCTGAGCGATCGGATCGACGTCCCCATCTCGATAGACACGCGCAAACCACAAGTAGCTCGGCGGGCGGTGGATGCAGGGGCCTCGATCGTCAACGACACGGCCGGCGAGTGGGGTGGCCGAGGCATGGATCAGGTCGCGGCCGACACCGGTGCGGGGGTCGTGGTCATGCACTCACGTGGAACGCCCGCGACGATGAGATCGATGACCGATTATTCGGATGTGGCCGGGCAGGTATGCGACTTCCTTGCCGGTCGGGCACAGGAGCTGAAACGCCTTGGCGTCGCTCCCGAGTCGATCGTCGTCGACCCCGGATTCGGCTTTGCCAAGACGCCCGAGCAGAACCTCGAGCTCCTCCGCCGCCTGCATGAGGTGGTCGGACTCGGATTCCCCGTCCTCTCGGGGACCTCGCGCAAGTCGTTCATCGGGGCCGTGCTGGGGGGAGAGACGGAGGATCGCCTGGAGGGAACGCTTGCGACCGTCGCGTGGTCGGTCGTCAAGGGCGCCCGCATCGTGCGTGTGCACGACGTCACACCCGTAAGCAAGATGGTGAAGATGATCGAAGCCATAACTTCCGGCGAGGTGACGGCTTGAGCGATCACATCCTGATCAATGGTCTACGGGTAGAGGCGCGGGTGGGCGTCGGCGAGCAGGAACGAAGCCGTCCGCAGTGGCTGGTTGCAAACATCGATCTCGCACTCGACCTCGCCCCCGCGGGTGTCAGCGACGATATCGATGACACCGTCGACTACGGGAGCTTGACGACCGAGATAGCGGAGGTGCTTAGAGCCACCGAGTCCCGCACGTTGGAGCATCTTGCAGAGAAAGTCGTCGCCCTGATTGCTCCAATCAGGGCAGTTGTTGGGGTTACGGTTGAGATCGTCAAGGAGGCGCCTCCCATCGCCGAAGACTTGGGTGGGGTCGCAGTAAGACTCGAGAGGGCATTCATATGACGGTCGCATTCATCGGAATCGGATCTAACGTCGGCGAGCGCCGCGATTTCGTTCGGCGCGCCGTCACCGCCCTCGGTGCAGATCCCGATGTCGAGGTGGTTACCACTTCGAGCTTGTACGAGACGACGCCGGTAGGAGGCCCACCCCAGCGTTCGTTCGTCAATCTAGTGATAAAGATCGACACCTCTCTCGAGCCGAGGGCTCTTCTCGAGCTATGTAAGGCAGTAGAGGCACGCCTTGGGAGACAGCCCAGCGATATGCGTTGGGGCCCCCGCGTCGCGGATCTCGACGTTCTGCTGTTCGGCGACGAGAAAGTCAACGAGTCCGACCTCGAGATCCCTCACCCCAGGATGTCCCAGAGGAAGTTCGTTTTGATCCCCCTTCTCGAGATCGATCCCGGGATAACGGATCCGTGGGGCGACCCCTACTCGAACTGGAGCGACGAGGCCGAGGGAGACGTAACCCTGCTCGAGCCGTTCGCGACCAACCTCGAGGTAGATCCGCCTGCGTAAGAAGGGCAAATATCCCGGCGACTCTTCCAGTTTCGCACCTTCTGTCCTAAAGTGACCGGTCCGGACATTCGATGTCTTGGGTAGGCCGACGACCTTGTTGTGCCGGGGGCGTCGGACCCGTGATCGTCTAGGGAGGGGGGACTCGGAAGATGAAGCGGACTGGGCTCGCCGCCCTCGTCGTCTGCGTCTGTCTCGGCTCCCTCGCGGCAACTCCAGTGTCCGCTCAGTCACGTGGTCCCCGCATCGTGGAGCGTCCGGGAACCGAGGCTCCTGCGTTGGTGACCCGACTGAACTCCACCGCGCGACGGGGATCGGCGACGGATGTGGCGCTCGCCCATCTACGCTCGAACCCCGGTCGTTACGGGATCGCGGCACCATCCGAGACGCTTAGCACCCTCGAGGTGATCGAAGGCCGCGGAGGTAGCCGAACCGTTCGCTTCGGTCAGCGCGTCGGTGACGTTCCCGTGTTCGGCGCGCAGTACCTCGTACACATGAAGGAGACCGCCGACGGGCTAGAGACCGAAGCGGTCAACGGCCATGTGTTCACCGAGCTCGACGTGACCACCGCACCCAAACTGGATCTCGCAACTGCGCACACGCTCGCGTTCACGCGCGTCCGTCCGATGATCGTCGAACGCTCCGAGTACAAGGGTTTGTCGGTGTTGCCGGCAGGCGATGGGGTCCTGAGCTACCGGTTCACCCTCTGGGGATCCCGATTCGGTGAGCCGGCGCAACAGGAGATATTCATCAACGCCCACAATGGGTCGACGAGCTTGTCCTATAGCGGACTGCGATTCGCTGCACCCACCACCGCGCAGGGCAGAACCGCGCACGGTCAAAGCAGGACCCTGCAGGTATTTGAACGTTCGGGATCGCTGGAGATGCGCGATCGGTCGCGGCCGATGTGGGCAGACGGCGGAGAGATCTCTACGCACGATGTGCTTGGATTCCCGTATTACGAAGCGGTCTCTTCAAATATCGAGAGGACATCGGGGTCCAATTTCAACGATGTCCAACGTTTCGGAGCGGCCGTCGACGCGCATCACGGAGCGGGCGAAACGTATGAGTTCTTCCGCGCTCTCGGCCATGACTCGATCGACGACCGGGGGATGGACATCAAGTCCTCCGTCCATTACTCCGATGGCAACGGCCCGTACTGCAACGCGTTCTGGGACGGGACGCAGATGGTCTACGGGGATTGCGATCCGTCCGAGACCTATCCGATGTCGGCGGACCTCGACGTGGTGGGACACGAGCTGACCCACGGTGTTACCCAGTACACGGCGGACCTCGTTTACCTGAACCAGTCGGGGGCGATAAACGAAGGCATATCCGACTACTTCGGGAACGCGATCGACAATCTGGAGTCGGGCCTAGCGACGAGCGCTCCGAACTCCGGAGAGATCGGGGAGGACCTCTGCAAGGTCGCTAACCCCACGAACTGGGAGTGCCCCCTTCGCGACATGAACGATGGCAGGACGACCGCTGACTACCTCTTCTATCTCGCCGACTTCGATCTCGGCGGCGTACACGATAACTCGACCATCTTTTCGGGAGCTTTGTGGGACATCCGTGAACAGTTGGGCGATGGTGCCGTGGACGGGTACGTCTATCGAGCTCTGTCGGAGTACATGACTCCACTCGATGATTTCGTTGATGGTCGCAACGCCGTGCGTCTGGCAGCCGAACTGGGGGGCGCGGCTCCGGCCGAGCTCGCGATCATCGACGACGCCTTCGACGCGAAGGGGATCGTTCCTGGATGGGAAACAGTCGCTCCGAACGATGCCGAGATCCTGTCGGAGGACCTCGCGCCGTTCGGATTCGTTTTCGCTGAGGGCCCCGAAGCTACGTCGGAAAGGTACGTCACGGGAGACTACGCGGACAAAGAAGACTTCTGCTGCAGGCCCCTGGAGATCTATGTGGGCCGCGTTGACACACCCGGTGGCTTGGCGAAGGTGAGCGGATCCCCCGGAAGCAGTGTCGTCTCCGACGAGACGCCCGCGATCAGCGGCTCGCGCGCGGTGTGGTCGCGGATCACACAGGCTTTCGACGGGTTGGGATCCAACGTCGTGGGACGAAAGCTCGGCGGAAGTCTCCAGACGCTAGCGAAGGGACCGGGCCAACAATGGTTCCCGGCCATCGATGGCTCTCTCCTTGCGTGGGAGGACACGCGCGCCGGGGACACGAACATCTGGGCCCGTCGTCTCGGGCGCAGCCCGAAGCGGCTGACCACCCGTGGTGGCGAGCAGTGGATGCCGGTCGTGTCGGGCAACTGGGTGGCGTGGTGGGATATCGGCTCGGGTTCCCGCGCCGAGGAGATCGGCCTGATGAACTTCAAGACCGGTCGCAGGGTCCAGATCAAGGCGTCGACTTCCCGGGCCCGGTTGGGTCCGCCTGCCCTCGGTCCGAACCACGTGGTGTGGTACCAGGACAACGACGGGGACGGGCGCGGAGCGATCATGAAGATGCGTCTCGGGTCCCGGACAAAGACCGCCCTCGTGCCCGCCGGGAGATCGTGGTCTCCGCGCTGGGAGGGCGTCGCGGGTCTTCCGCTGGTCGACGCGAACGGAACATACGCGGTGTACACGGATGAGCGAGGCTACGTAAGCAATGTGCCGGCATCCGAGGTCGGTCGCGATGTGTGGATGGTGCCCCTGGCGGGGGGCGTACCGATCGAAGTGACGGACAACCGCGGTGATCAGGCGTGGCCGCAACTCGGAACGGGACGTCGAGCCATCTGGCTCGACTCCGCGATGGCCCGTACGGATCTCGTTACGCGCATCGTTCCCTAGAACCGCCATCTATGCTGGGCGCAACGACCGGTACCACCCTGTGGACTGGAGCGCCCAATGATCGCCGTCCCCGCCGAACCCTCTCATTCTTCTGTGTTCCTCTTCGGAGCCGGGCGCGTGGGGATCGCCGCTGCCGAGCTGCTGCGCAGGAACGATTACGAGCTCGTGGGAGTTGCGTCGCGCACGCCCTCGTCGGCGGAGCGCGCCGCGCGCTTCTTGGGTTGTCCGGCGGTCTCTCCGGAAGAGGGGGCGACCGCTGCCGACCTGGTGCTTCTCGGGGTTCCGGATCAAGCGATCGCCGAGGCGGCCCGCCGCATCGCGACGTCGTTGCACCCCGGTGCGGTCGTTGGCCACTTCGCGGGAACTTTTGGCGTGGGCCCGCTGATCGGAGTGGCGGAAGGGGGTGGCCGGCCGGCGGCGCTGCATCCGGTCCAGGCCTGCCCGGACGTGACCACGGCGATCGAGAGATTGCCCGGGTCCGCCTGGGGCGTCACCTGCGGAAGGGATCTCGAAGAGTGGGCGAAGGAACTGATCGGCTCCGGTCTGTCGGGCCTGCCGGTGATGGTTGCGGAGGAAGTGAGACCCTTGTGGCACGCCGCCGCAGTGACCACCTCGAATGGGATCGCCGCGCTGCTGACCCTAGGCGAGGCCATCCTGGCCAGCATCGGCGTCGATACGCCAGGTGTGGTCCTCGGGCCCCTTGCTGAAGGAACGCTGGCGAACGCGCTCGACGGCGGAGGTGGAGGGGCGACCCTCACGGGCCCCATCGTCCGCGGCGAGACGCCTACGATCGCCCGCCATCTCGCTGCCTTGCGCGCCCGCGCCCCCCACCTCGTCGATCCGTACTTGGAGATGTCCCGCACGATCTTGTCTGCGGCGTCGATGGCGGGGCGCCTGCAAGCCGGCGACGAAACCGAGCTGCGATCTCTCCTGGACCCGTCGTGAAGATAGCGCGTACGCGCCGGGAACTAGCGGAAGCTCTCGACCAGCTGCGCGTCACCTGGGATTCAGTGAACCTGGTACCTACGATGGGCGCACTTCACGAGGGTCACGTTTCGTTGTTGCGAGCGGCTCGCGACTCGGGTGCCGTCGCGTTGAGCATCTTCGTCAACCCGCTTCAGTTCGGGCCGCGCGAGGACTACCGGGCTTACCCGCGCGACGAAGGACGAGATCTGGAGAGAGCGGAGGCGGAGGATGTGGATCTGGTCTTCGCGCCATCTGTTGACGACATGCTGGGTTCCCATCCCGCGACGACCGTCTCGGTGGGACGTCTGGCGGCCGTGGTCGAGGGCGACGCGCGGCCCGGGCACTTCGATGGCGTGGCTACCATCGTTGCGACGCTCTTCAACCTGGTGCACCCGGAAAGGGCATTCTTCGGACAGAAAGACGCTCAACAAGTTGCGGTCATCAAAAAGATGGTCGCGGACCTCGGATTTTCCGTGGAGCTCGTGGTGTGTCCAACGGCTAGAGAGCCCGATGGCCTCGCTAAGAGCAGCCGTAACGCGTACCTCTCGGACGGGGATCGTGCCCGCGCAAGCGTGTTGTGGGAGGCGCTTCGAGCCGGGCGGAACGCCCTATCGAACGGAAGAGACCTAGCCGGCGTCGAGGAGGTCATGGTCGAGGCATTCCGTTCCACGCCCGGAGTCGAGCCGGGTTACGCCAGGGCCGTCAATCCGGATACCTTTGAGCGTTCCGCGCCGGGGGGGCCCGTGCTCCTCGTCGTCGCGGCGACCGTCGGGGGAACGCGCCTCATCGATAACCTTTTGGTCGAACAACCTTTCGGAGGTCAGGATGCTGTTGGCGGTTGACGTAGGAAACACTCAGACCCATATGGGTGTGTTCGAGCGCGACGTGCTCGAACACGAGTGGCGCGCCGCAACCGCCCAGCAGCGGACGGCCGACGAGCTGGCGCTGATGTTCGGGCAGTTCCTGGCGCTCGCCGACCTCTCGTTCTCCCGACAGATCACCGGCGTGGCGATCTGTTCCGTCGTGCCCCGTGCCACCAGCGAGCTGCGGGAGATGACCGAGCGCTACTTCGGGTTCCCTGCCCTCGTCGTCGAGCCGGGAACCCGTACGGGGATCTCGATCCTCACGGACAACCCTCGCGAGGTCGGCGCGGATCGCATCGCGAACGCAGTGGCCTCTCACGAGATGTACCCGGGCGAGCCGGTGGTTGTCGTCGACTTCGGCACCGCGATCACCGTCGACGCCGTCTCGGCCGAGGGCGAGTTCCTGGGCGGCGCGATCGCACCGGGGATCGACACATCGGCCACGGCGCTCTTCCTGGCAACCGCGCAGATCAATCGGGTCGAGCTCGTCGCGCCGGGAACCGCGATCGGTAAGCGAACGATGACCTCCGTACAGTCGGGGATCGTCTTCGGCACCGCGGCGCTCGTCGATGGATTGGTCGAGCGCGTCATGGACGAGCTCGGTGGCTCGGCGCGTGTGATTGCCACGGGTGGGCCTGCGCCGACCGTTGTGAAGCATTGCCGCAGGGTCGAGCGCATCGACCCGCAACTCACGCTGAATGGGTTGAGGCTCATCTTCGGCCGCAACGTCGAGGGCGGGGCTTCGTGACGCCGTCGGGCGATAGCGCGTACCCGTATCGGTTCGAACGCACGGCCATGACGGGTGAGCTCGCCCGCCGGTGGGAGACACTCGAGCCCGGAACGGATTCTGGCGAGACGGCGGCCGTGGCCGGCCGGCTTCGGAGTCTTCGTTCACACGGCAAAGCGGCGTTCGCCGACCTCGAGGATCCCTCGGGCCGAGTTCAATTGTTCGGTCAGCTCGATGTGCTCGGCGAGGAGGGCTTCGAGTCCTTCACGCGGCTGGGGGTCGGTGACATCGTGGGGGCCGAGGGCGAGGTCATCAGGACCAGGCGTGGCGAGTTGAGCGTTCGGGTCTCGACCGTCATTCTGCTGGCCGAGTGCCTCCGGTCGATGCCCGAGAAGTGGCACGGGATGTCCGACGTCGAGGCGCGTTACCGGCAACGGTACCTGGACCTCATAGTCAATCCCGAAGCTCGCCGAATCGTAGCCGCGCGCGCGACGCTGAATACTGCCGCGCGGCGCTTCCTGGAAGAGCGTGGGTTCGTCGAGGTAGAGACCCCCCTGCTGCACCACGTTGCAAGCGGGGCGGTGGCGCGACCTTTCGTCACGCATCACAACTCGCTCGACCTCGACCTCTATCTGAGGATCGCGCCGGAGTTGTATCTGAAGCGCCTCCTGATCGGGGGAGTCGAACGCGTCTACGAGCTCAATCGCAGCTTCCGCAACGAGGGCGTTTCGGCCAGGCACAACCCGGAGTTCACGATGCTCGAGGCTTATCAAGCGTTCGCCGACTACGAGGACATCATGAGCCTCGTCGAGGACCTGGTGAAGGAGATCGCTCTGGTCGTGACCGGCTCGCTCCGGATAGAGATCCAGGGTCAGGCGCTCGATCTGGAGGAGCCGTTCGAACGCATAACCATGTTCGAGGCGATCGCCCGGACGACCGGCGCCGACCTCGAGCCGCTGTGGAAGGGGTCGGAGCCATCGGATCCACTACGCGCGATCGCGCGCGAGCTGGATGTAGAGCTCCGCCCCGAGTGGGGACCGGGCAAGATCGTCGCGGCCATCTTCGAGGCGCGAGCCGAGCGGTCTCTGATGGGGCCGACCTACGTGGTCGGGTTCCCGAAAGAGGTCTCGCCTCTGGCCAAAGATCATCGGAGCATCGAGGGTTTCACCGAGCACACAGACCTGATCCTCGGCGGCGTCGAGATCGCGCCCATGTACTCGGAGTTGAACGACCCGGCCGAGCAAGAACGTCGCTTCACAGCACAGGCCGCAGCGCAAGCTTGGGGCGAGCACGAGGTGGCGATGCCGGACGCGGAGTTCCTCGAGGCGCTGGCTTACGGGATGCCCCCCGCGGGCGGGTTCGGGTTGGGGATCGACCGCTTGCTCATGTTCCTGCTGGGTTCGACCTCGCTGCGAGAGGTGATCCTCTTTCCCGCGATGCGGCCCGAAGCCCCTGGTCCGCCAGAGGAGCCGGGGACCTAGTCCCGGTCCAGGCATGGGAACCCGCTCCGGGCGCGTCCGGATCGCTCGACTCCTGGCGGTAACGCTCAGCGCGGCGGTGTTGGCCACCGCCTGTGAGCCGGACTCGCCGCGCTCGACACCGGCGCGCTCTCCTCAAACGACCCCGGAGAAACCCAACTCCCGACTCATCGGGCTCGTCGCCACGATGTCGGGGGACGACTCGTGGCGAGGCCAGAGCGCGTTCGAGGGAGCCGACCTCGGGGTTCACAAGCTGAACCGGCGGCTCGCCGAGGACGAGGAACCGTTCGAGCTCGTCGTGCGGGACGACCAAGGCGATCCTGAGCGGGCGGTGAAGCTGATCCGAGAGCTGGCCGAGATCGAGCGTGTCCGGGGCATCGTGTTCGCCGGACCGCCGGAAGCGCTCCCCGAGACGGAGCCGTCGCTGGCCGAGGCCGGGATCCCCGCCCTCCTCGTCTACGGCGATCTCTACGGAGCGCGACTTCTGCGACCCCACCTGTTTCAAGCATCTCCGTCGCTGTTGTGGGAATCGCGCAGGATCGCCTCCTACCTGGTGCGCGACCGCGGGTACCGGCGGATCGGCCTCATGGCGTCGCTGTCGTTGGACGGAACGTCGGCGGTCCGCTCCCTCCGCGCCGCCGTCCGTCCGATGCCCGGAACGCGGGTGATCGACCACCTCTACGGGTCCGAGCTCGAGGCCCGCGACGCGTCCGATGCGGAACTGAGCCAGACGCTTCAGCGGTTCGAAAGGCAGCGGGTCCAGGCTGTAGTGGTCGAGAGTCAGCCACGCGTCTTCGGCCGGGTCGTGGCGGAGCTGAGATCGATGGGGGCGTTGTACCGGGACACGAGGACGGCTCGCCGGTCCGCCACCCGCGGGCGCCCGTGGCGACCCCAGATCGTCGGCTACGACATGGCGATCAGCCCTCGGCCGGGTCCGGACCTCCCTCCCGGAACGGTGGCGTCGGATTCCTACGCCCGCGGCGTCCATCTCTTGCCTCTCCCAGGATTCCGAGCGTTCAAGGACGCCTTCGAAGGGTGGTGGGATTCCGAACCCCTGGGCTGGCAGCAGAGGGCCTACGACGGGGTATCGATGATCGGCTGGGCCGCCCGGCGAACCGGGCGGGCGGGAGACGTCGCGCGTACCCTCGAGCGCGTACGCAGCCTTCGCTTCGGGGGCCTCGACGTCACTCTCGGCCCCGACGACCACACCTCCGTCGACCAGACGTCGGTGGGGCTGTGGACGGTCCCGGCTCCCTCTGCCGAGCTCCGAGGCGTGCGCGCCCTCCCGGAGGAGTTGCCCTGGGTCCCCCTCGCCCGGGGGTTCTCGATCAACGGGCGCAGGACGGATATCTCCTCCTACGACTGGCGCTATCTGTTCCGGGATCCCCCGCCACGGGTCGCGCCGGCTCCATCCCCGAGGAAGATGAAGTTCGCGGTGGCGACCCCCTCCAAAGACCCGATCCACTAGTTTTCATGTCCGCGCACGGGCTGCTGACCGCAGCCCGGCTAGCGGCCGCCCAGACCCCCTGTTCTTATGCCCGCGCGCGGCGGGCTGCTGACCGCAGCCCTGGCTAACCGGCCGCCACTTCGTGCCGGCCTGCGGCAACCCGCTGGGGGGATCGGTCGCCCAGGCGACCTACTGCCCCCAGACCCCCTGTTCCTATGCCCGCACGCGGCGGGCTGCTGACCGCAGCCCTGGCTTACCGGCCGTCACTTCCTGCCGGCCTGCGGCAACCCACCGGGGGGATCGTTCGCCCAGGCGACCTACTCCCCCCAGACCCCCCTCGCGCTCCATCTGGTTGCTCGGATTCGGCACACCGGCTGGAGCGGAAAACCTAAGGAGATGGGTCGGGTGGCCGATGACATTGGCAGAGGCCACATTGCATAGGAATTGAGCCGCCGGACGACGCATCGTCCGGCCGTTCGGGGGAACGTTTTGAGGGATTCCTGCGTTCTAACAAGGTGTCGGGCAAAGAGGGAGTTGACATCCCTCCTCCGTATAATGGTTCTCGGAGCGCGAAACGGAGCTTTCGGGCTCTCCGTCTGTGGGGATGGACCCCCGCACGGCGGTTCTAGCAAAGGAGGCGTGGCCCTTGTTTGAGAGATTTACCGACCGGGCCCGCAGGGTGGTGGTTCTCGCTCAAGAAGAGGCGAGGCTGCTTAATCACAACTACATCGGAACCGAGCACATCCTGCTCGGATTGATCCACGAGGGAGAGGGCGTCGCCGCCAAGGCCCTCGAGTCGCTGGGGATCTCGCTCGACAAGGTCCGCCAGCAGGTCGAGGAGATCATCGGCGCAGGCCAGTCTCCGCCGTCGGGTCACATTCCGTTCACCCCCCGGGCGAAGAAGGTTCTCGAGCTGTCGTTGCGCGAGGCGCTGCAGCTCGGACACAACTACATCGGAACCGAGCACATCCTCCTCGGCCTCATCCGCGAGGGCGAAGGCGTGGCAGCTCAGGTACTGGTAAAGCTGGGCGCCGACCTCGGGCGCGTTCGTCAGCAGGTCATCCAGCTTCTGTCCGGTTATTCGGGCGCCAAGGAAAGTGCCGGCGCGCCGGGCGGCGAGACTCCACAGGGTTCGCTCGTTCTGGACCAGTTCGGTCGCAACCTCACTCAACTCGCGCGCGAGAATCAGCTCGACCCGGTGATCGGGCGCGAGAACGAGATCGAGCGCGTGATGCAAGTGTTGTCGCGGCGAACCAAGAACAACCCCGTGCTGATCGGCGAGCCGGGTGTCGGCAAGACGGCCATCGTCGAGGGGCTGGCGCAGCGGATCGTGAGGGGCGAAGTACCCGAGACGATCACCGGTCGCCAGCTGTACACCCTCGACCTCGGAGCACTCGTTGCCGGTTCTCGCTACCGCGGCGACTTCGAGGAACGTCTCAAGAAGGTACTGAAAGAGATCAAGACCCGCGGCGACATCATCCTGTTCATCGACGAGCTGCACACACTTGTGGGTGCGGGCGCCGCAGAGGGCGCGATCGACGCGGCCAGCATCCTCAAGCCGATGCTGGCGCGCGGCGAGCTGCAGACGATCGGTGCAACAACGCTGGACGAATATCGCAAGCACCTCGAGAAGGATGCGGCTCTCGAGCGCAGGTTCCAGCCGATCAAGGTTCCTGAGCCGTCCGTTGCCCACACGATCGACATCCTCAAAGGTCTTCGCGACCGCTACGAGGCGCACCACCGCGTGCACATAACCGACCGCGGCCTGGTGGCAGCGGCCAACCTCGCGGATCGCTACATATCCGACCGCTTCCTGCCCGATAAGGCGATCGACCTGATCGACGAAGCCGGGTCGCGCCTGCGTATCAGGCGGATGAGCGCTCCCCCCGACTACCGGGAGCTCGAGGAGAAGATCGCCGAGGTCAGATCCCAGAAAGAGCAGACGATCGAGGCGCAGGACTTCGAACGCGCCGCTGCCTTCCGCGATGAAGAGAAGCGACTGATGGAAGATCGGGCCCTCAAAGAGAGTGAATGGCGCATGGAAGAGGGCCAGGCGCTCGCCGAGGTCGACGAAGAGGAGATCGCAGAGGTTTTGTCGTCGTGGACCGGCATCCCCGTGACTTCACTGACCGAGGAAGAGACGGCCAAGCTCCTGCGCATGGAGGACGAGCTCCATCGACGCATCGTTGGTCAACACGACGCGATCGGCGCGGTGTCTCGTTCGATCCGTCGTACGCGTGCAGGGTTGAAGGACCCGAAGCGCCCCGCCGGTTCGTTCATCTTCCTCGGGCCCTCAGGTGTCGGGAAGACCGAGAGCGCCAAGGCTCTGGCCGAATTCATGTTCGGCGACGAGAGCGCTCTGATCCAACTCGACATGAGCGAATACATGGAGAAGCACACCGTCAGTCGTTTGGTCGGTTCTCCTCCGGGTTACGTCGGTTACGAGGAGGGTGGCCAGCTGACGGAAGCCGTGCGCCGCCGTCCTTACTCGGTGGTGCTGCTCGACGAGATCGAGAAAGCCCATCCGGACGTCTTCAACACGTTGCTGCAGATCCTCGAGGATGGCCGTCTCACGGATGCACAAGGCAAGACGGTGGACTTCAAGAACACGGTCATCATCATGACGTCGAACCTGGGTACGCAGAATCTGCGCAAGCCGGCGATGGGGTTCGGCCAGGCGGGTGAACAGCTCACCTACGACAAGATGAAGGAGCGCGTGGAGGAAGAGCTCAAGAAGAACTTCCGACCCGAGTTCCTGAACCGCATCGACGAGGTCATCGTGTTCCACGAGCTGTCGAGAGACGAGGTCAAGTCGATCGTCGACCTCATGATCACTCGCATCGAGAACCAGCTCGGCAGCCAGGATGTGGACATCCAGCTAACGGAGACCGCCAAGGACTTCCTCGCTCGGACGGGGTACGACCCCGCTCTGGGGGCCAGACCTCTACGCCGCGCCATCCAACGGCACGTCGAGGACCCCGTGTCCGAGAAGATCCTCTGGAAGGAGTACGAGGCTGGCGACGTGATCATCGTCGACACCGGGAAGAACGAGAAGGGCGACGATGAGATCGTGTTTCGAAAGGCGGAGCGTTCACCTGATCACCCGCCGATCGAGCTGGCAGGCGCCGGGGTCGCGGAAGGCGAACCCGAGGTGCTTCCCGACAGCTAACGGGAGACAAACGAAAAGGCTACAGGGCCCGGCTTCGGCCGGGCCCTTGCGCGAGCGGCCGAGAATCGTCGCAGCCTTCACCTACGCTCGACACATGGATCACTACGCGTGTTCGGAATGTGGCCACTCGGCCCCTCGCTGGTTCGGGCGATGCCCTCAATGTTCGACGTGGAGCAGCGCGTTCGAGCCTGGAGCGGTCGTGGAGGGCGAAACGGTGGACACCATCGTCAGTCTGGAGACCGGAGGCACCGGCGTCGAGCGGGTCGCGACGGGCATCGGCGAGGTCGACCGCGTGCTCGGTGGGGGCCTCGTAGGGGGCAGCGTCGTTCTTCTGGCAGGCGAACCCGGGATCGGCAAGTCCACCCTCGTCCTGCAGCTTCTTCATGGTCTGGTGGCGAAGGGATCCGCCTGTCTGCTCGTGACAGGCGAGGAATCCGTGGCGCAAGTCGCGCTCAGGGCGCGCCGCCTCGACGTGGATTCGAAGAGCATCCAGGCTCTTCCGACGACTTCGCTGACCTCGGTACTCGACGCGTGCAGCAGCGAAGGACCCGACGCGATCGTCGTCGACTCGATCCAGACCCTCGAGGATCCGACACTCGAACAAACTGCCGGATCCACCTTCCAGGTTCGCAACTGCGCCACGCACCTCGTTCGGATGGCCAAGCGATCGGGAACGATCGTGATCCTTGTCGGCCATGTGACGAAGGAAGGCGCCGTCGCTGGTCCCAAGGCGCTCGAGCACGTGGTCGACGTTGTCATCTCGCTCGAGGGCGAACGCTCGGGTTCGCTGAGACTCCTGCGCGCCACGAAGAACAGGTTCGGGTCATGCGAGGAAACCGGCGTGTTCGTCATGGAAGGAGGCGGACTGGAACCCGTTCCAGATCCGTCTGCGCTGTTCCTCGCGGATAGACGCACAGGTGTGCCGGGGTCTGCGATCTTCCCAAGCCTCGAGGGGTCTCGACCACTGCTGGTCGAGCTTCAGGCGCTGGTGGCTAAGACGAATCAAGTTCAGCCGCGGCGCGTGGCGCTCAGTATCGAATCGCGCCGGTTGTCCATGCTCCTCGGCGTTCTCGACAAACGCGCCGAGCTGGCTTTCGGATCGCATGACGTTTTCGTGTCGGCTGCCGGCGGGTACGCAGTTCGTGAAACGGCATCCGACCTCGCTTTGTGTCTGTCGCTGTTCTCGGCTCATGCTGACCGTCCCCTCGATCCCACGATGGTGGCGATCGGCGAGGTGGGCCTGGGTGGCGAGATCCGCCGGGTGCCGGGCATCGAGCGTCGTTTGAGTGAAGCACTGCGCCTAGGGTTCCGGCGGGCGATCGTCCCGAGCGGCGTCGATGTTCGTGTGCCTCACCTCGAGCTTGTCGAGGTGGACGACCTGCGGTCGGCGACGGATCGAGTACGCACGGCGCGCGCGCCCGCTTAGGCCCGGCCGCGGTTCGGAATGACCCGACGTGCTACCCTGGTTCCAGAAAAAGGAACCTCAATGGTCCTTCTTTTCCCGGCCGCAAGCGCATCCGAGCGCCGGTGAGACACATACATGTAGGGAGGAACCGTTTCGTGCGTTTCGAAATAGGCGACAAGGTCGTGTATCCCCACCACGGGGCAGCGGTGATCGAGAAGGTCGAGCAGCGTGACCTGATGGGCGAGAGCCGCCAGTACTACATCCTGAAACTGGCCTACGGCGAGCTGACGCTGATGGTGCCGACGGATTCGACCGAAGAGGTCGGGCTTCGCGAGGTCACCCCGGCCAAAGAGGTGCCTAAGGTCTTCAAGGTGCTCAAGAAGAACGAGCCGACAACGAACACCACGAACTGGTCCCGTCGTTTCAAAGCGAACGTGGAGAAGCTCAAGTCGGGTGACATCTATCAGGTGGCCGACGTCGTTCGGAGCCTCCATCAGCGCGACAAAGAGAAGGGTCTCTCGGCCGGCGAGAAGCGGATGCTCACCAAAGCCAGGCAGATACTCGTTTCGGAGTTGACCTTCTCCAAGGATTGCAACGAGGAGGAGGCCGAGAAGATGCTCGACGAGGTGCTCGGATAGCGGCAGTTGCTCCTGCAGCGATCATCGCTGCAGGCGGGCGCGGCGCGCGCACCGGTGGTGAAATCTCGAAGCAGTTCCGTTTGTTGCGCGGCCGTCCTCTTCTACGATGGTCGATCGACATGCTCACCGAGGCCGGATGTGACCCGATCGTAGTGGCCGCTCCCCTGCAAGACATGGACCAGATGCGCTCTCTTTTGTCCGGCGAAGTAGACGTTGCCGTTGTCGAAGGGGGGTCGACGCGACAGGAGTCGGTCGCTAACGGGCTCGCCCAGGTCACGTCCGACGTCGTCCTGGTGCATGATGCCGCCCGGCCGTTCGCGCCGGTCGATCTCGCTCGCGCCGTGCTGAAAGCGACAGAAGCGGCGGAGGGAGCGGTCCCGGCTGTTCCCGTCGACGAAACCATCAAGCGCGTGGAGTCCGACTCGGTGGTCGAAACGGTCGATCGCTCGACCCTGTGGCGCGTGCAGACCCCCCAAGCCTTCCGGACCGCCACCCTCGCGGAAGCTCATCGCCGCTCTCGTTCAGAGGGATTCGTGGCAACGGATGACGCTCAACTGATCGAGAATTACGGCGGACGCGTTGTCATCGTGCGCGGCACGCGGACCAACATCAAGCTCACGTATCCGGAGGATTTCGCACTCGCAGAGGCGATCGCTGGTGGTCTGGAGTGAGCCGGGTCGGACTGGGCTTCGATGCACACGCTTTCGAAGCGGATAGACCGCTGATCCTCGGCGGGGTGACGATCCCGGATGCTCCCGGTCTCGCCGGTCATTCGGATGCCGACGTCGTCAGCCATGCGATCGCCGACGCTCTACTTGGTTCGACGGGGCTGGGGGATCTCGGAGAACTGTTCCCCGATGACGATCGTTGGAAAGGCGCGTCGAGCCTGGAGATCCTTCGACTGACCGCACAGAAGGTGACCCAAGCGGGATGGACGATCGAGAACGTGGACGTGACGATCGTGGCCCAGCGACCCCGACTAGCCTCGTTTCGAAGCGGGATGGTAGAGAAGATCGCCGGCTCCCTCGGCGCAGCGCCCACCGATGTTTCTGTGAAGGCCACTACGACCGACGGGATGGGTTCCATCGGCCGGGCCGAAGGCATCGCCGCGCTCGCGGTTGTGCTGGTTAACAGGCTTTAAGGTCGGAAAGATGTCTCTTCAGATCCACGACACAAGGGCGCGCTCGCTGGTTCCTCTCGAGACGCGTGAACCCGGTCGGATATCGATGTACGGCTGTGGGCCCACCGTTTACAACTACGTCCACATCGGCAACGCGCGCACCACCCTGTGGTACGACCTGATCCGTCGTTATCTCGGGTATCGCGGATACGACGTCACCTACGTCATGAACTACACGGACGTCGACGACAAGATCATCGAGCGTAGCAACATCGAAGGATCTGATCCGCAAGACGTGGCCGGGAAGTACGCGCTGGCCTTTGAGCGGGACATGGCTGCGCTCGGCGTCGAGCCTCCCGATGTTCTCGCCCTCGCCACCAAGCACATCCAGGACATGGTGGCGGCGATCGAAGGCCTCATCGAGCGAGACGTGGCCTACGAGGTCGATGGCGACGTCTTCTTCGCGGTCGAACGATTCGAAGGTTACGGCCGGCTGTCGGGCCGGTCTCTCGACGACATGCGGGCGGGTGAACGCATCGAACCGCACGTCGGCAAGAAGTATCCCCTCGACTTCGCCCTCTGGAAGGCAGCCAAGGAAGGCGAACCCTCGTGGCCGTCCCCCTGGGGGCGGGGCCGACCCGGCTGGCATATCGAGTGCTCGGTCATGTCGGTGAAGTACCTGGGCATGAGCTTCGACATCCACACGGGGGGGACCGATCTGATCTTTCCGCACCACGAGAACGAGATAGCGCAAGCCGAAGCACTCGCGGGAGAAGAGCCCTTCGCTCGCCACTGGCTCCATACGGGCATGGTTCAGATGGGCGACACCAAGATGTCGAAGTCGTTGGGAAACCTTGCCCTTGCCTCCGACGTACTCGCACGTTACCCGGGCGAAGTCGTGCGCTACTGGGCGCTCGGCGGCTCGTACCGATCACAGGTCACGTTCTCCGACGGCGCCCTGGCGGACGCGCAGGGCGCCTATCAGCGGTGGCAGACGTTTCTCACTGCGGCGCGCCATGCGCTTGGCGTCGATTTCCCGCAGCCGCCCGATCCGTCGCGTAGGAGAGTTGGCTCGGACCGGTTCGACGGTGACGGTGAAGCGTACGTGCAGCGCTTCGTCGACGCGATGGATGATGACTTCAACTCGCCTCAGGCCCTGGCCGCGATCCACGATCTCGTCCGCGAGGGTAATGGGGCACTCGAGGGCGCACAGAGCGGGGATAAGAACGACGCGCGGTTGCTCGTAGCTCTGTCGGAGGCCTTCCTCGAGATGACCGGGGTTCTCGGATTCGATTTTCCATCCGACGCGGTCGACTCGGAGTTGCTCGGGGGTTTGATCGACTATCTGCTCGACCTGAGGGAGGAGGCGCGCTCCGACAAGTCGTTCGAACGCGCGGACGAGATCAGGGACAAGCTGGCCTCGCTGGGAGTGGCTATCGAGGACACCTCATCGGGGGCCCGCTGGCGGATCTCGGACGGCACCTGATCTCCGAACGAAGCCGCAATGGGCGGCCGTCCAAGGGTTCCGATGGCTCCGCGGCGGACAGGGTCCTAACCGGCCGGAGACCAGTCATCGAACTCTTACGCTCCGGTCAGAGCGCCGAGCAGGTACTCATCGCGCAGGGCCTTGCCCCATCCGGCGTTCTGGGTGATATACGCAAGCGCGCGGAGCGAGCACAGATCCCGGTGCGCAACGTTCCGCGCGCCGAGATCGACCGGCTCACCCAGGGCGCGAACCATCAGGGTGTCGTCGCGATCACTGCCACGTACCGGTACACGCCGATCGACGATCTGCTGGGACGAGAAGGCAAAGCGCTGCTGTTTCTTGACGGCATCATGGATCCACAGAA
>JALZJQ010000048.1 GCA_030859685.1 Actinomycetota bacterium | reverse complement strand
CCGGGCTCGGGCTTTGACGAGCGGGTGGTCGTCATCGAGCACGAGGCCTTTCGCAACCTGTGGAGCACGGAGCTCGACGGCGGCCTTGTCGTCGAGAAGGAGGAAGCCGACCAGATCCAGCCGGGTGCGGTGACGATCTTCCCCGACGAGGCCAAGCGCAAGTTCGACATTGTCATCCCGCAGCTGACGCGAGCGCTCGCGCGCTCCGACAGCGCGCTGAACCAACTGCACCCCAGCGACGTGCCGGCGCCCAAGTCGGTGCTCGCGGTGCCTGACGTTCAGCCCGAGGAGTATGTCCAGTACCGCGGCCTGCACCTCATCGACAAAGGGGTCATCGAGGAGTACGAGTTCCACGTCCCGTACGCCGAGGATCCGTCCGGGGTCATCACGTACTACACGCGCAGCGTGGCCAAGGCCGGCGGTGTCGACCGTCTCTCGGGCGCCTTCGCGACCCTCGCGCCGATGGTGCACGGCTATCTGCGCGACCGTGTCTTCGAGGGTCCCGTCGAGCTCGAGGACAAGGTCATCCTGCGCCGTCTGGCCGAGAACGACGCCCAGGCCCTCGTCGTCGGCGCTTTTCGCGAGGCGATCCGCGCGCTGGCGATCACCGAGCGCGAGCCCACGATCGAGGAGAGCGCACTGCGCGTGTCGGAGACGCCGCCGTTCCCCTGGTCACGGGAGACCGTGCTCGGCGAGCGGATCGTGTTCAACCTCACGCCCGTGGACAGCTCGCTCGAAGCGAGGTTCGCGCGCTTCCTCGATCGCGCGACCGACGTGACCGCCTGGGCCAAGCTCACGATGAACAGCCGCTTCGCGCTGGAGTACATCTCCAGGGCCGGCGCCCTGCGCTACTACTACCCCGACTTCGTCATGCGCTTGGCCGACGATTCGTGCCTCATCGTCGAGACCAAGGGCCAGGAAGACCTCGATGTCGGGCTCAAGGACCGCCGCGCGCGACGGTGGTGCCAGGACGCGGCCCGGCTGTCCGGGCGCGACTGGGCCTACGAGAAGGTCCCGCAGAAGCTCTTCGACAGCTTCGACGGCGACACCGTCGAAGGCCTGCGCCGCTTCCTCGACGCAAGCGAAGCGAGCGGGGAATAGGCCTCAAGGGGGCGAACTTCGGCCCGTCCGGCCCTAGGGTCAGTATGGAACCTCTCCACGTGGCACGCGCGACGACATCCGACCAAGGCATCCAGATCGACCTCGCTGCCTGGGCCCAAGAGCTCGAGGAGGATCGAGCCCGGGTGGCCGACGCGAACGAGCGCAGAGCAGCCCGGCGTGGATACCTCGTCTTCGCCACCGATCCCCAGCGCGCGCCGGACGAACCCGGCTACCGCGAGGTCTACGCGACCGAGGCCAGGACGCCCAACGAGGCGACCGCCAAGGTCCGGCCGCTCGCGGAGGGACGCCGGCTGCGGACGTACCTGGCCACCGGCACCTACCGCGACGAGCTCCCCGAGGCTCACTGGGTCACCTAGCGTCATCGACGCCGAGTTCACTCCCCCAGCACCTTGATGACCATCCGCTTGGGCCGCTCGCCGTCGAACTCGCAGTAGAAGACGGCCTGCCAGGGGCCCAGATCGAGGCGGCCCTCGGTGATGGGCAGCACGACCTGGTGGTGGACGAGCAGGTTCTTCCAGTGGCCGTCGCCGTTGTCCTCGCCTCCGGCGTGGTGGCGGAAGTCGCCGGGGTCGGGGCCCAGGGCGGCGGCGACGTCGTTGGCCGGCGCCTTCCAGGAGGGTGGGGCGAGCTTGTCCAGCCACTCCAGCGTGTCCTCGAGGAGGCCGGGCTCGTCGTCGTTGACCCAGACGCCCGCCGTGATGTGCATGGCCGAGACGAGGACCATCCCCTCGGCCACGCCGGCGTCGTCGACGGCCTGCTGGACCTCGTCGGTGATGCGCACGAAGGCGCGGCGGTCGGGGACCTCGAAGGTGCGGTAGACGGTGTGCGATCGCATCGCCACATCGTCGCGTAAGCGGGGCGCACCTGCTCCGCGAAGCGCCGGGCTGATCCCAGGCGGCGGACCCAGGTCAGTCGGGGCGCGTCCCGAAGGGCACCTGCTTGGGCTCCTGTGCCGGCGGCTCGTCGGGTGCGTCGGCGGGAACCGACCCGGAGCCGTCGCAGCGCTCACA
>JALZJQ010000036.1 GCA_030859685.1 Actinomycetota bacterium | reverse complement strand
GCGATCGCCGTCATTCCCTTCACGAGCCCCAACCTCTGGGCCGACACGGACGTGAGCTCTGCCACGACGGGACCGAGGCGAACTCGCGTCCGGTTCCCGAACACAACGTTCGAATCGATCGGAGCGGCGATGTGGTTGAGCGTCGAACCCTCGGCGAGCTCCAGAGCAACGGTGACGTCCCATGGATAGACGACGACGTCCACCTCCCCCTCCGCTGCGTCGGTGGAGTAAACCGTGTGCCCTCCGGCGAGGTCTACGCGACTCAGCCCATCACCGGCAGCGCAAGCGCGACCTCTGATGACGTTCGCTCCCGTGAGGCTGGCCACGAAGCCGTCGCGCGGCGCCGCAACGAGCTCCGATGGAGTACCCACCTGAAGGAGCTTGCCGTCCACCATCACGGCGATCGTCTCGGCAAGGGCCGCGGCATCCTCGAAATCATGCGTCACCAGAAGCGTCGGGATCGCTACCTCCCCGAGCAGTTCCCTCAGTTCCGCACGGACCTCGGTCCGCAACGCGGGATCCAACGAAGCCATCGGCTCGTCGAGCAAGAGGACAAGTGGGTCCGCTGCCAAGGCCCTAGCGAGCGCGACGCGCTGTCGCTCTCCTCCGGATAGAGAGGCCGGTCGCTCATGTTGTAGGTCGCGCAGGCGCATGCGGTCCAGCATCTCGTCCGCCCGGTCGGATCCCCCGAACGCCACGTTCTGGCGCACCGAGAGGTGCGGAAAGAGAGCGAACTCCTGGAAAACCATCCCCACGCGGCGCCTCTCTGGTGGCAGGTCGATACGCCGTTCGGAGTCGAACCAAGCCTCGTCCGTGGAACCGATGAGGCCTTTCTCGGGGCGTTCCAGTCCTGCGATCGTCCGCAGGAGCGCCGTCTTTCCGCTACCTGAGGGGCCGGCGATCGCCATCACGCCCTGCTCGAGATCGAACGAAGGTTCGACGACGAAGCTCCGGCGCGCTAGTGCGAAGTCGACGTGAAGGGATTCCACGATGGCACCCATCGGATCGCGGTCAATATCGCAACGCTGATCAGAACCAATAGGACGCTGATCGCTATGGCGGCCTCGAAGTCCTGGTCGAGCTCGCCGTAGATCGCGAGCGGAAGTGTCTGTGTGACTCCTCTGAAGCTGCCTGCGAAGATGATCGTCGCGCCGAACTCCCCTAGCCCGCGCACGAAGGCCAGAGCGGATCCCGCGGCGAGGCCGCGGGAGGCGAGAGGCAACGCCACGCGACTGAAGACCCGCCATGGAGACGCGCGGAGAGTCCGGGCTGCCTCGAGCAAGCCCGTGTCGACGCCCTCGAACGCGACGATCGCCTGCCTGATGAAGAACGGACTGGCTACGAAGACGACCGCGAGCACCACCGCCGTCTGGGTGAACGAGATGGAGATCCCAAGGACATCCATCGTCTCGCCCAGGAGCCCCAGCCGTCCGAAGACGCTCAACAGGGCGATACCCGCGACCACCGGCGGGAGAACCAACGGAAGCTCGATCAGGGCCACGGCCGCTGATCGTCCCTTCCATCCCTTCGTTGCGAGGAGGTAAGCGGCCGGAGTACCGAATCCCAGGATCAGCAGGTGGGCGATCGCGCTGGTCTTGAGCGTCACGACCAGTGCGTCTAGCGCGACCCCGCTCCCAAGAGCCGAGATGAGGTCGCCGGGGGATACGCGCAAGAAGAGCGCTAACAGAGGCAACAACAGGAATCCGATAACAACGGCACCGGCGACCGTCAATAGGAGTTGGAACCAGCGCATCAGGGAGTTCCGAAGCCTGCAGCCTCGAGCGCCTCTACTGCCTCATCGCTCAAGACGAGATCGATGAAGTCTTGCGCTTCACCCTTGCGTTCGCTTTCGGCCACCACGGCGATCGTGTACTCGACGGTCGGTTGCGCCTCGGCCGGGAGGTGGATCGACAAGACGTCTTCCTCTGCAGATCTGACGTCGGTGGCGTAGACGAATCCGGCGTCCGCCTCCCCCAATGCGATCTTGCTCACGATCGCCTTCACGTCTTCCTCTTCACTTACGACGCTCTCCAGTACCGTGGTGGCGTCGAGATTCTCGAGAATTTGGCGCGTGTAGTCACCTACCGGAACCCCTTCCGCACCGATGACCAGCTTGACGTCCGGAGCGCCCAGGTCGTCGACCGACCGGATGCCGCCGGGGTTGTCCTCCGGAACGGCCAGGACGAGCCGGTTGGTCGCGAACACAACCGGTTGCTCGACGACGCCTTCATCGTGGAGCTCGGCCGGGTACCTGGGACTTGCAGCGGCCAGGACGTCGGCCTTCGCGCCCTCCCGCAACTGCAAGGCCAGGTCATCCGAGCCCGCGAACTGATAGCGAGCACCGGGGTCGAGCGCTGAGAAAACCTCTCTGAGCGAGGATGCCGCGTAGATAGTCAGGGGGGCGGAACCCGCCTCGCCATCGTCCCGTGCGCACCCACTGGTGAACGCGAGCAGCGCGACGAGCACCGCCAGCCTCATCACCGCTCCACCATCACCGAGGTCGCCTTCACGACCGCCTGGGCCTCCATGCCCGGCCGTAGCCCGAGCTGCTCAGATGCCTCGCGCGTGATGATCGCGACGACTCGAGTGGGTTCGGTCACCTGGATCTCGACCTGCGCGAGCAAGCCATCCACGACGATCTCACGGACCACGCCGGTGAAGCGGTTACGCGCGCTCAGCTTCGAGGAACGTTCGCCCAACAGGCGGTCGATCTCGGAGGCCGGCACCACTCGCTTGTTCGCCGAGTCGCGTTGCGTCACGATGCGGCCCTGAGCGTCCCAGCGTCTGAGAGTGTCAAGGCTGATGCCCAGCAGGCGGGCCGCCTCCCCAGCGGGATGGAGCTTCTTTCTCCTAGGCATCGCCTAAGTATAGCCCCGGCCCCCCGGCATGATGGCCTCTTCGCGCAGCAGATTCACCGCGCGATCGAACAGACGAGAAAGGCATCGCGCGCGGACAAGGGCCCGATATCGCCTGGTTCAAGGACCCGGCCGGCAACATCCTGTCCGTGCTCAAGACGTGAGGCAGGTGGAGACTCCCCAGGAATAACATCTTCATCAAAGTCGGCTCCTGACGGGTCACAGACTGTGCCGGGATCGGAACAAGTCCCGATCCTCTCGGAACCCTTAACCCGGTCGCGAAACCCTCACCAGATCAAGCATCAGCCACCAATCACCTAGGGGCGGTCCGGGTCGGGATGGCATAGCGAGGTCAGGGGCAGGTTCCGCCGATGCACGACTTGTCCGGCTCGAGCTGAGCGTCGAGGAGCGTGATATCTGGGTTGTTGTTCGGGTCTCCGTCTCTGAGCAAGTTGGTGAGTTGCCAAGGATCAGCGACGTTGTCGTAATACTCGCGGAAGAGGACGTTGCCGTCTGCGTCATACCGTTCGATGTACTGGTAAGCGTGGGTTCTCGTCGACGCCCAGCGATCGCACCCTCTCATCTTGCACCAATGCTCGAGGTGAACCCGATTGCGAGCCGAGTCGGTCAAGAGTGAACGTCCATCCATCGGCGTGGTGCCGACCGGGATGCCGGCGGCTTCGAGAACCGTCGGAGCGATATCGATGTTGAGCGCAAACCGTTCATCCACCAGTCCCGGAACGGTGTGTCCCGACCAACGCATCATCAAGGGGACCTGCGACGACTGAACGTAAGGCTGGTCCTTGGCTATGAGGCGATGCTCACCCCAATGGTAGCCATTGTCGGAGATGTAGATCACGAGCGTGTTGCTCTCGTCGAACTCCTCCAGCTTCTGACTCATCTTCTCGGCGAGGTCGTCGACCGACATCATCAAGCGCGCCTGTCCGGCTTGGATCGTACGTCCGCAACTGAGCGTGCAGCGCCCGCTTCGAAGCCACGGCGGCTTATCGGAGCGGTCCTTCTCCCGGGCCGCAGGGTTGCCGCCCCAGGGCTCGACGGGAGCGTCAGCGTATCTCCTCTCCGGATTCCACGGCCTGTGAGGGGCGAAGGGCGCGACGTAAAGCATCCAAGGCTGCGCGTCGGTTGCCTCCGCGCTGCCGATAAAGTCCGCGACGCGATGGCCGACGAACCTGGTCGAGTACGTGCTGATCTTCTGAACCGTTCCGTTGATGTTCCACGGCCTGTTCTTGTAACCCCCCCGGAATATCGAGAAGTAGTCCCAGTACGGCGGAGCTTCGTTGATATCCCAGCCGTTGAGCAGCTTGCCGACGATCCCCGTTCGATAGCCGGCTTCTTGGAGATAGCGCTGCATCGTCGTCGAGTGGTCGAGGGCTTCCGACCCAGCCTCTTGGTCACCCCCGTTCGACCGAACCCCATGATTGTGAGCGTAGCGACCGCTCAAGATCGAAGCCCGGGATGGGCAGCAGAGCGGCGTCGAAGCGTAGGCGTTGGGAAACGTCGTCCCACCATCCTTGAGCCACTCCATCGTCCGGGGTTGAAATCTGTCCAGATCCAACGCGCGTTGATCGTCGGTGACGATGACGAGGACGTTGGGCCGCGACTCGTCCTGAGCTAGGGCGAGGCTCTGGGAGCCTGTAATGAGTCCAAGAACGCCACAGGCAGCAGCAGCCACCATGCACAGCTTCTTCAATCACGTTCTCCTTCGAAGGTAATAGTGCTGCTTGTCTTGAGGAGTAAATCGCATAAGGGGCAGCCAGTTCAGCCCTGACCCGGCATTATCGGGCCCTTCGCCGACCCAGATCCGGCTCCACTCATTCTTTCAGTTAGGTGATGCTACTCCTTCGCTCTCGTTGGAGACGAATGCGAGCACGGGTCAGAGCTACGGCAAGAACCAAGAAAACGAGCGTAACGATCGAACCTAAGACCTCGCTATTCCCCTCCGGAGCGAAAGCATGTAGAGCCAGGACAGCAGCTGTGAGATAGAAGCTTCAACCAGGGCGCATAGGGGGAGGGCCCTATAGGGTTTCGGTATGGCGGCGAAGGCCACGGCTGCACATCCGACGATGCTCCCACCCGCCGATGCCGGGGGTGGGCGCGACGATCTGATCGACCTCTTACGCTCCCTCGCCACCACCACAGTCGTGCTGTGGCACTGGGTGTTCACGATCCTGGTGTGGCGCGAGGACGGCCCTCACGCAGACAACCCGATCGGTTACGTCTCGGGGCTGTGGAGCCTGACCTGGGTCCTGCAGGTGATGCCGCTCTTCTTCGTAGCCGGGGGCTTCGTGCACGCGCGCGCATGGGGGCGCGATCGGGGAACCCCGGGTGCCTGGGCGAGCTTCGTAAAGCGCCGTGCGGTCCAACTCGGCGTGCCGGCGCTCGTCCTTATCGGTGTCGTTTCCGCTGCAGGGACCGCCATCGCTCTGCTCCATGAAGGGGGTGATCCGTGGGTGCCCCGTGCGGTCACCCTCGTGCTGTCGCCATTGTGGTTCCTGGCTGTCTACATGGTTCTCGTCGTCACCGTCCCCCTATGGGATCGCCTGGATCGGCGTTGGGGTGAGCTCGTCCCGATCGGGCTCGCGGTAGCGACCATGGGTATCGACCTCCTGCGCTTCCGCTTCGGTTATCCCCAGGCCGCGTGGGTGAACATGGTCCTCGTGTGGGGGGCGGCTCATCAGGTCGGGTGGTCGTGGGAGCGGCTGCGCCGTGCCCCCAAGCGCTTCGGCCACGCCCTCATGCTGATCGGCTTCGCCGCGCTCGTGGGGCTCACCAACATGGGGCTCTATCCCCGGTCCATGGTGGGCACGACGTCTGTGGCCGACCGCTTCTCGAACATGGGCCCGCCAACGCTTCCCATCGTGGCACTGCTGATCTTCCAGGTGGGCCTCGTACTCGCCAACCGTGAACGCATCATCTCGTGGGCCGACAACCCCCGCGTGCAGCGTTTCGTCGCGTGGCTGTCGGCGAACTCCATGCCGTTGTTCCTATGGCA
>JALZJQ010000029.1 GCA_030859685.1 Actinomycetota bacterium | reverse complement strand
GAGGTGGATCTCATCCTCGCCTGTGGCGATCTGCCGTTCGACTACCTGGAGTTCCTCGTGTCCATGCTCAACGTGCCGCTCGGATTCGTCCCGGGGAACCACGATCCGGATCTCCACCCCCCCGATGCGATCGACTCGGCCGACTTCACCAAGCCGTTCGCATGGCACTGGGAGGATCGCGCCAACAAGGGGCCGCAAGGCTGCGTCAACCTGGACGGATGGGTGAAGGAGCTGTCCGGCGTACGGGTAGCGGGCCTCGGGGGCTCGATCCGGTACAGCCCCGGACCCAACCAGTACTCCGAGACGCAGATGCGGTCCAGAGCCTGGAGGCTCCGGATGCGTGACCTCCGGCGGCGCCTGACGGATCGACACCCGGTGGACATCCTCATCACCCACGCTCCCCCACGGGGGGTCGGCGACGGGGACGACCGCGCACATCGCGGATTCCAGACGTTCCACGCACTGATCGCGAAAATGGGCCCGCGCCATCTCCTCCACGGCCACGTCCACCCCTACGGTGAGCGCATGCCCGAGCGCGAGGTCGGCCGAACGTGTGTGATGAACGTGGTCGGACATAAGGTCATCGAGTTATGAGCTGGGATCCTCTGCCGTCCACTTTCGAGAAGGCCAGGCGTAGAGAGGCGTACCGAAGGTTCGCCGGGTTGGTGATCGGGAAACCGAAAGCCGAGTTGCCAGAGTTGGACGACATCAAGAGCCGGATCCGGTTGTTCGACCAGACCTACGCCGGGCTCCGTCCGATCCCGGTCGCCCGCATCGTCGGCACGGCCGGCAGGCGCACCGACTTCACGAAGTCGTGGTTGCCCGCTCGGCCCGACGTGCGAGACCGGTGGGTGAGACTCGAGAAGGCTTTCCCCGAGGGCGGGTTCCCCCCGATCGTCGCGTACGAGTTCAACGGCTCCTACTACGTGGTCGACGGACATCATCGCGTCGCCCTGGCGAAACAGAAGAAGATCGACTTCATCGACGCCGAGATCACCCAGCTACGAACCCCGTACGCGATCCCCGAGAACGCCGATATCGGGAAGCTCATCACGGCCGAGCAGGAGAACCTGTTCTTCTCGGAGAGTGGGCTCGAGCGCGCGCGCCCCGAGGCCCGTATCAAGTTCTCGCTGTCGCGTGGATACGTCGAGCTGCTCGAGATCGTGAAGATCCACGGCTATCACTTGATGCGCGAACGCGGTGAGGTCCTGAGCCCCGAGGAGGTATCTGGTGACTGGTACGACCGCGTGTACCTGCCCGCCGTCTGTGCGATCCGGGACGAAGGCTTGACCGAGATCTTCACCGTCACCGAGGCCGACGCCTTCCTCTACATCTGGCAACGGCGGCGCGCCATCTTCCCCGAGCGCGGAGGGATGAGCCTCGAGGATGCGGTTCGAACGGTCAGCGCGGAGAAAGCCGGGGGCCTGGGCCCCAAGGCACGACGAGCCGCTCGCCGGCTGCGTCCGCCGCCGCCCGACCCCTAGTCCGACTCGCCGCCCTGGGCGCGGCCCTCGTCCGACGGGCGTTCGCCCGTGTCCTTCGGCTCGCCGGTGAGGAACGGCGACAGCCGCTCGGGGTCGATCCCATATTGTTCGATCGCTTCCGTCACCTTCTCCGGCTTGATCGCACCCTCCTGGGCCAACGCCGCGAGCGTTGCGACCGCGATGTGTTCGCCGTCAACCTCGAAGTGACGCCGCAGCGCCTCCCTGCTGTCGGAGCGTCCGAATCCGTCCGTACCCAACGGCAGGAAGCGATTGGGCACCCAGCGCGCGATCAGATCGGGCCATGCAGCGATCGAGTCACTGGCTGCGATCACGGGGCCATCCTTGTTCTCGAGACACCCCGTCACGTACGACTGGCGCGGAGCGTCCTCCGGGTGCAGGCGGTTCCACCGATCCGCTTCGAGGGCATCGATCCGCATCTGGTGATACGAGGTGGCGCTCCAGACGTCGGCTGCGACATCGTGGTTCTTCGCCAGGAGGTTCTGGGCCCTCAGGACTTCCTGCATGATCGAACCGGAGCCGAAGAGTTGCGCGCGTTGCGAGCGCTCACCGGGGGCTTCTCGGTAGAGATACAACCCCTTGATGATCCCCTCTTCGGCACCCTCGGGCATCGCCGGCTGCTTGTACGGCTCGTTGTACGCGGTCAGGTAGAAGAAGATGTCCTGATCCTCGTCGTACATCTTCTTCATCCCGTACTTCACGATCTGCGCCATCTCGAACGCGAACGCCGGATCGTAGGCGCGACAAGCGGGATTCGTCATCGCCATGACCACCGAGTGTCCATCTTGGTGCTGCAGGCCCTCGCCGTTAAGGGTCGTCCGTCCATACGTGGCGCCCACGAGGAAGCCGCGCCCCCGCTGGTCACCGAGCGACCAGATGGCGTCACCGATCCTCTGGAACCCGAACATCGAATAGAAGAAGAAGAACGGGATCATGGGCTCGCCGAGTACGGAGTAGGACGTGCCCGCGGCGGTGAACGAGCCCATCGAGCCGGCCTCGCTGATGCCCTCCTCGAGGATCTGCCCCTGCTTGGATTCCCGGTACGCCAGCAGGTGCTCTGAGTCTACCGGCTCGTACAACTGACCCCGTGCGGCATAGATCTTGAACGCCGGGAACAACGACTCCATACCGAAGGTCCGGGCCTCGTCCGGGATGATCGGGACCACGCGTTTGCCGATCTTGTCGTCCTTCAGCATCGACCGGAGCAGACGCACCATCGCCATCGTGGTCGCTACCGGCTGATCCCCCGATCCCTTGTTGAACTCGTCGTAGAGCTTGGGTTCGGGTAGATCGAGCCGTCCCGAGGTCACCGGCCTCCGCGGCAGCGATCCGCCGAGCTGCCGGCGCCGCTCGATCATGTACTGCATCTCCTCGGAGTCCTCGCCCGGGTGGTAGTAGGAGGGAACCCCCTCCTCGATGTCCTTGTCGTCGATCGGGAGATAAAGCGTGTCGCGGAACTTCTTGAGCTCTTCGATCGAAAGCTTCTTGGCCTGGTGCGTCACGTTGCGACCCTCGATCGCACCTCCAAGGGTCCATCCCTTCACGGTCTTGGCCAGGATGACGACCGGCGCGCCCTTGAGCTCGACGGCGGATGCGTAGGCGGCGTAGAGCTTCCGGTAGTCGTGACCGCCGCGCCTCAGGTTCTTGAGCTCTTCGTCGGACAGGTGCTCGACGAGCTTCTTGAGGCGCTGATCGCCGCCGAAGAAATCCTTGCGGATGTACTCGCCGGATTCGACCACGTACTTCTGGAATTGTCCGTCGACCGTGGTGTTCATCTTGTTGACCAGGGCGCCGTCCGTGTCGCGCGCCAGCAGGTCGTCCCACTCACGACCCCACACGACCTTGATGACGTGCCATCCCGCTCCTCGGAAGATCGATTCGAGCTCCTGAATGATCTTGCCGTTGCCGCGCACCGGGCCGTCAAGCCTCTGCAGGTTGCAGTTCACCACGAAGATCAGGTTGTCGAGGCCCTCGCGGGATGCCAGCGAGAGCGCGGCCATGGACTCGGGCTCGTCCATCTCGCCGTCGCCCAGATAAGCCCACACGCGCTGTTTCGAGGTGTCCTTGATGCCGCGGTGCTCCATGTACCTGTTGAAGCGCGCCTGATAGATCGCATTCAGCGGCGAAAGTCCCATCGACACCGTGGGGAACTCCCAGAAGTCCGGCATGAGACGCGGGTGCGGATAGGACGGGAGACCTCCCCCGAACGCCTCGCGGCGGAACCTGTCGAGTTGCTGCACCGTGAGCCGTCCTTCGAGGTAGGCGCGCGCGTAGATCCCCGGCGCCGCGTGTCCCTGCATGTACACGAGGTCTCCGCCGCCCTCGGCGTCGTGACCCCGGAAGAAGTGGTTGAAGCCCACCTCGTACAACGAGGCGGCGGAGGCGTAGGTCGAGATGTGACCGCCGATGCCGTCGTAGGCCTTGTTGCCGCGGTGGACCATGACGGCCGCGTTCCACCTGATGAAAGCTCTGATGCGCCGCTCGATGTGCTCGTCGCCAGGGAAGTACGGTTCTTGCTCCGGGGCGATCGTGTTTATGTAATCCGTGGCGACCATCGCGGGCAGGCCGATCTGCCGGGAGCGCGCGTGGTGAAGGATCCGATGCATCAGGAAGCGGGCGCGCCCGGGGGACCCGTCGATCACCTGATCGAGAGATTCGATCCATTCCTGTGTCTCATCCGGATCGATGTCCGGAAGCTGATTCATGAAGGCGTCGTGCATGCGCGCTCTCCAGACCTGTTCCAACGAAAGGCTTCCGGACTAGCGTAAACCCGCAGGAGGCGAAGCTCGTCGGTCCCTCGGGCCATTTGAGGCCGGCTTTACTCCCCCGGTTCGGGGGCCTGCACCCCATCCTCGGGATCGAGCATCGCGAGATCCAGAAGATCGATCAGACCGAGCAGGTGTCCCTTGGCGACCACGGGGATGCGCCGAATGTGACTCATCGCCATGCGCCGCTGCACCTCGTTCAAGTCTGCGTCCGCCTCCACGTACACGGGCGTCCCGCGCTCGAGCTCGCTGCATGAAGCCGTCATGAGGTCGGTGCCCTCGTCACGCAGTAGGCGAGCGAGCCATTTCAACGTCTCCGGAGGGTCCCCTTCCCAGTGGCCCCGCGTGAGCACGTCGCCCACCACGCGGGGCCGCTCGTCGTCATGCACCGGCCGGCCCTCGCATGACTGCGTGAGCCACTCGCCCGGCCGGCTGGCACCGCGGGCACCGGTAGATCACGCGCTCTTGGCCGTTGGGGCCCGCGTGCCATCTTTCGATCGCCGCGCCACAGCGACGGCACGGCTTGCCGCCGCGCCCGTAGACCCAGTGCGTCCGGCCCGGGCGCGTGTCTCCGGTCGTGATCTGGTTCCCGGTGTTGCGATTGGCATAGATCACGGCCCGAGAGCGTGCGACCAGGCGCGCCAGGTCGGGCACTTCGCCCACCGGCGTCCTCGGGTCGAGGCCCATCAAGAAGCAGATCTCCGAGCGGTAGACGTTGCCGAGCCCGGCCATCGCGGATTGATCCAGCAAGGCGTCGCCGATCGAGCGCGCCGGATCGGCCCCCAACCGGCGCTCGGCCTCGACGGGATCCCAGTCGGGACCGATGAGGTCGGGCCCGAGATGGCCGACGACGCTCTCCTCCTCGCCACGATCGAGAACGTCGATGACGGGCAAACGGAATCCCACCGCTGTGAAGGCCTCGGTCTCGAGCACGACGCGCGCCTCGTGAGCGGCAGCTCGCCAGCGTTCGCCCGGCCTGTAGATGTGCCACGTTCCGTCCATCTGGAAGTGGGTGTGGAGAGTTACGTCCCCTTCGAGCCGGAACAGGATGTGTTTCCCGCGGGCCACGACCTCGAGGATGCGACGCCCGGAGAGGTCGAGCGTGGAATACCGCGGCACCCGGAAGTCGCTGCCGGTCAGCACCCGCCCCCGTAGGGCCCGATCCAATCGGCCGGCGGCCAGGAAGACCGTGTCGCCCTCAGGCACGGAGCTTCAGCCCTCGAGAGGAGAGTTGGAAGCCGGCATCCATCAACACCTGCGCGAAGGGAGAGTCCAGAACCGCTTCGCCGTCCGCGCGCTCGACCGCCAGACGTCCGAGTAATCCGTCGTGGGCTGCAAGAGCAAGAGCGTCGACCGCCGGTCGAAGCCGCTCGGGATCGTCCGAGAACGACAGCAGGGTACGTCCGCCCCTCTCGACATACAGGATCAGCTCGCCGCCGGTAAGTACCACGGCGGCTCCGGCCTTCCTGCCCGCCCGATGGCCATCGCGTTCCGGCCACGGCAGCGCGGCCCCATAGGGGTTCGCGGGGTCGGTAGCGGCGAGCACCTCGGTGGTCAGCTCGTCCGGCGCCAAGTGCACCAACGATCGCATCCGGTCCACCGCGCCCGATCGCGCGAACTGCGCGCCGCCGAGACCATCAACGAAGTATCCGCGCCGGACGCGACCGGCTTCCTCCATCGCCTTGAGCACCGGGTAGACGGCCGCGAACCCCCCGTGCAGCCGCTCGATGTGAAGCGCGCCCCTCGTGACGATGCCGTGGCGCTCGAGCATCTGTTCCGCAACGGCAACGAGCCGGCGCGTCGGGTCGGCGTCGCGGGCCACGACCAGGCTCCACCGGCCGGCCCCCGATGGAGGCCCGAGGCGCGCGGGGAATCGGGGGCCCCTGCGGGCCGGGGGTCGGGCGCGCGTGCCGCGCCGGCCCCCGGCGAGCGCGCGCACCGGAGCCAGCGTGTCGTTCGTCACCAGTCCCGCCCACACGAGATCCCATAACGCCGCTAGGAGCTCGCTGTCGTCGGTCGAGCCGACCCGATCGGCCAGCTGGCGGAAGAACGAGGCTCCCGACGTGGACAGGGCGTCTCGCAGGGCGAGCGCGGTCTCGCTCAACTCCGTGTCGGGAGGCGGGGGAAGGATCAGCGAAGCTCTATCCGCCGGAGCCAGAACGATCCAACCGTCATCGGCCCCCAGCGGGCCCGCTCCGGCCCACACGACCTCGCCCGAGGCCCCGAGGGCATCGAGGAGTCCCGGCGAGTATCCGGGGAGCCGCGCGGGCAGCACCTGTCGCTCGAGGGCGGACGCCGGGATCGGCACGCCCTGCAACTGCTCTATCACCCGGAACAAGGCGTCCGGAGAGGCCGCGCTCCGCGGCGCCGTTGGACCGATGCCGTGCCACGCGAGGCTGAACCGGGCCAGAGCCTCGGCGGGGGCGGGTTCCACCTCCTTGCGGAACGCGGCCAGCGAACGGCGGCGGAGACGTCGGAGCACCTCGACGTCGATCCATTCCCGGCTCGTCCCGCCCGGGCGAAACTCCCCTTCCACCACTCGGCCGGCGACCTCGAGACGCTCGAGACCTTGCCGGCAGACCGCCGGGCCCAGGCCGAGCCGGGTCGCGGGACCGCTCGCGTCGAAGGGGCCGTGCGTCGCCGCGTAGCGCCCGACGAGGTCCGCGAGCGGATCCGACACCGGCACCGCGAAGGCCGCGGGGATGCCCACCGGCAGGGCCACGCCAAGAGCGTCGCGGTAGCGGCCCGCATCTTCGATCGCGATCGCTCGTGACTCGCCTGCGACCCGGACCACGATCGCGCGGCGAGTGGCGACGAGCTCGTCGAGCCATCCGCCGGCTGCCCCGGGATCGGTAGCGCGCGCGGCCATCTCGGTCGGAGACAAGTCCCCGAGGGCGCGCAGCGCGTCGTGGAGGGCATCCGCGCTGCGAACCTTGCGTTCGGTCGTCAACAACTGCAGCTCGAGCTCGATCTCGGCCAAGGCGGCCTCGTCGATGAGCTCGCGCAATTCCTCACGACCCATGATCTCCGCCAGCAGGGATCGATCGAGCGACAGAGCCTGAGCGCGGCGTTCCGCGAGCGGAGCGTCCCCCTCATACATGAATGCGCTCACGTATCCGAACTGGAGGGAGCTGGCGAAGGGAGAGGGGAACGGCGTCTCGACCTCGACCACCTTTATCTCACGACGGGCGATGGCCGACATGATCTCGATCAACCCCGGCAGATCGAAGACGTCCTGAAGACACTCTCGATAGGCCTCCAACACCACCGGGAAGGTCTCGTGCTTGCTCGCAACCTGCAGCAACTGCGCGCTCTTCTGCCTCTGTTGCCACAGCGGCGTCCTGGTCCCCGGATTCCGCCGGGGCAGAAGGAGCGCGCGTGCAGCGCACTCTCTGAACCGGGACGCGAAGAGCGCAGAACTGCCCACCTGACCGACGACCAGGTCCTCGACCGAGTCGGGGTCGAACAGGATGGAGCTCGCGGGTGGCGCATCGTCGGCTTCGGGCAGACGCGCAACGATGCCGTCGTCGGTGTACATACATTGCACGTCCAGACCGAGCCGGTCGCGCACTGCGGCCTCGATCGCCAGCGACCACGGCGCGTTGATCCGAGCACCGAAGGGCGAGTGAACGCACACCCGCCAGTCCCCTAGCTCGTCACGGAACCGCTCGACGACGATGGTCCGGTCGTCCGGCAGTCCCGCCGCTTCGCGCTGTTCCTCCAGATAAGCCAGGAGGTTGCGGACCGCGTGCTCATCAAGGCCGGCGGCGCGTAGTCGCTGCTGATTCTTGGCTTCGTCCCCACGACCCAGCTCGCGCATGAATGCCCCCAGGGCGCGCCCCAGCTCGAGGGGGCGGCCCAGAGCGTCGCCATGCCAGAAGGGCATCTTGCCCGGCTGACCCGGCGCGGGCGATACCAGCACCCGGTCGTGCCCGATGTCCTCGATGAGCCAGCTCGACGCTCCGAGGACGAAGACATCCCCCGGACGGCTCTCGTAGACCATCTCCTCGTCCAGCTCGCCGACCCGCGGCCCCTTCTCGCCCGCAAGGAAGACGCCGAACAGGCCTCGGTCCGGGATGGTGCCGCCCGACGTGACCGCGAGGCGTTGCGCGTTCGGGCGCCCACCGATCAGGTCGGTGGACCGGTCCCAGTTCACGCGCGGGCGAAGCTCGGCGAACTCGTGGGACGGGTAACGACCCGAGAGCATGTCGAGGGTGGCTTCGAACGCCGAGCGAGGAAGGTCCGCGAACGGAGCCGACCGCTTGATCATGGCTTCGAGGTCATCGACCGCCCACTCGTCCATCGCGACCGTAGCGACGATCTGTTGGGCCAGAACGTCGAGGGGGTTGCGCGGGTAAGCGAGTTCCTCTATGGCCCCTTGCTTCATCCGTTCGACTACGACTGCACATTCCACGAGGTCGCCCCGGAACTTGGGGAACAGCACCCCGCGGCTCACGGCGCCCACCTGATGACCCGCCCGGCCGATACGCTGCAGCCCCGACGCGACGGAGTTCGGCGACTCGACCTGAACCACGAGATCGACCGCAGCCATATCGATGCCCAGCTCGAGCGAGCTGGTGGCTACGACCGCCGGCAGCCGCCCGGATTTGAGGTCCTCTTCGATGATGCGTCGCTGTTCCTTGCTCACCGATCCGTGGTGGGCTCGCGCTACCTCTTCCTCTGCAAGCTCGTTCAAGCGCCCGCACAGGCGCTCCGCAAGACGCCGCGCGTTAACGAACACGATCGTGCTTTCGTGCGCGCGGATGAGCTCGAGCAGACGCTCTTCAACGTGGGGCCACACGCTTGTGCGCGCCTCGGCACCGGCCGCCGACCCGCTGAGAACGTCGCCGGTCTCGAGCCCCATCTGACTCATGTCCTCAACCGGCACGACGACCGCGAGATCGAACTCCTTGTCCGAGGGCGGATCCACGATCGTCACGGATCGCCCGCCGCCGAGGAACCGCGCGACCTCATCCGTCGGCCGCACGGTTGCCGACAGGCCGAGCCTTTGAACCGGATGGCCGATGAGATGATCCAGCCGTTCGAGGCTCAGAGCGAGATGCGATCCACGCTTCGTACCGGCCACGGCGTGCACCTCATCGATGATCACGGTGTCGACGTAACGCAACGCCTCCCGCGCCCGAGAGGTCAACAGTAGGAACAGTGATTCCGGCGTGGTGATGAGGATGTCCGGCGGGAACGCGGCGAACCGCCGCCGCTCGTCCGCGGGGGTGTCTCCGGTGCGCACTCCGACCTGAACCTCGGGGACCTGGACCCCGCTGCGCTCGGCAGCGGCGCGGATGCCCGCGAGCGGCGTGCGGAGGTTCCTTTCGATATCCACGGCAAGCGCCTTCAATGGGCTCACGTACAACGTTCTCAATCGCGCTTTCGGTTCCCTGGGGACCTCCGAGAAGATCCTGTCGAGCGACCACAAGAAACCCGCAAGGGTCTTGCCCGAACCGGTCGGGGCAACGACCAGAGCGTTGCGACCTGAGGTGATCGCGTCCCAGGCCCCCAGCTGGGCGGCCGTGGGGGCCGCGAACGCTCCCTCGAACCACGCTTTCGTGGGCTCCGAGAACCGGGCCAGGACCTCCTCAGTCATCGTTGCATCATGCCCCGCTCGCGCCACCCGGCGGGCCGGCGGTCCGGTTGCCGGATCACGGCTAACCGGTCGATCTCGTCCGCCGGCTCTCCGCCGGTCCCGCCTCCGCGCCCGTTCCCGGGTCGTCATCCAGGGCCGGCTCCGCCCCGGATCCGATCGGCTCGGCCGGCTGCCGGGACGGCCTGGACGACCCCCAGAGGATGAGCAGAGCGCCGAGTCCCGCCGCCACGAGGGACCCCACCAGGATCCCCACCTTGGCTTCGTCCACCAGTGAATCGTCTGCGAAAGCCAGGCCCGAGACGAAGATCGAGACGGTGAAACCGATCCCCGCGATGGCGGCTACGCCCGTCATGTTGAACCACCCCACCCCCGGAGGAAGGGTTCCCCACCCCAGGCGTTCGGCCGCCCAGGCGAAGCCTGTGACGCCGATCAGCTTGCCGGCGACCAGTCCGAGCACGACTCCGACGGTCACGGGCGAGGCGAGCGCCGCCTCCAAGGCCTCCCCACTCAACTCCACACCCGCGTTGGCCAGTGCGAACAGAGGGATAACGAGGTAACTAGTCCACGGATGGAGATCGTGCGCGATCCGTTCGGCCACCGACACCGAGGCTTGCGCGCGCGTACGGGCACGGCGCGCTTCGTGCGGAGACAGCTCTCGGTCGTCCTCCTCGTCGATCGGAGCGCGATCGTCGTCATCGTCGCTGGCCGGATCGCGACCTCTTTCGCTAGAGTCGCCAACCAGAGTGCGATCGTCGTCATCGTCGCTGGCCGGATCGCGACCTCTTTCGCTGGAGTCGCCAACCAGAGCGCGATCGTCCCCGCTGTCGTCGGCGTCTCGACCATCGCGGAGAAAAAGATCCCGCGAGGCATTCGGATCGAGAGCCCTCACCGGCGTCATGAGACCCAGGACGACGCCCGCGATCGTGGCGTGCACCCCGGACTGCAAGGTGGCCAGCCACACCCCCGCGCCTATGAGCGCGTAGGCGGGCGTCCACCACACCCGCATGATCCGCATGCTCGCGACGAGCGCCAGCCCTGCCATCGCCACCGCGAGAGCCGCTACCTCGATCTGGGGCGTGTAGACGAGCGCGATCACGAGGATGGCTCCGACGTCATCGACGATCGCAAGACTCAGCAAGAAGACCCTGAGTGACGATGGGATCCGGCGGCCGAACAACGCCAGAACTCCGAGGGCGAAGGCGATGTCGGTCGCCATCGGGATGCCCCAACCGTGACCCGCCTCGCCGCCGGGGGTCAGAACGAGATAGAGCAGGGCCGGAACCACCATGCCGCCGAGCGCTGCGATCACCGGAAGCGACGCGGCCTTCGGGTCGCTGAGCTCCCCCTTCACCAGCTCGCGCTTGATCTCCAGCCCGACGACGAAGAAGAAGAGCGCCATCAACCCGTCGTTCACCCACTCCCGCAGGCTCTCGACGAGGCTCCATTCCCCCACTCGAACCGCCAGCTCGGTATCCCAGAAGGACTCGTAGACGTCCCCGAAGGGAGAGTTCGCCCACACGAGAGCGATGAGGGCGGCGGCGAGGAGCACCAGGCCTCCCGCCACCTCCGTGTCGAGGAACTCGCGCACGGGGCGGACGACGAGACGGGGAACGGCGCGATCGCTGGTCATCCAGGATCGAGTGGGGCGTGCATCTGGCGGGGTCATGCCTGCTCCTGACGACGTCGGTCAACGATCGCCGACCAGGCTTCCCGGCACACCAGTGATTCAGCGTACCCGAACCATGCGCCCGCAGGCGCGCTCTCGACCTCGCGTCGCCGCGCGGCGTCAGGGGTGGGTCCCGCGTCAGAACGTGCTCAGTCGCGGCGCGATAGGGCGTCGCGCTCGATCGCCCGGCTATGCGATTCATCGGCGGCGAGGAACGCATACGTGAGGGTCACGGGACCCTTCGGAAGGACGCCCAACGCCGCCAGCGCGCGAGCGTAGATCGTCAGTTGATCCTCGGCGGTGGGTTCGAAGCGACGACCGGTCTTGAAGTCCACGATCTCGATCCCGCCATCGTCGGTTTCGTACGCCGCGTCGATCCGGCCCCGGATGATGCGTCCGTCGATCTTCATCGAGAAGGGCAGCTCGACCATCGGCTCGCCCGACGGAAGCCGGGCCAGGACGCGCTCCCCGTACTTCTTGTCCCACGACTTCAGCAGCGCGCCGATCCGCGCGGGGTCCGCCACCTCGGCCGGCTCGTCGAACTCGCCTTCATCTGGATACGGAGCCAGATCCAAACTCTTCTCTTCGATCAGACGGTGCACCTCGGTGCCGATACGCCGGGCGGTGGTGGGGCGTTGCGGCAATGGGCGTGCAAGGTCCCACGGGCCCAACCGGCCCTCGTTCAGAAGCGCCAGCGAGGTGACCGACAAGATGTCCGGCACCTCGGGCTGGCCGGCGGCATCGGGCTGAGAGGCGGCGGCGATCAGATCGAGGTCTCGTCCCTGCGCCTCGATCAGCGTCTGCGCGTCCTCCCGCTCGTCGGCCGGGAGCGCCCCCAAGAGCGCTTCGATCGAGGCATCCCCCGCTATGACGGTATCCGCGGCGACCCCCCAGCCCTGAGGGAAGAGAGCGTCCTCGAGGCCCGTGCGCGCGGGCGGGGGCCAGGTGCGACGGTCCTCCATGGCGTCGAAGAGAGGGTTGTCATCGGGGCATTCGTCCCGACGCACCACTTCAACCAGACCGCGAGCCTCGAGTTCGTCGAGCTCGCGCCAGAAGGGTGACGGACCTCTCGGGCTGTCGTCTCGTCCGTACCAGTGCGCGGCCGTAACCGCCAACCGTTGTTTCGCCCGCGTGAGCGCGACGTAGAACAGCCGTCGCTCGTCCTCGATGACACGTTCCTTGACCGCCTTTGCGAACGCAGGCAGCTTGCCGTCGAAGCGGGGCAGGTGATCCGCGTCCTCGCGCACCTCGTACGGAAGCTCGCTGTAGCTCGTCAAGGGATTCGACACCCGCGTGTTCGGGAAGATGGACATCGTCGGCTCGCCGGTCCGTTCGCTGATGGCGGACGCCACCGACGGGACGAACACGACCTCGAACTCCAATCCTTTGGCCGAGTGAACCGTCATCAGCTTGACCGAGTCCTGCTCGGCCGGTTGCGTGGCTTCCAGCGTTTCCTCGGCGGCCTCGGCAGCGTCGAGGTACGCGAGGAAGCTGCGTAGCGACGCCTCGCCCTCGACGGGAGCGAAATAGGCGACCTGGTCCAGGAAGTTCGAGATGTTCTGACGTGCGGCGGGAGCGGTTCGGGACGACGACGATTCCAAAGCGTTGGAGATGCCGGCATCGTGGATCACGCTCTGCACGACCTCGAGCAGCGGTGCACCCGATCGCTTCCGCATGGACGCAAGGCGCTCGGAGAAGGCCTGCAGGCGGCGCTTCGCTTCGGGACCCAAGTGCTCGATGGCATCGAGATGGTTGAGAGCCTCGGCCAGCGAGTAGCCGACATCCCCCGGCTCCATGTCGTGGGCAGCGGCTTCGTCGCCACCGGCCAGCCTCAGACGAAGGTCCGAGTTCTGCGATGTCGCCCACCGCGCCAACAGAGACAGGTCCCTGTAGTGGATGCGCCAGCGCGGGCCCATCAGGATGCGGCCCAGCCACCGGTTAGCGGCCGGCTTCGATTCGAGAGCCCGCAGCCAGGCGACGACCTCCGTGACCTCCGGGGTCTTGAGCAATCCACCGAGGCCGACCACCTCGACCGGGATCTCTTTGGCTTCGAGCTCTTGAAGCAACATGTCCATCGCCGCCTTGCGACGCACGAGGATCGCCATGTCCTTCCACGCCACAGGATCCCGGCCCGCGATGGTGGTGGTTCCGTGCATCTTCTCGCATCGGTCGGCGATCCATGCGGCCTCATCCTGCTCCGAGGCGAACAAGCCGAGGCCCACAGCGCCCGTCTCGTTGCTTGCGTATGCGCGCAGCGGATCCCCAGGACGCCGCGAGAGGTCGATCGACGACACCACCTCGTTGGCGACATCGAGGATCTTGGATCCGGAGCGGAAGTTCTCGGACAGAGACACCGGTTCGTAACGGACGCCATCCGACCGCGGGAAGTGGTCTGGAAAACCGATCAGGTTGTACATCGTCGCGCCGCGCCACGCGAAGATCGCCTGCCGCGCATCACCGACCGCAGTGACCGCGCCCCCCGGCGCGATCAGCGCTTGAAGCATCCGCCGTTGTGCGACATTCGTATCCTGATATTCATCGAGCAAGACGAACGGAAAGCGCTCACGATACCCATCGCGCACGTCGGCGTTCCCCTCGAGCACTTCAACGGCTTTGGTGATCTGGTCGCCGAAGTCGATGCGTCCCGCACGCTCCTTCGCGGTTGCGTACGCCGCCACGGCCCGGCACAGCTCCTTCCGTTTTTGGGCAGTCAGCACCATCTTCTCGTCGACGTTCTGCATCGAGAGGATGCGGTCGGCCGCCGCTTCTATGTCGGTCACCCCGACCATGTGGTCTGCGATCGAGCCCGCGAGGTTCAACGTCTGTCCGACGACGTAGGAAGAACGGATCTCCAGCGCGTCGAACGGCGGGAGATCGTCGAGGCAGCTCAGGACGAGCTGCCACTGCTGCGCTTCGGACAGGAGCCCGGACTCGGGCTCCACGTTCACGAGCAACCCATTGTCGCGCACGATGCTTGCGGCGAACGCGTTATAGGTCTGGACCGTTACGTCCTCGCCCGACTCGTCGTGCAAGGCGTCCAGTGCGAGTCGCACCCTCTCCTGCAGCTCGCCGGCCGCCTTGTTCGTGAACGTGAGGCCGAGGACCTGGGTCGGGGAGAACGGCTGATTCTCGAGGGCCCAGGCGATGCGCGCAGCCATCACCGCGGTCTTTCCGGAACCCGCTCCCGCGATCAGGTAGAGAGGCTCGAGACCATGGCTGATCGCGCGCCACTGTTCGTCGGTCGGTTCGAAGCCCTTGAGCGCAGCGCGGATCGCATCCGAACGGCGCGGATCGGTCCCGGTATCGCTCATGCCGGCAGCTCCTTGCCCTCGGACCACAGCGGGCACAATGGCTTGAACTTGCACCACCGGCAGTTCGCCTCGGGGTTGGGACGGAAGTCTTCGGCGAGGACCCCCTCCATCAGCCCGGGGAGTCGCTCGAGCGCGACCTTGGCCTCCTCGGGCTTCTGCGATCGCCTCTGCACGCCACCTCTGATCGGGGGCACGTTCGGATAGATGAGTTGCATCGAGACCGGGTCGCCCAATGCAGAGAGGTCGGGGTCCTCTCGGGCGGCCAGGTAGTAGATCGCCAGTTGCAAGGATTCGCGCGCCTCCTCCCACGAGACCGTCGACTTCGACGTCTTGTAGTCGGAGATGACGAGGTTCCTGCCGATCGCGTCGACCCTGTCGATGCGACCCGTGATCCGGTGTCCCTCGAGCTCCACCTTGAAGCTCGTCTCCGCCACGACCGCCTCGCCCGGCTTGAGGTAGCGCACGTAACGGTCGATCATGATCTCGCCTTCCCGGCGGAACTGCCGCGCGATCGCCTTGTTCGGGAACACCGTCTCGTCGAACAGCAACTTGTAACGAGCCAGGGCGGCGTCGTGGTTCGTGATCGCACCGGTCTCGCATTCCTCGAAGACCTTGTGGATCCACGAGCCGAACGCCATGTTGTGACTCGATTCGGGATCGAGTCCGAGGGCGACCGAGAAGAGGTACTGAAGACCGCAGTTGTCATACGTTCCGATGCGCGAGTACGACGTCCGCAGCTTGTCGGGAGGTAGATCCTCGGCGTCGCCTTGCTGGGCACGGATCGGAAGCGCGCCCTCGGTCCAGTCCCAACGCCACCACCATTCGTTGGGCCGCGCCGCGCTGCAGTCGGGATCGAGGTCGTTGATGCGGGCGATGCCGTGCAGGGCGGCGATCCGGTCGGGCTCAGGGGCTTGTGCGTCCGCTAGCACACGCCGGTAGCGAGCGGCAGCTTCCGTATAGGTCAGAGGCGGAAGATCGGCGCGGCCCTCGACCTCGGGCATGGCACCGGTGAGCTCCTCGATGAAGCGACTGGGTTCACCACGGCGGGTCGGTCCCGGCGACGTCGTCACGATGCACCGCTTGGACGCGCGCGTTACCGCGACGTAGAAGACCCGACGATCCTCCATCTCGTTCTTCCGGGCGCGCGCCACGGGGTTGGTCTCGTCCAGGAAGTACGGATCGAACAGTCCGGAAGCACGTCGTCCTTTAGGGATGGCCCCCTGGACCACCCCAGCCACCGCGACGACCGCCCATTCCTTGCCTTTGGCACCGTGAAAGCTCGCGACGTTGACTCCCCCACCGGAGCGCTCGGGGGGAAGCCAGGGGTCGGAGCCGAAATCGGCTCGCCCGATCGTCTCGAGGTACTGATCGAACGTCCCACTCCCGCGTCGCCGCTCGACGAAGCGACCCAGCGAGCGACTGAACGCGACCAGGGCGTCCAGATCGCGATTGGCGGGATCGTCGAGACTGGTTCGTGCGCGGGCCTGAAGGTCGGCACACAGCCGCGACCTGTCCCACACGACCCAGAAAGCCTCATCGGCCGGCGCGCCCTTCTTGGCCCGTAGAAGATCGCGCAGCTCGATGAGTTGATCGATCTTCGACTGAACCTCGGGATCCCGTTCTGGGTCGGAGCCTTGGTCGATCACTTCGGGGAGGGTCTTCCCGGAGATACGCGCCACGCGCTCGAGCTCGCGCACCGCGGCGTCGTCGAGATCGATCAGCGGCGAACGCAGGAGCTGGGCCAAGTGCTCGGAGTCCGGCTCCTCAGCGAAAGCGAACGTGGCGAGGTCGGTGAACGACCTCACGATGGGCTCTCGTCCCAGCGGCCGGTCGGGTGCGCTGATCGAGAACGGGACCTCGAGACCGTCGAGCGCCCGCTCGAGAGGCGGAAGCATCGAGCGAGGCGAAGTCAACAGGATCGCCATGTCCTCGTACGGCACGCCGTCCGTGAGGTGTGCCATCCGGATGGCGCGTGCGATGGACTCGACCTCGACCGCGAGGCTCCCGTAGCGATACACCTCGAGCGTGCCCGCGCCGGCGAAGTCGTTCGTCCGGTGCTCGCGCGGCCCGTTGCGGGCTATCAATGACGTTGCCTGGGCCCCGAGCTCGGGGCTCAAGCGGTAAGAGGTGCGGAGCACGACCGTCTCGTGCGCGCCGAACTCCTTCTCGAAATCGTCCATCCATTCGGGGTCGCCCCCGCGGAAGGTCTCGATGGCCGAGTCGGCGTCCCCGGCCAGAACCAGGCTGCGACCTGTTGATCCTGCGCGCTCGTCGAGACGATCGCTTCCTGCTCCCGCGCGATCGTCGAGACGATCGCTTCCTGCTCCCGCGCGCTCGTCGAGACGATCGCTTTCTGATCCCGCGCGCTCGTGTGGCGGGGGGGCCAGGAAATAGAGGAGCCTTTGCTGCACGAGCGCCAGCTCCTGCCCATCGTCGACGAGGACGTGGGTGAAGCGCCGGTGAAGCCCCTCGCGCACGTGATCGAAGTTCGCGATCAGCTCGATCGCCTCGCGCAAGAGCATGGGGTAATCGATGCGCGAACGAGCCTTCAGCCGGGCGCGGTGCGCCTTGAAGAAGCGGATCAACTCGGCCCACTTGGGACGGGTCCGGGCCAGGGCCTCGAGCTGGCCGTCATCGAGCGCCCGCTGCTCGGCCCGGATGCAGAAGTCGACCACCTCGTCCACGAAGCCCCGATTCCGAAGGAGGGTGCGGTGGTGGGGCCAGTTCACCGGTTCCTCGGCCGCCAGGGCATCGCGCACGTCGCCCCACTGCTCGGGGCTGGTCAGCAGCACCGGTGGCTCGCCGTAACCCAGGTCGAGGTAGTGCCGCGACACCAAGTGGTTGGCGAAGCCATGCCACGTGTAGATGGGCACCTCGACGATCGCTTCGAGGCCCTCGTCGAACAGCAGCCGGTGAGTGAGTCGATCCTGAAGCTCGATCTTCTGGGCCCGGTTCGGGACCAGGAAAAGGATGCGATCGGCCGAGCAGTCCGGCTGGGTCGCCAGCCTCACGAAGCGTTCTACGAGAGCGGAGGTCTTGCCCGTGCCGGGTCCCCCCAGCGCCACGAGGGGCCCCGAGGCGTGCTCGACAACGGCCCGCTGGGCATCGTCGAGCCGGAGGCGGGGTGCGCCTTCGGTGCGATCGCCGATCCGGGAGCCGTTCATGGGTTCAACCTAGCGCGAGGGTGCGACACGTCTGATCCGAGCGATCGTCGAGACGATCGCTTTCTGGGTTGATCCGGCGTCGAGACGATCGCTTTCTGGCTCAGGCGGCGCGTGGAGCAGAAGTCACGACCGGAAATCGCGCTCCAGGTAGTCGGGGGCCAAGGGGAGGGTGATGGCGGCTCCCGAGAAATCGAGAACCGACGGCACGTTGTCCTTGCGCAGGAACGGGGAGTCGGCCTGGCTGAGCTCGAGCACGATCCTGTGGCCAGCCGCGAAGCGCCACCCGTTGCCGAAGAGGTCGAAGCGGTGGCACCCCACCTTCGGATGCGACACCTTGTTCACGCGGCACACGCCCCGGGTCACCATCGTCATGCGGTCGTCGGGGGCGAGGTCGTAGAACCGGACCGCGATCCAGTAATCGGTGGCAGCGGTGGTGAAGTTCAGCTTCATGCTGGGGATCCCCATCAACGTCATACGCCGCGGGATCGGCTCGGAGGTGTACTGGATGACCCCCGGACCGGGGGGCGTATGTGCCGTCGTGTAGCACTTGTCCGCCTGCCTATCCCTGAACACCGGGTCGCTCTCGGGAGCGTGTACGTCGACGGCTGCCGTGCTCGTCACGCCATCGCCCTCGAAGCTGAAGCGCGCCTCTCCCGGGGCGAGAGCGCGCCAGCGAGGCGCCCGGTACTCGATACCTGGTTCATCCACCGGGTACTTGGCGGTGGCATTCGCCGCGCAGATCGTCGTCGTCGCAGACACGTCGCGTGGGGGGGCCGGGCCGCGGTTACGCAGGTAGTGGTCAAGGAAATCGTCGATACGACTGTTGATCCCCTTGCGCACCCGCGAGGGAGCGCGCTCGAGATGGAGCCGGCCGCCGGCGGTGTGATCCTCGAGGGTGCAGACATGGTGGTCGCCCCCGCACATGTCGCTCCACTCCTTGTTCTTATTGGCCGCGAAATGCTGGTAGTCGCCCAGATACATCTGCATGGGATAGCGAGGACTTATCCGCTTCAGCTTGTTGTAGAAGCGCACGCTCTCCATCGTGGGGAACAGCGGGTCGGTCCAGGTCGCCGGGATGAAGGCAGGCACGCGCAATCCGTTGCGCACCCGATGCCAGAACGCCCGCTGGAAATAGGCCGAGCGGTTGTTGAGGAAGTCGTTCACGATGCGCTTGAGCTGGGGATCGCCGTCGTAGGGCTCGCCGGCCGAAAGCCGAGCGGCGGCCTCCTGCAGGTGGACCGGGAAGGTCGCGTGGTCGGTGCCGGGAGCATTCCCCGCGGCGTACAAGCCGTCCACGATGCTTTCCTTCTTGACGCCGATAGGTCGGCGACTCACGGCGCGCCTCGGATCCGAGGGTGCGACGACGGTGCGCCCCGTGCGGGGGTCCCGGTCCCTGTAATGGCCCCCCGGCGCTAGCGCCTCGACCAGGTCGGTCCACCCGTACTTCGGCACCACGGCTCCTAGCTTCATCCGCACGTCGTGCAAGGGGCTGCGCCAGGTCGGGTCGGTCAACGCCAGCCAGGAGAAGCCGCCGCCGTACGACCCGCCCACCGCGCCGATGCGCCGGGGGTTGATGTCGAACACTTCTCGGCGACCGCTGCGGCGTCTCATCGCGTCGTGATCCGCGAGCAAGCCCACCAGGTACTGATAGTCGTTGATCTCGTAGCGCCGGGAGTCGAGCTGCGTCGTCCCGGTCGATCCCTCGTCGTTGGCGTTCACGAAACCGCGCGCTGTGTAGGTGATCACGACGTATCCACGGGCCGCGAACCACGCGTTCGAGTGATGCCACTTCTCGCCCGGCGTGCTGATGCGGTCGGATTCCCAACCCGTCTTATTGCCCCCGCAGCACCCGTGCATGAAAACGATGACGGGGCGGCCGTGCCGTGGCCGCCGTCCGACCGGAAGCGTTACGTCGACGTCGAGAGAGATCCGGTTTCCTCGTTCCGGACGCAGATCGTCGCGCGCCGCCTTGCGCGCCATCTCGTCGCCGCGCGCCGGGCGCGGCAGGCCCCGCCAATCGCCGCCCGAAGCCCGGCTGTGATAGGCGGCGGGCACCGGTACGGCTCTCTCGCCGCCGTCCGTGGCAGGCACGCCGTCATCGCAGAAACGGTACGCAAGTCGCACCCCATCAGAGGTGTCGCCGTCGGCGGCATCGAGTCGCCGGCAATTGCCGTCGGCAACGAGAGAGGAGAGGGAGGCCAC
>JALZJQ010000023.1 GCA_030859685.1 Actinomycetota bacterium | reverse complement strand
GCGTGCGAGAGGGGGGACTCGAACCCCCACGTCCTAGGACACCAGCTCCTAAGGCTGGCGCGTCTGCCAATTCCGCCACTCTCGCTCGGACAGCCCATCGTAGCGAGACGAGGGGTTGCGTAGATTTCGTAGGCTATTTCTTGCCGACCCCGCCTAGGCTTCCTATGATTCCCAGATCCCCTGGGACGGAGGCGGATCGCATGCGGTCAAAGTTGAACGGGTGGCTCGAGGGTCGTCGAACCCTTATCTGATCGCAATCTCCCTTGCTCTCGTCACCATCGTCCTGTCGCTGGACCTGCTGACGGGCGACGAGTTAACCCTGTCGATCTTCTACCTCGCGCCAACTGCCCTCGCCGGCTGGTACGCGGGGCGCCGGGCTGGCCTGGCGGTTGGCTTCCTAGCCGGGGCCGCCTGGTATGTCGCCGGCGCCATCGAGTTCAATGGCTATTCGAACGTTTTTGTTTCTGCGTCGAACGCGGCGGTCCGCATCGCCTTCTTGCTCGTGATAGCTCACCTTCTAACCACCTTGAGGGCGATGCTGGTGCGCGAGATCCGGCTTGCACGCATCGATCCGCTCACCGGCGCTGCCAACGCACGGTCATTCTCCGAGGTATGCCAGGTGGAGCTAGCCCGCAGCAGACGACATCGTCGTGCGATCACGATCGCGTACTTGGACCTTGACGATTTCAAGAAGGTCAACGACGACCAGGGGCACGCCGCAGGTGACCAGGTGTTGCAGAGGGTCGTTGAGACCCTCCGATCCACGTTGAGGACGTCGGACGTCGTCGCGCGTCTTGGTGGAGATGAGTTCGGGCTGCTCCTTCCGGAGACGGATGAGGCGGCCGCCACGATAGTGGTGGGCCGCGTTCAGGAGCATCTGGTTGCGGCTCTCGATGTGACCCCTTCATCGACGTTCAGCATGGGGATCGCAACATTCGCGACGGTCCCGGAGACCGTCGAGGCGATGATCGAAGCGGCGGACGACCTGATGTACCAAGCGAAACGTGAAGGCAAGAACAGAGTCCGGCACCAGTCGATCGGTCCCTCACGTTCGGTCAATCTCGAAGAGGACTGGCAGAGAGTCGCCCCGAGCTGAGCTCAGACGCCCGGCTTGTCCAGCAGCGTTCGAAGGGCCGGCTCGAGGTCGGGCTCTGCGAACTCGAAGCCCGAGTCAAGGAGCTTCTGCGGCCGGACCCTCTGACTCACGAGAAGCAGCTCGGACGCCATCTCCTCACCAAGGATGAGCTTGAGCGCGGCGCTCGGGACGCTGAAAACACCCGGACGCCGCAGCACTTGCGCCAGCGTGCGCGTGAACTCAGCGTTCGTCACAGGATTCGGAGCGCTCAGGTTCACCGGCCCCGAGAGATCGTCATTGTCGAGGACGTACAGGATCGCGGCGATCTCGTCCTGCATGGTGATCCACGGCCACCATTGCGATCCCGGCCCCAGGCGCCCACCGACCCCAAGCCTGAAGGGCAGCAAGATGCGCGGGAGGATGCCGCCTTCGGGCGTCATCACCAACCCGGTGCGGATCGTCGCTACGCGGATCCCAGCGTCGCGCGCAGGCTGTGTTGCTTGTTCCCATTGTCGACAGACATCCGAGAGGAAGTCGTCGCCTCCCTCACTCTGCTCGGTCAGTACCTCATCGCCTCTGTGCCCGTAGAAACCGACCGCGGACGCGCTGACCAGGACCGCGGGGGAACGGTCGACCTCCGCAAGAGTCTCGGCCAGAAGCGTTGTTGCACGAACTCGGCTGTCGAGGACGCGCGCTTTGTGAGTTTCGGTCCATCGCTTGTCCCCGATGCCTTCACCGGCGAGATGGATGATCGCGTCGTACCCGGACACATCCTCTGGGTTGAGCTCGCCACGCTGCGGATCCCACCTCACGGCGGATTCCCCCCCAGACGCCGACCGTGTGACGGGCACCGGCTCGTCGCCTCGTTCCTCGAGGGCATCGACGAGCGCTTGCCCGATCAGTCCGCTTGCGCCAGTGATCAGAACCTTCATCGAGAAAGGTCAACCTCCTTCGCCGTCATCACAATGTCTACAGGGGATTCGGCGTTCCCGCTGGTCCCGTATGGGTGGGATCTCCGCTGTCCTAGACTGCGGTTTCGTGCGCGAGCGGGCCGTCCGATCGGAAGCGAGGCGATGTTGACCACCGCGCCTTCGGGAACCGTCGTGTTCCTCATGACTGATATCGAAGGCTCCACCAAGCTGTGGGTCGAGCGCCCGCAGGTGATGTTCGGTGCCTTGCGACGGCATCACGAGATCATCGCCGAGCTCATCCGCCGCCACGAGGGCCATCTCCCCGTAGACCAGGGAGAGGGCGACAGCACCTTCAGCGTGTTCGAGCGGGGGAGCGAGGCATTGGCCTGTGCCGTCGAGATCCAGCAGGGTCTAGGCGAAGAGGACTGGGGCGAAGGCTTGACCCTCCGTGTCCGGATGGCCCTGCACGCGGGAGAGGCCGAGGTCAGGGCAGGCGCCTACCACGGAGCAGAGGTGGGCCGCTCCTCCGCGTTGCGTGCGATCGCCCATGGGGGCCAGATCCTGCTGTCCCAGACGGTCTTCGACCTGGTGCGCGATGCGATCCCGCCCGATTGCGGCATCCGGGACGTCGGTGAGCATCGCCTGAAGGACCTGGCGCGACCGGAGCGCGTCTTTCAATTGCTCTACGCAGGCATGCCTCACGATCTGCCCCCTCTCCGGTCCGTAGATCAGATGCCACAGAACCTGACGCCACAACTGACGAGCTTCATCGGTCGCGACGAGGAAATGACCCGTGTCGTGCGGCTGCTGCGCAGCACACGACTGGTGACGCTCACGGGTCCCGGAGGGAGCGGGAAGACCAGACTCGCGGCGCAGGTTGGTGCGGAGGTCCTGAAGACGTTCCACGCCGGCGTCTGGATGGTCGAGCTCGCCCCCGTAGGAGACCCGGCCCTGGTTCCGGAGGCCATCGCCAGCACGCTGGGGATGCGAGACGTACCCAACCAGGACACGATGACGAGCCTGGCCGAGTTCTTGCGGGAGAAGCAACTGTTGCTGATCCTGGACAACTTCGAGCACCTTCTGGAAGCTGCCGCGTTCCTTACACAGATGCTCGAGGTCGCGCCCGAGTTGCGGATCTTGGTTACCAGCCGTGCGATCCTGCACGTTCGTGGGGAGCAGGACTTCCCCGTTCCACCGCTCTCGTCGCCGTCCCCAGGAGACGAGGAAGACCTAGAGGTCTTGACTCAGTACGAGTCGGTTCAGTTGTTCATCGATCGCGCCCGATTCGCCAGGCCGGACTTCTCCGTTACGAATGAGAACGCTGCGGCCGTGGCCGAGATCTGCCACCGTCTCGAGGGACTTCCATTGGCGATCGAGCTCGCCGCGGCCCGCACAAAGATCCTTCCGCCCCAGGCCTTGCTCGCCCGCTTGAGCAAGCAGTTGGATGTCCTAAGGTCGACGGCGCGGGATCTGCCGGCGCGACAGCGAACGCTGCGAGGCGCGATCGAGTGGAGCTACGAACTGCTGAACGAAGCCGATCGAAGGCTGCTGGCTCGTTTATCGATCTTCGCCGGGGATGCTTCTCTGGGCGCGATCGAGTCGGTTTGCGGCGCGAATGATGCGAACGTGCTGGACGAGCTCCATTCGCTCGTCGACAAGAGTCTCGTGCTCCAGATCGAAGACGACGACGATGAACCGCGTTTCGTGATGCTCGAGATCATCAAGGAGTACGGACGAGAGCGGTTGGTTGGCGACGGCGAGTATCAGCCTGTGGCGGCCGACCACGCCCGCTTCTTCAAGGATCTAGCGGAGAAGAGTGCGACGCGCCTGGCCGGTCCGGAGCAAGCGAACTGGCTCAGCGCTCTCGAGAAGGAGCATGTCAACCTGCAGTCCGCCCTCGGATGGTTGATCCGAAGCGATGCCGATGAGGCGTACCACCTTGCCCACCTCCTCCAGTGGTTCTGGTGGATCAGGGGCCACCTCTCCGTGGGCCGCCACTGGTTCGAGCGGGTCCTGGCCGCGCCTGTCACCGATCCGCTGAAGCGCTCGCGCGCATTGTCGAGCGCAGGAGCCCTCGTTGCCGACCTCGGGGACAAAGAGACCGCGAACGCGTACTTCAGTGAAGCGGCTGGACTCGCTCACGAGGGCGGCGACCGGCTCGCGTACGCGTGGGCCGTGACCGGTCTCGGCCACATCGCCTATCTCGATGGGGAACGAGAGAAGGCCGTGGGTTTGCAGGACGAGGCCTTGAGCAACTTCAACGAGCTGGGTGACCTTCGGGGTCGAACGATCGCGATGACGCGCCTCGGCATGCTGGCGCTTCGAACCGGCGATTTCACGGAATCAAATCGCCTTCACGAGGAGATCCTCGAGATCCGCCGCAGGATGGACGACACGTGGGGGATCGCAAGCGTTCTGAACAATCTCGGCTATAACTCCATCCTTCAGGACGATCCTGAGGGAGCTATTCCTCGACTCGAAGAGGCATTGAGGCTGTTCCGAGACGTTGGCTTCAAAGAAGGGATCGGCAACGTGCTCGACAGCCTGGCTCTTGTCGCGTCGGCGCAAGGGGATTGGGATCGAGCCGCCGGCTTGTGGGAGGAGTGCCTGCAGCTGTTCCGCTCCCTCGGCTACCGGCAGGCGACGGGCTTCGTGTTGGCGCAACTCGGCAAAGCCGAGATCGAACGCAGGAACCTCTCGAGGGGAGGAGCGCTCCTCGCTGAGGGACTCACTCTGGCGAACGATCTGTACGACACCGAAACGCTTCCCTACTGCTTCGAAGGCATCGCAGGGGGCCTCGCGGTCCTGGGCGAAGGAGCCGGAGCCGCGTTCCTCTTCGGTTTCGCCGAAGTTTTCAGAGCCGAGGCCGGCGAGCCGCTGCCGCCGGTGGAACAGCCTCGCCGCGAGACACATCTCGACATGGCCCGGCGGGCGTCGGGCGGCCCGACGGTCGATGATGCCCTGGCCCGGGGGGCGGGGGCCACCAAGGTCGAGGCGGTCAGGGTCGCGCACGAGGGCGCCGAGGTTCTGGAACGGTCCCCCATCACGGGGTAAGCACGGGCGGCCGCTTTATGAGGGCGACGGTTTCAGCCTGAATGAGCGGTTCAGGAGGGCTGGACCGGGACCGATATCTAAGTACGGCATGCCGCCGCATGCCCCCACGCCCACCGACGGGATCCGATGAACCATTTCAGACGGCAGACCGGCGGAGCCTCCAAAGAGGCCAGCTTCGTCGTGTCCGCGCGCGGCGCCCGCTTCTTCATGGTGCTGCCTTTCATCCTCGCCGGACTCGCCATCTATGGTCTGAACACCGTCCGTTCTTACTCGGACGATCGCCGCATCGGCCAGATCCGGCTGGCCCGGATCGAAGCTGCGGCCAACCGGCAGAACGTCCTTGAATCCGGGACCCTTCAGCTGGCCTTGGCGGGGGACGCTGAAGACCTGGGGGTCATCCGCGCAGTGACGGGATTGCGTGGAGGCATCGAGCCGCTTCAACATCTCGCCGAGGCCGACATGGCCGAAGTGAGAGATCTAGGCCTTCCCGACGCGACCGCCCACCGCCTCGACGAGTCTCTCGCGACGTTCCACCGAGCCCTTGACGCTCAGGTCGATCTTCTCGAGCAAGGTGAGTTCGATCAAGCCTTCAGCTACGATCGTGTTCGCATCGACCCGGCGTCCTCGACCCTCAACCAGGCGATCGACCGCGCAAACGTGACTTACGAGGAACTGGCCACGAGAGCGAACACGATCTCCGATATCGGAACGGTGGCCGTTGTCCTCATCGCTGCGTTGATCTTGACGCTGCTCCAGCGACAACGCACGAAATGGGCTCGCCACATGGCTCATCAAGCGTTGCACGATCCCCTCACGAATCTCCCGAACCGAGTTCTCTTGATGGACCGGGTGGAGCATGCGCTCGCGCGCTCCGTTCGGAGCGAGACGAAGCACGCGATGCTGCTGTTCGACCTCGACAACTTCAAGTCCGTGAACGACACGTTGGGGCACGACATCGGGGACTGCTTGCTCGTCGGAGTCGCCCAACGACTGAGCGACTGCCTTCGTCCCGGCGACACCGTTGCTCGACTCGGCGGGGACGAGTACGCGATCTTGCTCGAGGATGTGGAGAACGCAAAGGTGGCTCAGGCTGTTGCTCGTCGGGTGCTGGCGAGTCTGACGGAGCCTTTCGAGCTCAAGAACAATCGAGTTGTTGTCAGTGGAAGTATCGGGATCGCTCTCTGCACCCACCTCGACGCGATCGAGGACATCCTCGCGAACGCAGATGTGGCCATGTATGCGGCAAAGGCGCGAGGTAAGGGTACGTGCGACGTGTACGAACCTGACATGCGCCACGCACTCGTCACGCGGGTCGACCTCGAAAGCGATCTGCGCCGGGCGTTGGAGGGTGACCAATTCATCTTGGAGTATCAGCCCATCATCGAGGTGACGAGTGGTGTCGTCGCCGGCGTCGAAGCGCTGGTGCGATGGATGCATCCCACTCGGGGCTTGGTGCCGCCCCTGGACTTCATCCCCCTCGCGGAGCAAACGGGTTTGATCTTGCCGTTGGGCAAGTGGGTTCTCGAAACGGCTGCGGCTCAGACCCAGCTGTGGCAGCGGGAGCATCCAATGTCGCCGCCATTGCGCGTCGGAGTGAACCTCTCCGCACGCCAGCTGCAGGACGGGGATCTCATGAACGAGATCTGTGAGGTTCTGGATGCGACCGGGCTCGAGCCCTCGAGCCTCATCCTCGAAGTCACCGAGAGCGTCCTGATGCGCGATACCCAGACCACCATGGAGATCCTCAAGGAGATCAAACTATTGGGCGTCCAGATCGCCGTGGATGACTTCGGAACAGGGTACTCATCGCTCAGCTATCTGAAGCACTTCCCGGTGGACGTGATCAAGATCGATAAGTCCTTCATCGACGGTATCGAAGGATCCCAAGAGGAAGCGAAGCTCGTGCGTGCCATCATCCAGCTGGGCGAAAGCCTGGGTCTGAAGACGGTGGCCGAGGGGATCGAGACACGCGCTCAGCTGGAGGAGCTCCGCCGACTCGGGTGCAAGGAGGGGCAAGGCTTCTACGTTGCGCGGCCGCTCGACCAGGTAATGATGGGCATAGTGTTGGAGAAGGCGATATTCGAGGACGATCAGGAGTTTTCGGCTGCGGCTCCGGCTCCGGAATCCGTCGCCTGAACCGTCCCGCTGCGACGTTCTTGGGGAGCAGCGGTCGCGCTCAAAGGGTCAGTTCGCTTCCCGGCCGCCCAGCCGAGACAGCATCACCCAGTTACAGAGCAAGCAAACGATCGAGGCGAGAATCAGTCCTTGAGGTCAGCCCTCGCGTCGGGGAGCGGGGTCAGGACGCCCTTGAGGCGGTCGCGCAGGTGCTCGAAGTTGGGCGGTAGCGAGAGGCCCTGACCCAGCGTCTCGAGATCCTCGTCCGCGGTGAATCCGGGACCCAGGGTGGCGATCTCGAACAGGACGCCCGAGGGCTCGCGAAAGTAGATGGAGCGGAAGTAGAAGCGGTCGATCACTGGTGTGGGGGACGCCCCGGCCTGGTCCACGCGCCGGCGCCATTCCTCGTGCTCGTCCATCGGGGACGCCCAGGCGACGTGGTGGACGGTGCCCGCCCCACTGAGCGGCCGTTCGTCCGGGGGTGGATCGAAGCGGTAGGACCCACCCCGCTGGGAGCCGCGCGCCGACCAGGCATCGTCACCGGAGGGGTCGAATCCGAGGACCTCTTCGAGGAGTTTCGTGCTGTCTTCGGGGGCCTTACTGTAGGCGCGCACGCCTTCGAAGCCCCGGATGGCGTGCTCGGCCGGGACTTCCGGATGCTCGGCCAACAGAGGCTCGTCCCCCGAGGTGTCGGGCACGAGCTCGAGGTCGAGGCCCTCCGGATCGGACAGCACGAGTGACCCATTCGAGCGTTCGAGCTTTGTGCCCGCTGCTTCGAGCCTCTGCTGCCAGAAGTCGAGAGACGCTTCCGACCCGACGCGAAAGACCACCCGGTGCACTATCCCATCGCCGGCCCGGCCCGGCGGCACGCCCGGGTACTCGAAGAACGTGATGTCGGAGCCGGCGTTTCCGCGTTCGTCGGCATAGAACAGGTGATAGACGGTCGGGTCGTCCTGGTTGACGGTCTTCTTCACCATCCGCAGACCGAGGAGACCCGTGTAGAACTCGACATTCCGCGGGGCGTCGCCGGTGATGGCGGTGACGTGATGGATCCCTTCGAGCTTCATGGGTCTCCCTCGATTCTCGGCTGAGGCGGGGTCCCCAAGCCTAAGGGTGCAGAACTCTATCCGGTCGAGAGTTCTTGGAGGCTGTTGCTCACGCGTTCGAGGATGCCTCGGTTGTTCTCCCATTCCGGGGTTAGCGTCCAGGCGAAGATCTGGACGAAGCGCTGATCGGTCTCGAGGAACGTGATCATGTACTTCACGTTGATGTTGTCGACGGTTGCGCTGAGTTCGTGCCTCACGGCGCTTTGCTCGTACTCGGCGACGCTGACGCCCTCTGAGAGCGAGGGCGACTCGAGGCGTCGAGTGAAGAAGCGAAGCTGTGTTCGCGCGAAGTCCTCGAGCGTCGGGGGGTCCCCGAAAACGTCTCTGCTGTCCGAGATGACCATCGCGTAGGTCTCGTCGAACTTATCGCCTACCTCGATGCTCGCAACAGGATTAAGGTCTCCCTTCAGATCCTCCCAGCTCGCCGGAACCTGTAACTGCAGCTCGGAGTCGTCGCTGACCACGCTGACCATGCCGGCGTCCTGCTCCTCCGTAGCGGTCGATCCCGTCGAGTCCGCGTCGCCGGTCGAGTCACTATCGGCCGCGATGAACACGCCGGCGACCACCAGGCCGAGTATCAAGAGTGCGCCGCCGACGAGCAGGACCACGACCCAAGGACGGGGGCTCCCGGTTCCTCCAGGTGGGACGGAACCTTGAGGGGGAACGGGGGGGATCGGTGGACGGACGGGAGGTTGCTGAGTGCCACCACCTGCGCCGTAACTCATGAGTTGCCCTTCTTCGCTATCCGCCATGCCTTGCTGAGGCTGAAGACTAGCCTGCCGGCGCTTCGCTTGAGTTGCCGGCCTCGGCTCTTACGCGCCTACCTCCGCCGTCGGCGCGACCTTGCGGGGACCGGTCACACGGGAATACCTTCTCGGGATGGACACCCCGAAGTATCGGAACGCCCTTCCTCATGGAGGTGCGAAATGCTTGGCTCGACTCGCCCCCCTAGCCGCGTGTAAACGTTCCGCCAGTATGGATTCAAGAGCAGGAGCCCGTAGCCGGTCACGTCGAGCTTCCGCGGGAGCCGACATCCATCACCTAGAGGCTCAGCTCCCGTTCCAGGGGCGTTCGGAACCTGGGGATGACGCGCACGTCGCCGAGCCACTGCTGGAGTGCGTTCACTTCTCGGTCGATCGCCTTGCGCGCGTCACCGCCGACATCCTGGAGGAGCCGCACGACCACCTCACCGCCGGTGCGCTGAGCCCACCCTCCGACGACCTGTCCCTGCCACCACACGGTGGGCCCGGCGTTGCCGTTCCGGTCGAACAACGCCGAACGGTGATCGCCCAGGTACCAGTCGCGCTCGAACCAGCCCATGGTCGTCGGGTCGAGCGAAGGGAGAAGCGCTGCTGATTCGCGGGGTGGGCGGACCGGCTCCTGATCGTCCGGTAGCAGGTATCCGGTCGCACCTGCAAGGTCGACCTTCACGGCACCGGCATCGTTCAGCGCCTTGGTTGTGTGCCCGGCGGTCCAACCCGTCCACCACTTGATGTCCTTGAGGGTCCCCGGGCCGAACGATGCGAGCCACAGTCGCATCAGCTCCGCCCGCGCGGGTTCCGTTTCCAGAGTGTCGATATCGACACCGAGCCACGACCGCACCGGCGCCCACTCGTACTGCGTGCTCAACCAGGAGCCGCGCGGTCGCGTCCGAAGGATCACGCCGTCGTTCGCGAGCAGGAACAGAACACGTGTCGAAACTCCGATCGTCCCGGCCCACTTCTTGCCCATCCCGACGGGGATCTTCTTGCGCAGGGCCGGGATCTCGCGGCTGAGCTCGCCCGCGGTCGCCTTCCCGCGTGCTTCGAGAAGCTCAAGCGTTGCGCTTTCGACCTTGCGAAGCCACCGGGAGCCGTCCTTGGCGACGCCCCCTTCTTCGATGAAGCGGATCGTTTTCTTTCGCTCGAGCCGCGCCAGGGTTCGAGTGCACGCGCCGTGAACGACCGGGACCGATCCCACCGGGAGCACGAACATCGTGCGACGCATGCCGAGTACGCGAGCAAGACTTCTGTCCTCGTAGAGCGCGGTCTCCAATCGGTCAGGGTGGAACTTGCGCACTCGCGCGTGCGCCGCGAGGAACACGGATGCCGCATCGGTCGAATGCAAGCCCACCAGATCGTCGGCGACGCTCGTCACATCGCCCCCGGTCCTCCCCAGGTGATGCCGGCGTACCAGGCGAGCTTTCCGTTCGGTGCCGGAGACCCGGCGGGGCTTAGATCCCACGATGGGGGAGCTTGTAAAGAGGAGACATCACTGGAAGGTATCCGCTCCGGCATCGCCCCCGTGTCGGTAGTCTGGCCGACACGTAACGACAGTCATCAATGCGGTCTGGGTCATCGGGCCGAGAAGGAGGAGCCGATGCCGGTCAAGCCGATCCCCGAGGGCTACCACACGGTCACGCCGTACCTCTTCTTGAAGGACGCGGCGGGTTTCATGGATTTCGCGCATCGGGCCTTCGATGCACAGGAGAAGGTAAAGATGCTGGACGACAAGGGCGAGGTGAGGCATGCCGAGATCCAGATCGGCGACTCGCGTATCATGCTCTCGCAAGCACGAGACGAGTTCAAACCCCTGCCGCTCGCGAATCACCTCTACGTTACGGACTGCGACGCGACCTACACCGCCGCGATCGAGGCCGGTGCGGAGAGCACCATGGAGCCGGAGGATCAGTTCTACGGCGACCGCATGGCCGGGGTACGCGACGCAGAAGGCCAGATCTGGTGGATCGCAACGCACGTGGAGGATGTCCCACCGGAGGAGATGGAGCGTCGAGCTAAGGAAGCGAACGGCTGATCGAGCGCGCGCATCCGCGCCTTTAGGCTGACTCAGAAGCGGAAGGCTTGAGCGCGAGGATGCGTTCGACCACTCGTCCGGGTCCCAGGCGGTCTCTCTCGACGATCTCGAATCCCTCCGCCGTAACGTGCACCAGCGAGCGCCTCGTCATGTGTTCGCCCTCGCTGCGGATCGAGAAGAATTCGATGGCCCGCTGGATCCAGAAGATGAGCTTCGCGTCGCTGCCTATGTGATCGACGAGCACCAGCCGCCCGCCCAGACGGAGAACGCGTTTCATCTCGGCGACGGCAAGCCGAGGTTCGGGGATGTTGCATAGCGAGAACGTGCACAGCACGGAATCGAAACTCTCGGCATCGAAGGGAAGCGCGTGCGCGTCCCCGACGCGAAGGTCGATCTCGCGACCCAGCTCCCTGGCTCGACTTCGAGCGATCTCGAGCATCTCTGAACTGAGGTCGAGGCCAACCACCTCGACCTCAGGCGGGTACGAAGCGAGGTTGAGACCGGTGCCCACGGCGACCTCCAACGTCTTACCCGTTGTGCGGGAACACGCCCACCCCCGGTGCTCGGACCCGAGGATGCGTCGCTCGACGAATCCCATCCGCTTGTCGTAGCTGTCAGCCTCTTTGGCCCACGACCTGCGGCGCAGTTCGTTGGCCTCGCGCAGCGAGTCCTCGTCGGCGGAGATGGCCTCGTCCAAGGGGGGACTCATGGGCTCGATCTTAGCCTTCGTTATGGGCCGGCCTTAGGGGCTCTCATTCGGAAGGCACAAGATCAAGTGTCGTAGTGACGGACGCTTCGAGATCGAGCGCCACGAAGATCTGGAGCTTCAGTGATCCGCTAGGACTCAACTTTCGCCGGCCTAGAGGGCTTCGGCCCCCGAACGACCGGGGCAAAGCCCTCGGCGACTGCCATCACTCCCTCTTCATCCGGTGCCGCGCTCGAGCCATTCGGTGACGAAGCGCGGGCTGACGTGGATCGCGACCTGGCGCAGTTGGCTCTGACCTGAGTTGAAGAACCGATGGGGCGTATCGTCGGGCACGACGACGATCTCGCCGGCCCTCACTTGACTCCTCAGCTCAGGGGAGTAGAACGGAGGGACGCAAGGAAAGGGAGGAATCATGTTTGCACAGGTGATACAGGGCAAAGCCAAGGACGCAGCGGGCCTGAAGAAGCAGTGGGAACGGTGGAATCAGGAGATCAAGCCGCAGGCACAGGGCTATCTGGGAGGAACCGGTGGCGTCACGCCGGACGGTGAGTTCATCACGGTCGCACGGTTCGAAAGCGCGGACGCCGCCAAGGCGAACAGCGACAAGCCCGAGCAGGGCTCGTGGTGGGACGAGACCTCGCAGTACGTATCGGATGTCATGTTCCACGACTGCACCGAGGTCGATGTGATGAATGACGGTGGCTCGGATGACGCAGGCTTCGTCCAGATCATCCAGGGCAAGGTGACCGACGTTGCCAAGTCTCGTGAGCTCGACCGCAGCATGGAGCAGCAGATGAAGGAGGCCCGGCCGGATGTGATCGGAGGCGTCACCGCCTGGCACCCGGAGAATGGCCGCTTCACGAGCGTGCTGTACTTCACCAACGAAACGGAGGCTAGGGCGCAGGAGAAGAACATGGAGACTTCGGACGGCTTCGAGGAGTTCATGGCCGAGTACCAGAAGATCTCCGACGGAGAGCCGAAGTACCTGGATCTCCCTGACCCCTGGATGAACTAACTAGTCGCACCCAAGCACTCGGGAACGACCGACCGCGCCCCAGAAAAGGGGCGCGGTCGGTTCATTCCGCTTGAAGCTATTGTCGATGGCTCCGAGCTCTTGTTCGCGTTGCATAGGACCTCTGGTCCGTTCGTGTCACGCAGGGGCGGGTGGAACTCTTTGTCCGCTAGGCGACTGAGTCGGTGATCTCTTCTCTTGCAGCGGGCTGAGCGAACTGAGTGTGATACAGCTCCTCGTATCGCCCGCCGGCGGCCAGCAACTCGTCGTGCGTGCCGCGCTCCACGATCCGCCCGTCCTCGATGACGAGTATGAAATCGGCGGCTCGGATGGTGGACAGGCGGTGCGCGATGACCACGGCGGTCCGGCCAGCAAGTGCCTCACCGAGGGCCGCCTGCACTGCGGCTTCCGAAGTTGAGTCGAGGTGGGCGGTCGCCTCATCGAGGATGACAACCCGGGGCCGGGCAAGCAGCAGACGAGCGATCGTCAAGCGCTGACGCTCACCACCGGAGAGCCGGTAACCGCGCTCGCCGACGACGGTGTCCAGGCCGTCGGGCAAGGAACGAACCAGCGTCTCGAGCCGAGCGCGCCGCAGCACCTCCCACAGCTCGTCCTCTGATGCCTCCGGTCGGGCCAGGAGCAAGTTCGCACGCACGGACTCGTGGAACAAGTGACCGTCCTGCGTGACCATTCCGAGGGTTTCGCGGATGGACTCGGCCGTGAGGTCCCTGACGTTCACACCAGCGAGGCGGACCGCGCCGCCGTCAACGTCATAGAGGCGTGGCAACAGCTGCGCCATCGTCGACTTCCCGGCCCCCGAAGACCCCACGAGCGCCACCATCTGACCCGGCTCGGCGCGGAAAGAAACCCCGTGCAGCACCTCGACGCCGCCACGTGAATCGAGCTGCGCGACTTCTTCTAGCGACGCGAGGGAGACCTTGTCCGCTGAGGGGTAGGCGAATTGCACCTCATCGAACTCGACAGATACCGGGCCGTCGGGCACCTTCAGGGCTCCCGGCTTGTCTGCGATCAGGGGCTTTAGGTCAAGAACCTCGAAGACCCTCTCGAAGCTCACGAGCGCGCTCATCACCTCGACGCGGGCGCTGGCAAGAGAGGTTAGGGGAGCGTAGAGACGAGTGAGAAGGAGGGCGAGCGCAACGACGGCTCCCGGCTCGAGTTGTCCAGCAAGCGCATAGAAGCCGCCGAGCCCGTAGACCACCGCGAGTGCGAGCGCCGACACAAGGGTCAGAGCGGTAACGAAAACCCATTGCACCATCGCCGTTCTGACTCCGATGTCCCGAACTCGGCGGGCGCGCTCGGCGAAGCCGGTTGATTCTTCCTCGGGCCGGCCAAAGAGCTTCACGAGCATCGCACCAGGCGCAGAGAACCGCTCAGTCATCTGCGTGCCCATCGCCGCGTTGTGGTTGGCCGATTCACGCTCGAGCCGGGCCAGCCGGGATCCCATGCGTCGGGCCGGGATGACGAACACCGGCAGCAAGAGCAGCGCCAGCAGCGTTATCTGCCACGAGATCCCAACCATCACCACGAACGTGAGCAGGAGAGTCACGATGTTGCTGACGACGCCCGAAAGCGTGTCGCTGAACGCTCGCTGTGCGCCGATGACGTCGTTGTTCAACCGGCTGACCAGCGCGCCCGTTCGCGTACGGGTGAAGAAGGCAATCGGCATGCGCTGCACGTGATCGAACACAGCGGTACGCAAGTCGAGGATCAGACCCTCGCCGATGCTGGCGGAGAGCCAGCGGGTGACCAGCCCGAGTCCTGCCTCGACCACCGCGATGAGAGCGATGAGCGCTGCGAGCCGGTAAACGACCCCGATCGGCGAGCGCTCCACGATCGCATCGACGACCCGGCCGGCCAGCACCGGGGTCGCGACCGCGAGTATCGCCATCACGATGCTCAGCACCATGAAGAAGGCCAGCTCGCGCCGGTGCGGGCGGGCGAATCCGCCGATGCGCTTCAGGGTCGCCTTAGAGAACGGCCGCTTGTCCTGCTCGGCATGCATGGCCTTGTACAGAGACATCCATGCTGTGACTTCCATATCCATCGCGTTTGCTCCTTGGTGGCTGATTGCAGAGCCGCTCACTGATCCTCGAGCCGCGGCCATGAGATCGTTTCCAGCACGATGCTAGAGCCTCAAGTGGGCTTTAGGTCAAGCTATGCCGCGCCCAGTACGGAGCAGGAGCCGTCTTCCCGATAGTCCATGCCGGCAGCCGCAGGGATGCGAGAATCCAGAAGGGGATCATCACCGCGACCAGAGGAGTAACTTGCGGATCGCCGTCGTTGGCACGGGCCATGTTGGACTCATCTCGTGCGTGACCTTTGCGCATATGGGTCACGAGGTAGTCGGGATAGACGCCGATGGGGCCAAGATCGAGACGCTGAAGGCCGGCCGGAGCCCCTTCTTCGAGCCAGGGGTCCAGGAGTTGCTGGACGAGGGGATCGCGAACGGCCGCCTCAGATTCACCTCCGACTACTCCGAGGGCATCCCCGGCGCCGACGCCGCCTTCATCTGCGTGGGCACCCCTCCGCGTGCGAGCGGAGAGGCGAGCCTCGTGGCCGTGGAGAGGGCGACCCGCGAGATGGCCGCCTGCGTCGATGGGCCGATCGTCCTCGTGGAGAAGTCCACCGTTCCGGCCGGTACTCACGATCGTGTGACGCGAACCGTGGCGCACGAACGCCCTGAGATCGCGGACCAGATCCGCGTGGCCTCCAATCCAGAGTTCCTGCGGGAGGGGAGGGCGGTCCAAGACACCCTCGCGCCCGAAAGGATCCTCGTAGGAGCGGATGATCCGTCGGCCTTTGAGACCCTGCGGCAGATCTACGAGCCGTTGACGAGCAAAGGCATCCCTCTCATCGAGACGGATATCGCTACGGCCGAGATCTCGAAGCACGCGTGCAATGCATTCTTGTCCATGAAGATCTCTTTCATCAACGCCGTCGCGCGGATGTGCGAGCGCTCCGGTGCGGACATCGGCTCTGTTGCCGAGGTCATGGGAACGGACTCGCGCATCGGGAGCTCGTTCCTGGGTGCCGGCATCGGCTACGGGGGCTTCTGCTTCCCGAAGGACGTCGACGCTTTCGAACGAGTTGCCCATTCCCTGAGCTACAGCTTCCCGTTGCTACGGGAGATTGCGCGGATCAATGACGAGGCGATCGAGACCGCCTTCCTGAAGATCCGGGACGCGTTGTGGAACCTTGATGACAAACGCGTTTGTCTGCTGGGCCTTGCCTTCAAGCCGAACACGGATGATGTGCGCTTCGCGCCGGCCCTCGCGTTGGCGGACAGATTGCTGGGCGAGGGGGCCACTGTGTCCGCCTTCGACCCTGCCGCGGTCGAGGAAGCTCGACGCGAGCAACCGCGCATCGAGTACGCGGACGATCCTTATGCGGCTGCGACCAACGCCCACGTCGTCGTGTTGTGTACGGAGTGGGCCGAGTTCAAAGAGCTCGACCTCGACAAGTTGAAGAGCGTCATGCGATACCCCGTTTTCGTCGACGGCCGCAATGTGTTCGATCCAGAGGACATGACTCGGCGGGGCTTCACGTACCTCTCGATGGGCCGTCCCACGCCGGGTGCGCGCGGTGCCTAGAGCGATTGTCACGGGCGCCGCCGGTTTCCTCGGCTCCCATATCTGCACCACGCTTCTGTCGAACGGGTGGGAAGTCGTCGGTTTCGACAACCTACTGACGGGCGAGATGGGTAACCTCGTCCATCTGGAGGGGAAGGAACGCTTCTCGTTCGTCCAGCAGGACGTCACCCAGTACATCGAGATCGACGGGGACGTCGACTGGGTCCTGCATTGGGCCTCGCCGGCCTCGCCGATCGACTACCTGCAGTTTCCGATCCAGACGATGAAGGTGGGCTCACTCGGGACGTGGCGGGCGCTGGGGGTCGCGAAGGACAAGGGGGCCGGGTTCGTGCTGGCGTCGACATCGGAGGTGTACGGGGATCCACAGGTGCATCCGCAACCAGAGACCTACTGGGGGCACGTGAATCCCGTCGGCCCCCGCGGTGTGTACGACGAGGCGAAGCGTTACGGCGAGGCCCTTTCGATGGCGTATCACCGCCAGCACGGCGTACCCGTCAAGTTGGTGCGGATCTTCAACACCTATGGACCCCGCATGCGCCGGAACGACGGTCGAGCAGTCCCGAACTTCATCAAGCAGTCGATCAAGGGCGAGCCACTCACCGTGCACGGCGACGGTTCGCAGACGCGTTCGCTGTGTTACGTCGACGACTTGGTAGAGGGGATCTGGCGTTTCATCGGTTCGGACGTCACCGGTCCGGTGAACGTCGGCAACCCCCATGAGATCTCGGTCAAGGAGCTCGCCGAGCTCGTGGCCAGTCTCGCAGGCAGCGATTCCGAGGTCGTCTACATCGATCGCCCCGTCGACGATCCCGAGGTCCGCTGCCCCGACATCTCGCTAGCCCAGAACAAGTTCGGCTGGGAACCGCAGGTCTCGCTGGAGGACGGTCTCACTCGGACGATCGGGTGGGCCCGCGCCGCCTGGTTCTAGACCGCGCCGCCTGCATCTAGACCAGCGCCGGTTGCTCCTTCACCTCCCGGCTCTGGTTGAGGCCTCGATCCTTGTGGTTCCCATCGAGTGAAGTTTCCATGCGGTCGTTTCACCAGCGGATGGGGCCCTGCTCGCACTCATAGCCTGGAAAGTCGTCGGGGTTGGGAAACGTGTCGGTGTCGTCGATCCCGACGACCCGGTAGAAGTCGGATCTGGCCCCACTGTGCGCGAGGTCCAGGGATGGCGCACCGGCGAACCTGTTCTCGTTGGTCGGGAACGCCCGGACGCCGCGGTTCTTGGGGCTGCGCACCAGAGCTACGTAGTCGACGCCCTCCTCCGCGAGGAACAGTTCGTTCCCTTCTGGATCTTTGAAGAACTCCTGATTGCGCTCGAGCAGATCGTTGATCTCGAGGAGCATCTCGGGTCGGAGGTGTGGGCCCATCCCCTCGATCACCCCAACCCGGCCCGCTAGGAGTTGGTAGGTGGCGTCTGATCTTACATTCGAGACGATGCGGGCCCCACATGGCACGTTGTCGCGCACCCAGGCGTAGTCCTCGAGCGCGTCCTTGGTATCCGAGGTCAACTTAGGCGCGGGTCTGACGGCCGGAAGAAGAAGCACAGCAAGCCCCACCGCTAGAGCTGCGGAGACGGGTCCGAGCAGTCGTGGCCTCGCCTTCTCCAACCTGAGGAGGAGAGACTCGAGGGCTACGAAGCCGACCAGCGTGATCGGCAGGGATGCGTAGTCGAAGAGCCGTCGGGGGCCGAAGTTCGCGAGCACGAACAGGTCGTAGATGTAAGCAAATGCAAGCGTCACTGCGACGATGGATACGGTGAGCGCGAGCGCGGCACAGACGACAGGCCTGAGTCTCGCCGGCGCCACCACCCCGACCACCAGGAACGCAGCGGAGGTCAGGATGAGCCAGAGCCACGGCTGTGCAGTCTCGGTGTTCAACGCCCGTGACACGTACTGACCAACAAGCTCGTCGGGAGGCTCGTACCAGTCACGCGCGGCCCCCTCGGCGATCGTCTCCGAACGTCCCGTGACGAAGTACAACGTGGGATCGAGGCTGTCATCGTCCAACCGGTATGCGTCTGATCCTTCAGCCCCCGTGAGGGCCGTGTCGCCGCCCGCCAGCAGCACTGCTGAGACGACCACGAGAAGCGCAACGCCCGGTACCGCCACCAACCACGCAAGCGCTCTTAGGAACGGTCTTGCCCGAAACGCTCGCGACGCCCGACGCATCAGGTTCTTGTTCTCTGTTCCCTCCGTGCGACGGAATGAATCGGCAACGACTACGTACAGGGAATAGAAGGCGAACAGGCACAGGCAGATGACCGTCGGGACGGGATGCGTGAGGGCTGCGACCCCGAAGAGAGCGCCGCCCGCGAGCAAGCGTCTGGGGGATCGGGGCGTGCTTCGGATCGCATTCACGCACAGCGCCAGGGCCGCGAACGCCACCACACGCCCGGTGTTCTCCGCGCGATAGAGGTTGAGATCTCGGGCGATCTCATGGCCCCCCAGGAACTCCGTGTTCGCCGCAACCCAGAGAGCTACCAGCGGTGCCCCCCACCGGAGACCGATCTCGCGCGCCAGCCACCACAAGCTGGTCGCGAAACCGATGGCCGTGACCCAGATGAGCCCTCCTACCGCGACGAGCGGCTGCGCGCCGAACATGAGTTGCATCACGGCGTTGAAGCAATTCAGCATCAGTTTCATGGCCGATGGCGCGTACACGTCCCCCCACTGCAGGGTCTGGCGAGGGAGGCCCCCGGAAGCTGCGATGTCGGTGGCGTCGGCCCAGTACCGAAGGCTTGGAACCCTCGTGACCGTTGAGAGTCCCGAGAACCGCAGCCTCACCAGAGCGATCACGAGCAGCACGGCGATCCCCAGCGCCGCCTCCCACGGGTGCTCCCGAAATCCAGTGGTCAGGGAATGCCAGTACCCGCGTAGCCCGCCATTGCGGATCGCGATGACGGCGAGTCCAACGGTGATCACGGTCATCGACGCGACCAGGGAGGGCAGGGACAGGATCGATACCGCGGCGAGGACGAAAGAGGACGTTGCGATGAATGTGAATCCCAACACCAGGCTCAAGGCCAGTCGACCCGACAGACGCAGGCTTCCCCGCCCGACGAATGCACTGGTACCGAGGACTCCGGGGATCGCGATCGTCAAGAGCTCGACCGCTCCCACGAGGATCCGGCTCACGGCGTACTCCGGGGTGACCTTGGATGTGAGCCCGACACGGTGGGGCCAAGTATAGGAGGGGGCTCGTATTGCGATTGGGCGCTACCGAAGCCGTGCGTCCCTCGACGGCTTATTCAACCAGTTGCTTGATAACGCGGCCCTCGCGCCCTATCTTGTATTCAAGGGATTGGTTGAGCAAGGAGGGAGGGGCTGTGGCGGTCGATCCGCTTTCACGGGTGTTCTCGGCTCTGGCCGACCCGACCCGGCGCGATATCGTGGCGAGGCTCGCCGCCGGGGATGCCACCGTCAACGAGCTCGCCGAGCCTTACGACGTGACCCTGCAGGCCGTCTCGCAGCACCTGAAGGTGCTCGAGGGCAGTGGCCTGGTGACCCGCACCCGCGACGCTCAGCGCCGCCCGGTGCACCTCGAGGCGGAGGTGTTCGACCTCATGACGAGGTGGATCGAACGGTACCGCCGCGAGGCCGAGGAGCGCTACCGCCGTCTCGACGACCTCCTCGAAGCGATCCCCGACGAAGAGCCCAAAGCACGACGACCCGAGAGAGGAGCAACACGATGAACACCAGCACCGACGGCACCGAGATCATGGTCGACCCGGACGTCCCCCTCGTGCGGATCACTCGGGAGTTCGACGCCCCGCCGGAGAAGGTCTTCCGCGCCCACGCCGACCCGGATCTTTTCGTTCAATGGAACGGCCCTCGCAGCACCACGATGCGGATCGACCGCCACGACTTCCGAACCGGCGGGTCCTACCGTTACGTGCACGCTCGGGATGACTTCGAAGCCGGCTTCAACGGCTGCTTCCACGAGATACGCCCCGCCGAACTGATCGTTCAGACCTTTACCTACGAGGGCATGCCCGACGGCGTCGCGCTCGAGAAGCTCGTGTTCGAAGACCTCGGCAACGGCCGTACCCGGCTCACGTCTACGTCACTGGTCGACAGCTTCGCGGACCGCGACGCCTTCGTCGCAAGCGGTATGGAGGTCGGTGTCCGCGAGGGCTACGAACGACTCGACGAACTACTCGCAAACGACAGCGGCCTATAGACGAACCGCCAAACGAAGGAGATTTCCGTGCCCATCGAAACGATGGACGAGTACATCGAGACCTTCCCAGCCGAGGTTCAGAAGATCCTCGAGGGGATCAGAAAGACGATACGGAAAATGGTGCCCGATGCTATCGAAGCGATCAGCTACCAGATACCCACATTCAAACTCGATGACAGGAACATCATTCATTTCGCCGCATACAAGAACCACATCGGGTTCTATCCCGCACCGTCGGGGCCTAAGGACTTCGAGAAGAAGATAGCTCCGTACCGCTCCGGCAAGTCCACGATCCGATTCCCGCTCAAGGAAGCGATCCCTCAGGACCTGGTGCGCAGGATAGTTGAGCTTCAGATCAAAGAAACCAACAAGAGGTAAGGGCCTAGCGGGACTGCCAGGGTCTACCTAAGTTTCGAGGTCTTGGTTGCGCGCTATGAGTGTCGCGGTGGCCTGAGCCAGCGGTCGCACAACTATCTCGTCGATGTTCACGTTCGGGGGGCGGGTCACGGCCCATGCGATGCAATCCGCTATGTCGGCGGACCGGAGGGGTGTGAAGCCCTCGTAGACGCGCTCCGCGCGTTCCTCATCTCCACCGAACCGGGTGACGGCGAACTCCGTCTCGACGTGACCAGGAGCGATCTCCGTGATCCGGATGGGCTTCCCGACCAGCTCCGCCCTGAGCGTACGCGTGATGGCTCTGACCGCGTGCTTGGAGGCCGTGTATCCCGCCCCGCCTGGATAGGTCTCGAAACCCGCGACCGATCCGACGTTCACGATGTGGGCGTTGCCCCCGGACTCCAGGCGTGGGAGCAAGGCTTTCGTGACTCGAATGAGGCCCATGACGTTGGTCTGCCAGACTTTCTCAGCGCCCGCGTCGGTCAACTCCGCGACCGGCTCCAGGCCCACCGCAACCCCGGCGTTGTTGATCAGCACGTCGACGCTATCGATCGCGGCCGCGAAACGATCGACGGAGTCTGAGTCGGTAACGTCGAGCTGCACCGGGCGCCCGCCGCATTCCGCTGCAACCTGCTCGAGGCGCTCGACGCGCCTCGCGCCGAGAACGACGTCGAAGCCCTCCTCGGCCAGACGCAGCGCGGTGGCCGCACCGATGCCACTAGAGGCCCCGGTGATAACGGCGGTGCGAGCACGCGCGGGGGAGGATGTCAC
>JALZJQ010000008.1 GCA_030859685.1 Actinomycetota bacterium | reverse complement strand
GCGATCGCGTGCTCGGCGTCCTTGAACGCCTGCGCGTTGGTCTCCTCCGGAAGGTCCGGTGGGACCGCGAAGATCAGCTGGCCGCGCTCGAGTGATTCCTCGTCGAACCGGCTCGCGAAGGCTTCCTGTCGTTGGATCTCACCCAGCCAGTACGCGGGGATGAACAACGCGATCGCCAGGGTTGCGACGAGACCCCAGCGCTGGATCCGTTCGAGTCGCGGCCCTTCGAGCGTTTCGTCCGCAGCCCCCGGGCGGAGTGCCTGCGGGATCCCGAGGATCACCGAAGGGCGCCCCGTGCGCCCGGATCGCGCCAGGTACACGCCCCACAGGATCACCGCCGGGACGATCAGCGCAAGCGCGAGAACCCAGATGTCGCTAGCTTCCACGGTTTCCTCGTGCCTCGATCACGTCGGGACGCAAAGATCCCCCTGCGGCTCCGAGAATGCATCCCAGGTGTTGGTTCCACGCGGCGGCCCGATCTGGGTATCGCCCGTATCCACCACGACCTTGCCGCCCGAGATGGATATCGGGAAGCGGTCGAGGCCCCGGGGGGCCGGCCCGCCGTAGAACTCGCCGCTGAGCCGGTACTTCGACCCGTGGCACGGGCATTCGAACAACGAGGACTTCTCGCAGTGCGGCACGGAACAGCCGAGGTGCACGCACTTCCGGTAGAGGGCCTGCATCTTGGCCTCGACGGCGCCGACGGCAAGGTACACGGGCGCGTCGCCGGTGCCCTCGTAATAGGTGAGCCAGAAACGACCCTCCGGTACAAACAGAGGTTTGAAATTCCCCTCGGGGCCGATCTGTTTCAGCAGCTCCTCCTGATCGCCGACCGTGATCGTGGTTCCGAACCCACCGGTCAACTTCGGCCATAAGAACGACAGGGTCGCCATACCGAAGAAGCCGAGGAATGCGCTGAACGAAGCCGTCCACGCCCGGTTCAGGAACTGGCGCCGCGACACGGCCAGCTGGCCCGACGTCAACGGCTTTCGCTGCTTCTCGGCGACCTTCTCGACGGTCACTTCCTTACCGGGCTCGTCGGGGGAGGACTCCGGTTGGCTTGACGAGGTCGATCCCGTCTCCGTCCTATCCGCCGTCGCGGTTCCCGACGGTGCGGTTGCCGCCGCGGCCTTGCGTTCGCGGCGCACCGTCACGTTCAACATGAACATGGCCCACGCCACGACGCTCACCGCGACGACGATGAGAGCGATGGTTCCCGGACTCACTTCTCTTCCTTACAGCTCAAAGAAGATGCCGCCTTCCCACGGGTAGACGAAGTTGAAGCCCGGTCCCCGGAAGAACATCCCGATGATCGTGAGGACCGCGAAGGTCAACATGAAGAACGAGAACAGGACGATCGCCAGCTTGCGTGCGTCGGGGGACGTTGCCGGGTTCCGATCAAGGAACGGCGCGGCGAACAGGGCGATGATCACAACGGTTGGGATCGTGACGCCGGCGACCTGCGGGTGGAAGTAGCGAAGAAGCTCCTGGAGGCCGAGGAAGTACCACGGCGCCTTGGAAGGGTTCGGCGTCTGGTTGAAGTTCGCAAGCTCGCGCAGGGGTGCATCGACTGCCACCGAGAAGAACGTCAGCGCGGCGAGCACGACCAGCAGCGCGACGAACTCCGCCGCCATGAGATGGGGCCACACGTTCACGCGGTCCATCGGCTGTCGTTCGACCTTCTGGATCGCCTCGGGCTTCACCACCGCGAGTAGGCGTTGGACCCGGTCCGGAACGGCCGCTCCGTTGCCGTTCCCCACCGCCTTCTTCGCCGGCGCGCCGGTCCGGGGTGCTGCCTTGGCTGCTGCGGGCTTCCCCGCTGCCGGCTTGGTTGCGGTCGCTGCGGCCGCCGGTTCCGCCTCGGTTCGCGCAGCCGCTCCATCGCCGGCCTCCGCTGCGGGTGCATCCCCCGCTTGAGCCGATGCCCCGGCTCGGTCGGGCGCCGGGGCGGTCGAGGCGTCCGGCACGTTCGGAGAGGTGGAACCGCGCTGGGCCCTCACGCGGGCAGCTTTGGCGCGCGCTTGGGCGACGGCGGGCGAGGAGCCCTTGGCGGTCTCCTCGCTCAGTACCTGCTCGAATACCTCGTCGGGGGTCGGCATGTCCGTCTCTCGATCGCCCTACATGGGGCCCGAGATGCCTCCGTCCTTTCGCACTCGCCAGAAGTGGATCGAGATGAAGATCACGATGATGAAGGGGAGGAACAGAACGTGCAGCGTGTACCAGCGTAGCAACGTCTCCGGCCCGATCACGGGTCCGCCCAGCAACGCGAACTGCACCTGATTACCGATCACAGGTGAGTTCTTCATCATCTCGGTTCCAACCGTGACGGCCCACACCGCAAGCTGATCCCAGGGAAGCAGGTAGCCGGTGAAGGCCAGCAGCAGGGTCAGTAGCAACAGGATCACGCCCACGACCCAGTTGAACTCCCGCGGGGGCTTGTAAGCGCCCGTGTAGAAGACGCGGGCCATGTGCAAGAAGACGCTGATGACCATGAGGTGCGCGCCCCACCTGTGAAGGTTCCTGACGAGCAGGCCGAACGAGACCTGCGTGTTGAGGTTCTGCATGTCCGCGTACACCATGTCGACCGACGGCCGGTAGAAGAACATCAGATAGATCCCGGTGATCGTCAACAAAATGAACAGGAAGAAGGAAAGGCCCCCGAGGCAGAGCGTGTAGGACAGCTTGATCCCGTGTCGCTTCACCTTCACCGGGTGCAGGTGGTACAGCAGCGAGTTCATGACCACGTAGGCTCGGTTGCGCGGCGAGTCCGCGTAGCCCCGCCTGAAGATCGAGCCGGGCCGGAATATCGCCCGCCACAGTTGTCCGTTGTGCAGCTTGTCTATTCCCTCCCCGATCTTCTGCCGGGGATTGAATCTTGCTACCTTCGCCAAGTCGTCCCTTTCCCTACTACCGCTATGCCTTCTGTGAGCTCGGCACGGTTCCCATCGCCCGAGCGCCTCGCTTCTTACCGCCGGACACCTCGCTCTGCACCAGCGCGCCGGTTGGGCATCGCTCGACGCAGAGGTTGCACCTCGTGCATGCGTTGTCATCGATCAAGAACAGGATGTCGTCGCCCTCCATCTGCCGGGCCAGCTCGACGTTACCGGAATCACCCACCGCGTCGGGGTTCACCATGAAGATGCAGTACCAGGGGCAGATGTCTACGCAGCCCTCGCACAGGATGCACTGCTCGGGGATGAAGTCGATGAAGCGCTTCGGTTTCACCGCGCCTTTGAGCCAGTCGCTGTCGACCAGATCCATCTCGTAGTCGACGCGGAAGACGGGCTTCTCGATGATCTCCATGTTCTTCGGGTCTGGCGGTTTAGGCATCGGTTGTGATCACTTTCCCGACATGTAGCCCTTGACGGTGTCCTGATGGCCCTTCGTTCCGGTGCGCTTCCGCTTGCGCTCCTGCCAGATGTAGGCAGCGACCAGCATGACGGTAAGGATCCCCATCTGCACCGCATTGGCGACGATGTCGCGCAGCATGTTGATCTGCGTCGTGTTCAACCCAGCGTTGCCCACGCCCGGGATCTTCTGGGTGAACTCGATGATCGAAGCGATGTTCTGGTCGTTCCAGTAGATGATGATCGAGGGCAGCTGACCGAGCAGAAGGATGGCCACGATCCAGATAAGGGTGCCCAACAGGATCGCTTTCGTCCACGACATCGGTTGGTCGGTTCGGGCGTAGACGCGCTCGCGGAGTGACATGCGAGCGCCATCATAGCAACGCGCGGACGGAACAATCTGGGACTTTGTGCGCTTGAGCAGGGACTTTGTCAGTCGGCGCGGTCGCGCACGGAACCCTTCAACTTGGCCACCCGGCGTTCGAGCTTCCGCTGGCGTACGACCAGAGAAACGGCATAGGCACCGATCCCGATCCAGACCGCAGCGAAGGCGACTGCGAGCCAGGCGACCTCGCTCACGAGTTCACGAACGGAAGGCTCGGAGCTCGAGCGCGTCCAGGTCGTCGGCCGTACGCCCCAGGCGGACTCTGACCGCGAGCAGCCATGCGAACAGCAGCGTGAACGCGACGAGGGCGGTGAAGAACGTGATCAGCTCCGGCCCCCCCAACCCCGAGCTCCGGGTGGGGTCGGCGATCGTCGGTCCCATCGGGTGCAGGGTCCTCCACCACTGGACGGAGAAGTGGACGATCGGGACGTCGATGAAGCCCACGATGCCCACCACGGCGGCCAGCCGGCCGGCTCTGGTGTGGTCGGTGGCCAGGCCCCTCAGCAACAGGTATCCGACGTAGGTAAGCCACAGCACCAACGTGGAGGTCAGCCGGGCATCCCACTGCCACCACGTCCCCCAAACCGGGCGGGCCCAGATGGGCCCCGTGATCAGGACGAGCGTGGCGAACAAGACGCCGACCTCAGCGGCCCCGTGAGCCATCAGGTCCCATCTACGCGCCCCGGTCCGGAGGTAGGCGATCGAACAGACGAACACGATGGCGAAGCCGAGGTACGACAGCCAGGCCGAGGGCACGTGCACGTAGAAGATCCGCTGGAGCTGGCCCCCCATCGAAACGTCCGCCTCACGCGCCACGAAGAAGATGAGGACCAGGGCGACGGTGACGCCTCCCCAAGCGGCCACGGCCAGCCACGTCAGGGTCGAGCGGTCCGAACGACCCGGGGGAACCGCCGGAGAAGCCTCTGTGGTCGCGATCGCGTTCATCTCGTCAGATTACTGCCCGGGGTTTTTTTGCAGACGAGCTCAGAGAGGTTCCGTATCCACGAGGCGCTCGAGCTCGAAGTGCATCGGGTCCGGTCTCGCCCATCGGCCTCCCCACCGGAAGCCCCACCGTTCGAAGGTCTCGACCACGCGCGGGTCCATGGACCCGGTTGTCCCCAGCTGGTTCGTGGACACGTTGAGATCCACGGCCAGACCGAAAGCGTGCATCGAGAGCGGCTTCGATGGGTCGCGGTCTATGAAGCGCGGGACGTAGCAGCCGCCGTACTGGCTCGGGTCGACCAGTGTCGCGAGGCCCGCATCCTCGAGCTCCTCGAGCGCCGCGCTCAGCTGTGGCAAGAGGAGGCGATGGCAGGTGACTTCGCCGACGATCGGGAGCGTCTCGGTCCCTATGTTTCGCTCGATCCACCCTGGCTCGGGCTTGATGAACCCATCGTCGACGGCCCTGAAGGCCATCGCTGCGATCGGACCGGCGTTCGCCTCGCCAGTGGCCTCGGGTTCCGGGACGGTCAGGGCGCCGGTGGAGCGCCCGAGCATCGGGCGCATCGGCAGCTCGGGCAATGCGGCCATCAGACCTCGCTCGAGCGCGACTCGGGATCCGCCTTCACGCGCGCCGAACACCAGCAAGGTCGCATCGGGTTCGCTCCCGCGCATGATGCCCTCGTCCACGAGGGCGTCGACGAGGTTGGGGGTTCCGTTGTCTGCGAGGGCCCCCACGGAGACGCGCCCGATGCCGGTGAAGCGAAGCGTGGTGCCGTCATCGATGGCCATCCTTTCCGCCGTATCGAAGGTCAGCACCGTCTGACCCGCCAGCAATGACGTCCAGACGTGGTCCGCCGCCTCCGTTGCATCGGGGGCCAAGGACCGATAGCGAAGCGGAGCGATGGCGCCGACGTTGAGCATCCGCCGGCCCGCCGGGCCGCGCACCGGGACGCGGTGGATCTCCACCACCGCCACTGCGGCCGCACCGGGAACGCTCTTCGCGGACTCGATGACTTCGTCGGCGGGCTGTGGGGCGGCCACGAGCCACGCCGGGTCGACCGGTCCCGGCTCCGGGAGGGTGATGGGTGCGGTCAGCATCCCCTCGTCCGCGACGCCCCGATCCCCGTCGGAGCCCGCGCACGCGGCGAGGACGAGGCAGAAGAGCGCGGCAATGCAACAGGACAAGCGTCTGCTCATCGCCGGTCGTTTCTCCACGACATTCACGCTGATCGCTTTTGGTTTCTGCGCGATCGTCGAGACGATCGCTAGTCGTTTCTGCGCGATCGTCGAGACGATCGCTAGTCGATCACGAATTCGAACCCCAGAGCCCCGACGACGAGGAACACCGCGTCGAAGAACAAGAGGATGCCGAACCAGCCGCGCGCGGCTATGGCATCGAGTCCCGCTCCCGCGAATAGATCCGCGCTGAGCTCGACCCCGGCGATGAATGCCGGGACGAGAACCGGGAGGGCCAGGATGGGAAGGATGAGCTCGCGGCTTCGGGTCTGCGAGGCGAGGGACGCGAACAAGGTACCTACGGTCACGAAGCCGATGTCGACGAGCACGATCACGAGAGCCAGCATCAGCCAACTCGAAAGATCGAGTGCGAAGAAGAGCCCGAACACGGGGACGAGGAACACCTCGACCAGCGCGAGGAAGATCAGGTTCGCGGTGGCCTTCGAGAAGAAGATCCCCGATCGATCCAGTGGTGCGAGGAGCAAGGCATCGAGAGCACCCTCCTCCCGCTCGACCTCGAACGTGCGTGCGAAACCGATCAAGCCGGCGAAGAGGACGGTGATCCACAAGAATCCCGCGACCACCTTCGCCGAGGCTCGCGTCGCGTCGGGGAGCGTGAAGGCCAGGACCAGGGCCACTGTGAATGCGAACGCCAGCATCGGGGGCAGAGTGTCCCGGCTGCGCGCCTCGACCCTCAGATCCTTGCGCGTTAGCGCGGCGGTTTTCGCCACGAAGCCGACGCCGCTCACGAGAGCGTCTCGGCTTCGGGTCGCTCTCGGTAACTCCCCTGCACCACGGTTCGGCCCCGCTTCAGGATGAGGCCTCCGTGCGCGAACGCCTTGAGCTTCTTGGCGCCGTGCGTCGCGACGAGCGCGATCCGATCCGGCGTCCACCACTCTTGGATGGCATGCGAGACGAGCTCGGAGGCTTCATCGTCGAGATTGGCGTAAGGCTCATCGAGCAACAACAGGTCCGGTGAGTGGACCAGGGCTCTAGCTACCGCAGCTCGTTGCTTCAACCCCGCGGAAAGCACGCCGGCGGGCGTCGCACTGTGGTCCGCTAGACCTGTCTGCTCGAGGAGGGGTTCCAGGTCGGGTCGCACAAGGCCGTGAAGGTGAGCGAAGAGCTCGAGGTTCTCGCGCACGGTCAATCGTGAGTACAGGCCCGCACTGTGACCGGCGAACCCGACCCTGCGCACGAAGCGTTCATCGAACGTCGCCACCGGCGAGCCCTCGAAGGTGACGCGTCCGGCGTTCGGCGCCAGGAGCCCGGCCACCACCCGGAGGAGCGTGGATTTCCCGGAGCCATTCGGCCCGAACAGCCCGGTGATCCCCGGCTCGATCGTGGTGTCAAGCTCATCGAGCGCGATGGTGCGCCCGAAGAAGACACTTACCTGCTCGAGCCGGATCATGGCAACGGCTCCGGATGACGCTTTTTCTCGAGTAGAGCCTTCATGGAATGTCTGCGCTGCGCCCACTCACGCTCGTCGATCTCGCCGGCTTCCTTCTTTAGATCGAGCTCCGCGATCTCGATCATCGCTTCGCGGCGCGTGGGCACCCGTGCAGGCTGGCGCGCCGGGCCGGGCCGGCGCTTCCTCCGCCGCAGCGCGACCGCGACCAAGGCGGCCAGCGCAGCCAATCCCGCGCCGGCGCCCCAGAGCAGCGCCGGCGACATCCCGGCCTCCGCTACTGCCTGCGCCTGGATGAGGTCTCCGGCGTCGAGCGTGCCGGCGGACCGCCACACTCGATACGTTCGGTCACCCACGGTGGCTTCGCCCCGTTCGCGCAGGCGATCGGTGTCCACCCTCAAGGGGTCCGTCAGGTACAGGGCGAAGTCCAGCGTTGGATAGAGGGCCGGCCGCGACATCTCGTAGACGCCGCCGCCGCCGGTCACGGAGTAGGAGAAGACGACCTTCGTCTCGCCCGGAGGGACCGCGGCGGTGATCCCGAACCCGGTGTCGGTCGCGACGACGCGTGGGATGTCCATCGGATCGCTCTCCTGGATGCGCACGGTTTCTGTCGCGGCCCCTTGTGGAAGGGCGAACCCGAACGTCGGCGTGTTGTCGTTGTTGGTTACGCCCATGGACCGGGCACGGCCCACGTAGGCGCGGTCGGTCGTGTTCGCGATCGTCACGGATTCGATAACGCTGAGCGTGTCCTCGAAGGGCCGCACGAAGAGATAGTCGCGGTGAACGAGCACCGACTGTGGATCAGCGGTGGTGGGCCACACCTTGAGTCTCGTGCGGAAAACGGGTGCGGACGACGTGTCGTCGGGCAGCTGGAGGGTCCCGCCGGGAAACAAACCTCCGTCGTAACGGGCATCGATCGCGTAGGCGAATCCCTTTCCCGTACGCAGGCCCGTGAACGAGAAGCGTCCGCGAGCGTCCGTGGAGGTTCGTTCCGTGTCATCACCCCCCTGCGCCTCGAGAGTCGTAAGGATCACGGTGGCGTTCCCTGCCGGCTTGCCCGAGTCGTCCACGATGACGCCGCGTATCGTTCCTCGCTGCGCGGCGCGTGCAGGAGCCGGGACGGCGACGAGAGCACCCGCCAGAGCGAGCGCAGCTAAGCGCCGCATCTCTCGCACGCGTTCCCGGGGGCCCGGACAGCGCCGCACCCCGAGCAGCGCATCTCCTCCCTGAGCGCAGCGATCTCCGCCTCGAGGTCATCATCGGGTTCGGGCGATCGCGCGCGGTCCGCCTGACGAAGCGCGATCACGGCGCGCACCTCGTACTCGGCCCGAAGAGATTCGTAGTCGGGTTGCGTGAGTTTCCCCGCGTCCCGCTCCTCCTCGAGATCCAGGATGCCCAACAATGCGACCCGCTTGACCGCCTCCGCTTCCGTCACTTCGGGGTTTTCGTGTACGTGAGCGGTCCGCGCGCCGCGACGCAGCGGAGTCGCAACGTAAAGGAGCGCAAGGATGGCGCAGACAGCCACGACCAGGGCGGAGATCACGGTCGGCCCCTGAGCGCCCTGAGCTCTCGTTCCAGGTCGCTGCGTTCGGAACGGGTGACTTGCGTGCTCGGCGGTGCTCCGCCGGATGACGTGGAACGGCGGAGGAAGGCCCAGGCCATGGCGGCTCCTCCGATCACCACAGCGAGGGGTAACAACCAAGCGAGCCACCCCGCACCCTCGGTTGCCGGCGTCGAACGGATCGAGGGTCCGTACTCATCCTCGAGCCACGACAAGATCCGGGTACGGCTCCAGCCGTTGTCGGCCCGCGCCAGGATCTCGTCGCGCAGGTCCTGCGCCTCCGCTGAGGAACAATCGTGCAGGGTCGAGCCGGGGCAGAACGGGGACATGACGTCGGCCGCAACGTCATTGGCGATGTCCGCGGGGGCGGCGGCGGCAGACGACGATACGGCCAGGAGCAGTCCGGTTGCCAGGGCGACGACGGCGACCCGCCTCATCGTGTGGCCACCGCTGGTTCGCGTCTTCGTTGAGGCGCCGTCACGCGTACGACAGAGCCTGGCCGCTCCGATAGGAGCACGGCGATCCCCGCGGCCATGACCGCTGCCCCCATCCAGATCCACCAGGTCAGCGGATTGACGAACGCTCTGAGCACCGCCGTCCCGTCGGCGTCCAGCGAGGTCATGACGACATAGAGGTCTTCGACCGGAGTGCTTCTGATGGCGACCTCCGACTGTGTCTGCTGCTGAGCGAAGTGGAAGTTCCGCTGCGGACGCAGCGTGGCGACCGCTTGCCCGTCTCGCAGGACCTCGACGCGCGCCGCGTTCACTTGTTTCTCTTCGGTTTCGCTTCGGGTCGATCCCTCGTACGCGAGCGTGTAGGCGCCGACCGCCATCGTGGCGCCGGGTCTTATCTCCTGTTGACGCTCGGTACGGAAGGCGGCGCCGGCGAAACCGATCACGATCAAGAGGATCCCGACGTGCACGACGTAGCCTCCGTAACGGCGGCGGTTGCGAAGCAAGGTTCGGCGCAACGCAGCCGGCCAGCCCAATCCCTCGCGCGTTCGATAGACGCGACCTCCACGCGCGAACTCACCCGCAAGCGACGCGGCGGTGAACGCGCATAGCGAGAATGCAAGTAGAGCCCCGACGCTGCGTATCCCTGCGAGTCCCAGCCCGATCGTTACGATCCCGCCGGCGATCACCGGGCCGCGCAGCACTCGCCAGAACGACCCCTTGCTCATCCGTCGCCACGAGATCAGGGGTCCGATCCCCGTGAGGGCGATCAGCGCGAGACCGATCGGGATGAAAACCGAGTTGAAGAACGCCGGGCCGACCGATACCCGCACGCCGGTGAGCGCCTCGTTGACGATCGGATAGATCGTTCCCCACAGAACAGTGAACGCAGCGGCGACGAACAGAAGGTTGTTCCCCAGGAACGCAGACTCGCGCGACACCAACGAGTCCAGCCGGTTCTCGCTTCGGAGCGAGTCGAGTCTCCATGCGACCAGAGCGAAGCTGCCGAGGAGCATCGCGGCCAGGAACGGCAGGAACCACTTGCCGGTGTCCCCCTCAGTGAAGGTGTGGATCGAATAGAGGATCCCCGAGCGGGTCAGGAACGTGCCGAATACCGCGAGCACGTAGGTCAGCAGGATGAGACTCACGTTCCACACCTTCAGCATCCGACGCTTCTCTTGCACGACCACGGAGTGCAGGAAGGCGGTGGCCGTCAGCCACGGCAAGAAGGACGCGTTCTCCACCGGATCCCACGCCCAGTACCCACCCCAGCCGAGCTCGGTGTAAGCCCACGCTCCACCCAGGACGATCCCCACGGAGAGGGCGCTCCATGCGAACAGCGTCCAGCGTCTGGTCGAGACGAACCACGCCTCGTCCAATCGTCCGGAAGCCAGAGCCGCTACCGCGAAGGCGAACGGGATCGAGAAGCCGACGAACCCCGTGTACAGGAGCGGAGGGTGGATCACCATGCCGGGCGACTGGAGCAGCGGGTTGAGGCCCGAGCCGTCCGCCGGAGGCGACGCGAGCGTGGTGAACGGGTCGGCGGGACCCACCAGGAGAGCGAGGAAGAAGATCGCAACGCCGGTGAGGACCACTCCGGCCCAGGCAACGAGGCCGGCGCGCTGCGCGGGGGCCCGGATCAAAGCGGCCGTTGAGAACCCGGTGAGCAGCAGGGTCCAGAACAGCAGGGAGCCTTCCATACCGCCCCAGAGCGAGGTGAGCGTGTAGACCGCCGGCAGCGATTCCGACGTGTAGTTCGCGACGTACTCGAGGGAGAAGTCGCGAGCGAACAATGCGGTTAACAACGACACCGCCGCAATGACCACGAAAGCGAAACTCGCAACGACCGCGCGCACACCTGCATCCGCGAGATCGTTGCGTTTCCGAAGCGCGCCTGCCAGGCACAGCCCCAGCGCGAGAACGGCGAAGAGCAACGCCGCTATCAGCGCCGGGTGTCCCAGGCCCGCCAGCGAGCGGATGGGGGTCAGACCTTGGCCTTGAACTTCGAGGGACATTTCGCGAGCACCTGGGTGGCTGCGAACCGTTCGCCGTCGTAGCGTCCCTGGGCGACGATCTCAACGGATCCCGGATCGTTGTCGTAGGCGGTCCAGAAGGCATCGGGCAGCGTTTCGTCGGTGACGATCGTGACCGAGGACGAGCCGTCGGAGATGTCGAAGGTGGTGGTCAGTCCGTCCCGGTGAAGCGAATCCGCAACGACGTTGCCACCGACCCGATAGTCCTGTGTCCCGGCGCTCGGGCCTTGGGTCTGGAGCTCGCTCACATCGAGATAGAAGGACGTGGCTCCGGACCGGTTCATCGCCCACCCGACCAGTCCCACGAGGGCCAGGACGAGCACCGCTGCGCCCACGATGAACTTCGCGCGGCGCTTCGGGGAGGTCTGGGGTCGGGTCTGGTCCATCTCGAAACCAGACTAAAGGATGCGTCCCACTAGGGGTTTGGGGACTATCGTCTCTGCATGAAGGCCGCCACCTCGCCGGAGCGCGGACACGACCTCACCCGCGCCTCTCGACTCGAGTACATCTCGGTCGCCTACAACGTCGTCGAGGCGGTGGCGGGCATCGCCTTGGGCCTGGCGGCGGGTTCCGTCGCCTTGGTGGGTTTCGGGTTGGACTCCGTCGTCGAGGCGTCCTCGGCGACGATCCTGCTGTGGCGGCTCCGCGCCGAGGTGAGCGGGCGCCGGACCGCCGCCGAGGCGGAGGGGCGGGCGATCCGGCTGGTGGCGTTCGCCTTTTTTGCCCTCGCCGTCTACGTCAGCGTCAGGAGCGGCCTGGATCTGGCAACCGGGGCCCGCCCGGAGGAGAGCGTCCCGGGCATCGTGCTAGCGGCGGCCTCGCTGATCGTGATGCCGGTCCTGGCGCGAGCCAAACGCCGTCTCGCCGACCGTCTCGGCAGTCGATCGTTGCAGGCGGACTCGACGCAGACCGTGCTGTGTACCTATCTGAGCGCCTTCCTACTCGGGGGGCTCCTGGCGAATTCCCTGTGGGGACTGTGGTGGGCGGATCCCGTAGCCGGCCTCGCGATCGCCGTCATTGCCGCGCGCGAGGGCATCGTGTTGTGGCGCGAGCGGGACCTGTGCTGCTGAGCTAGTCCTCTTCGAGCAGTTGCTCGATCTGCTCGGTGAGCTCACGTTCGGTGACCGCCCCCAGGACGATCGTTCCTCCTTGCCCCGTTGCTCCTTGGCCATCGGTATCGGTGGTCGACGTGAGTTGCCAGTCGCGGTCGACGAAGAAGGTTTGGGGGAGGCCGTAGACGTCGAGGCCCTGTGCCAGCTCCTGATCCTCGTCCCGCACCACCGGGAACGTGACCTCGAACTCCTCGACGAAACGCTGGGCGTTGGGTTCCTGGTCCCGGATGTTGACCCCGATGAAACGGACGCCCTGGTCCTTGTATCGCTGATACATCCGTTCGAGGAGTGGAGCTTCCTCGCGACAGGGCGCACACCACGAGGCCCAGAAGTTCAGGACGACCGGGCTCCCTCGCAGGTCCTCGCTGGACAGCATCTCGTTCGTCCCGAGCAGGGGCAGATCGAAATCCGGAACCGTCTCCGAGTCCTGCGCGGGAACGAAGAACAGCGCCACCGCGATCGCGGCTGCGAGACCGGCGAGGATCCATCCGAGCTTGGGTTTCTGGGGCTCATCGAGCTCATCCGGCGGCACCATGATGACTCAGGCTATCGGTCCGCCGTCAGTTATATTGCGCTCGATATCCACCTCACACGGAGACCGTATGAGATTTCTTGACTTCCGCCAGGGGGGGCGGGCCCGGTTCATCGCGCTCGTTGGCCTGCTGTCGCTGGTCGCGGTCGCATGTGAGACGGGGGATGCACAGGATGTGCTCTCGCCCGCGGGCGAGTTCGCACGCGCCCCCGATCGGTTGTGGGACCTCACCTTCGGGATCGCCGTAGCGGTGTTCGTCGTTGTCGAGGGGATCTTGCTCTTCACGTTGTTCCGCTTCCGCCACCGGCCGGACCGGAAGGCCTCGCAGTTCCACGGAAACACCAAGGTCGAGATACTTCTGACCGCGATCCCGGCGCTCATCCTGGCCGGCATCGCGGTGCCGACGGTGAGCACGATCTTCGACCTGGCCGAGCCACGAGAGGGCGCCATGCGTATCAAGGTCATCGGTCACCAGTTCTGGTGGGAGTACCAGTACGTCGACGAGGGCTTCGTCACTGCAAATGAGCTGCACATCCCCACGAACACGCCTGTCGAGCTGACGGTCGAGGGCGGCCTGAACGACCGGGTGACCGGCGATGCCCAGGTGATCCACAGTTTCTGGGCGCCGAGGCTCGCTGGCAAGCAGGACCTGATCCCCGGCCACGCCAACCAGCTGTTCATCGAGGCGGACGACCCCGGCATCTACTTCGGTCAGTGCACGGAGTTCTGCGGTCTCGGACACGCCGAGATGAGGCTGCGCATCTACGCCGACAGCGGGTCCGACTTCGAGCGATGGGTCTCGGATCAGAAGAGCGTGCCGGACGCGCCGTCGGGTGGCTCCCTCGCGGCGGAGGGTCAGAAGCTCTTCGCGGAAGGCCAGTTCCGCGAGGGCCTCAACTGCGCAGCGTGCCATGCGGTCGAGGCGACGCCGGAGGACGTGGCTCCGAACCAGGGTCCCAACCTGGCCCACTTCGCCTCGCGCGATACTTTCGCCAGCGCGATCTTCGAGAACACGGAGGAGAATCTAAGGGCGTGGATCGCGGATCCTGCATCGGTGAAACCGGGCGCTCGCATGCCGGCCCTCGGCCTCACCGAGTCCGAGATCGATGCCGTGGTCGCCTACCTGAACACGTTGGAGTGACGAGATGGAATTGAGGGAGCACTAGATGGCGACGGCGGCATATCCCCCCCGGCGAGGTTTCTTCACCCGGCCCCGATCCACAACGGGTAAGTGGAGCTGGTTCTTCACCGTCGATCACAAGAAGATCGGCATCATGTATTGCGTCACGGCCTTCGTCTTCTTCATCATCGGGGGCCTCGAGGCGCTGGCGATCCGTGCGCAGCTTGCGCAGCCGAACGGCGAGATCCTGAACGCCGAGGCGTACAACCAGTTCTTCACGATGCACGGGCTCACCATGATCTTCCTCGTCGTTATGCCGATGGGCGTCGGGCTCATGAACTTCCTGGTGCCGCTGATGATCGGCGCGCGCGATGTGGCGTTCCCTCGACTCAACGCCTT
>JALZJQ010000137.1 GCA_030859685.1 Actinomycetota bacterium | reverse complement strand
TGCGCCGAGGCTACATGCCGGGCCGGTCCCCGGAGATCGTGGTGGTTCCGAAGGAGCCCAACTACTTCGGCGGGTTCACCACCTGGACGCATTCCGGGCCCTGGGACTACGTGCAGAACGTCCCGGTCATGTTCTACGGGCCGGGATTCATCCGGTCTCAAGGTGAGATAGCGGTCGAGGGATCCAGCGTCGCGGACATCTCGCCCACGCTCGCCGAGCTCCTTCGGATCGAGTGGCCCGAGGATCGACCGGGGGTCCCGATAGACGAGGCACTGCTGCCGCCCGATCGGCGAGGCACTCCGAAACTGATCGTGGTGGTCGTGTGGGACGGCGGTGGTTGGAACGTCCTCGATCGATGGGGCGACGCATGGCCGAATCTGAGAAGGCTGATGGATGAGGGGACGACGGTCACGAACGCCGACGTGGGTTCGAGCCCCTCGGTCACCCCTGCCATCCACGCGTCGATCGGCACAGGGACATTCCCGAAGCAACACGGCATCGTCGACATACCGCTCCGCCGCGGGGACAGGATCGTGGGGTCGTGGGACGCCGCCGAGAAATCCCCTCGCTACTTGAAGTCCACCACTCTCGCAGACATCTACGACCCGACCACGAACAACGAAGCCGAGGTCGCGATGATCGCCGAGAACAACTGGCACCTCGGGATGATCGGACACGGCTCCTATATCGAAGAGGGCGATAAAGACATCGCCGCGATGGTCGAGGGCAGCGATGGTTCCCTCGTCACCTCCGAGTGGTACTCCCTGCCTGATTACCTAGCCGACACGGAAGGACTCGAAGACGACGTTCGCTCCGTCGACCAGGCCGACGGTCAGGTCGACTCCGCCTGGATGGGGCACGAGCTGCTGACAGACCCCGGCGACTTCAGGCACACGCCGGTATGGGAGCTCTTCCAGACTCGGCTCTTGAAGGCTCTAATGGACGAAGGCGGGTTCGGCAACGACGATGTGACCGATCTGATCTACACGAACTACAAACAGATCGATCTGATCGGACATGACTGGAACATGCTCAGTCCTGAGGTCGAGAGCACCGTGAAGTACTCCGACGACGCGCTCGGCGAGCTCGTGGAACATATGAACGCCACAGTCGGCCGTAACGAATGGGTCATCGCCATGACCGCCGACCACGGGCAGTCTCCCAAGCCCGAGACCACGGGGGCCTGGCCCATCGCGATGCAAACCCTGATGGGACAGACCGCGGATCATTTCGGAGTGGGCGTCGACGACCTGTTCCAACAGCAGCGACCGGGGGCGCTATGGCTGGATCGCGACACACTCGAGCAGGAGGACATCTCGGAGCGGGCCGTCGCAGAGTTCATCCTCGACTACCGGCTGGAGGACGATGTCTCCGGCGATGTGCCGAGCGAGTACCGCTCACGCCTCAACGAAAAGCTGATGGCTGCTGCCTATCCCTATCGTTGGATGCCCGAGATCTGGGACAGGTGTGTGCTCGATCGATGAGGCCTAGGATGCTCGAGGAGCGCGCGATGAGCGGCGGCGCGAGCCTCGCAGGCGCTCGTCACGGGAACCGGAGGAAAGCTTGACGCCCCCGAACGTCTTTTTCTTGGCGATCGACTCACTCAGAGCCGACGCGGTCTTTGGAGACCACATCGCCACGCCCAACTTCGACGCGCACGCCAGCCGGGGGGCGGCCTTCAAGCAATGCGTCGCCACAACAACCACTACGACGCCGTCCTTCTCTTCGATGCTCACCGGCTGCTATCCGCCGAAGCATGGCGTGCGTGGCCTTCAGGGTTACCAGTTGTCCCAGGGCATAACGACCTGGAGTGAGGCCTTCGCCGCGGCCGGCTACAGCACTCACGCCGAGGTGACCGGACCATTGTTGCCGGCGACCGGGATCCTGCGGGGATTCCAGGAATCTCGCCACCGGCCCGCTTACCGCGTTCCATTCTTTGGATGGCGCGACGAGGTCGTCGAGCGGATGCGTGCCTACGCCGATCCCTGGTTCATGATGCTCCACATCTGGGAGGTGCACCGCCCGTACCGCGCGCCGCCCGACTTCGCGAAGAGGAAGGACAAGGCCGGGTACGAGGCCGCGGTTCGCGCAACGGACGACTGGCTGGCGCCCGTGTTCGAGGCCGCAGGGGACAACACGATCGTGGTCATCACGGGCGACCACGGCGAGGACTACCCGGATACACACCTCGAGTTCCAGTTGGTGCGGGCCGCCCGCCGGCTCCGTCGCGGATTCAAGCTATCGGGCTGGTTCCCGTTCCTCGACAACAAGCTCGCGGGGCTCGAGATCGGGCACGGCTTCGCCCTGTACGAACATCTGGTCCGGGTCCCATTGATCATCTCGGGGCCCGGAGTGACGCCGGTTGCGATCGAGGAGCAGGTTCGTCACATCGATCTCTTTCCGACGATCGCCGACCTGTGTGGGGTGGAGATGCCCGACGGCATCGACGGCCGCAGCCTGCGGAGCGGCATGGAGGGCGATCCGCTCGCGGAGGAACCCGCTTACATGGAGGCGGTGGGGGTCAAGCTCGGCGGCGACCGCATCGCCGGCGTGAGAACCCCGGATTGGAAGCTGCTCAAGCCGCCGTCCGGTAAGTCCGCCCTCTACAAGCTGAACGGGGGGGCGCCTCCGGACGAGAAGCACAACCTGTATCGCCGGTATCCGGAGGTCGCCCGCCAGCTCGAGAGCGTGATCGACCAGGTCAACTCCACGGAGGTCGTCGCCGAGTCCGGCATGACCACCGAGGAAGAAGCCACCGTCGAACAACACCTCCGCGACCTCGGCTATCTGTAGGTGACGGATTGTTCTTCGTAGTCGGGTCGGCGCGCTCGGGCACGACGCTGGTGCGGATGATGCTCAACGCTCACTCGGACATCGCCGTCCCTCCCGAGTCTCGTTTCATCGTCGAGCTGTGGCGCGACCAGGATGAGGTGGAGGT
>JALZJQ010000085.1 GCA_030859685.1 Actinomycetota bacterium | reverse complement strand
TGCACTCGCTGCGGATCAAGACCATGGCAACAGATCTGGGGTTCGACCGCGCGTACGCAAGCTTCGCCAACTACCTAGCCCTCAACCGCAGTCGCGCAACCAAAGCCAAGGAACTGTTCCACGAGGTCGCCTCGATCCTCGCCTACCAATTCCTCGACCGATAGCCATCTGCTGCGGGCTGCGAGTTCGATAGGCAGGGGCCGCCGGGGCGCAGAGTGCGCAGCATCCTAGGGATCCGCGGTGAAGATGGTGACGCGTCCGGCTAGACCTCGTATCTTCACGTCACGTGGGGGGCCGAACTCGACCTTACGTAGGCGGCGGGCCGCCAAGTCCTTGGCTGCACCCGACACGACAACCTCGCCCGGCCTGCACTGATCCAGCAATCGGGCCGTCAGGTTCACGTCGTGTCCCAGGAGGTCGTCTTGTTCTATGAGCGGTTCGCCCGCGTGAACGGCGATCCGCACCATCAAGGGGAGGCTCATCCCGCTCCGCCGCCGGTGCATCGCACGATCCCGGATGGTGATCGCACCGCGGATCGCCTGTGACGCGGACGGAAACGCCAGTAGGAACCCGTCGCCCAGACGCTTCACGAGCTGACCCTTGGAGGGGCGGATCGCGCTCTCGACGATGTCCGCCAACGTGTTGACTACACCGATGGCTGCATCGTCACCGTTCCTTTCGGTGAAGGCGACGAAATCCGCCAGATCGACGAACACGATGCCGATCGAGGAACCTCGTCCGATGTCTGCGAGTAGCTGGTTCGACCGGTCGTCCTCGAGAGCCAGGCCGGCGAGGAGGTGGGCGCTCTTGAGACCGAGTAGCCCCAGTCGCGATGGCCTCTTCCTTACGGCTTCCTCGAGGATGGGCTCGAGCGCGCCGGCGGCCTGAACGACCGTCGCGGTGCGGCTCCCGTCCCCAATCTTCTCCTTCAGCGCCCCGGCGATCTTCGGGACCAGCTCCGGGTCACGGCGCAGCGCTGCTAGGACCGTCTCCCTCATGTTCAACGACGTATCAACCTCACGCCGGAACTCGGATGGTGAGCGAGTCGACGACCTCGAAGACGGCCGGTGCGCTTAGGTCCACCAGCTCGCCGTCGACGTTGAACTCGATGTCTTCGCTTGCGCTGATCTCGATCCGGCCCCCTCGGGTCGTGGCGACGCCTTCGATGTCGAGGTGCTTGCCATCCCGCACCTTGGCTGCAAGCTTCACGGCCTCGGCCGGACCGGTGACCGGCAGGGCGCAAGCGTCGAGCTGCCCATCTGCCGGGTCCGCATCGGGCCACACCTCGATCCCTCCCCCGCAGGTTTTCCCGTTCCCCACCCCGACAGCCACACAGTTCTCCACCTCGATGTCATTCACGTGTGCCGTGAAGCGCGTGAGGTTGGTGAGCGCCTTGGCGCCGCCGACCCAGAAGGCGAGCGGTCCCAGCCTTTTCTTCAGATCCCCGCCCTCGATGGCCTCGTTGACATCCACGGGGAAGCCGCCCATGCACGCGTTCACGAACAACCGCTCGACGCCGGCCCCCGAAGCTCTCGACACGTCCAGCATTCGCTCCCGACCGGCGACGAGCTCGCGTGCGGCTTCGATCGGGTCCTCGGGCAACCCGAGGGTGCGGGCCAGGTCGTTACCGGTTCCCATCGGCACCAGGCCGAAGGATCGACCGGAGAGGTCATCTTTGAGCGCATTGATCATGCTGTTGAAGGTGCCGTCCCCTCCCGCCACGACGACCAGATCGCTGCGCCGACCCGCGTCTCCGACCTCGTCGTGGAAGGACTCGAGAGAGGTGGGACTGAGCGATTCGACGTCGCCGAGGTCGCCCAGTATCGAGGCGATCGATTCGACAGTCTCTTCATCCGAGCCACCCGACTGGGTATTCGAGATTAGGAGCGTCTTCATCGTGTCAGAGACTTGAAGTGGTTCTCGATGTGCGGAACCAGATCCACCGAGGTGGGACGCCTCGGAGGATCGCCCAGCGTGGACATGAACGGGATCAGGGAGTCCTGAGCGTGTAGCGAAGCATGGTCGCCGCCACCGCGATGGTCGCCTCCTGCGAGGTCACTGAACTCGTGTGTCAACTTCGGAGTGATCACGATGTCGCCGATGCGATCGAGATCGAGCGCGGACTTGATGCGCCACATCGCCAGGGGATACTCCGGGGTACGGATGCGGCCGTCGTCGACGATCCCGGCGACCGGACCGAGGTCGCCTTCGAAGGACCAG
>JALZJQ010000059.1 GCA_030859685.1 Actinomycetota bacterium | reverse complement strand
CTGACGGCCTCGGGATATCTGGCGACCCCCGACGCCGCGATCGCGTTGCGGGATCGCATCTCCGGCCCGGCCTCCGAAGCCGCGTCGTTGGGCATCGAGCTCGCCGAAGCCCTGCTCGCGTCGGGAGGGGACGATGTTCTCGACGAGATACGCGCGGCGGAGTTGACGGAGCCGAGCCCCCCATGAGCCCTGCCCCCCCGAAGCCCATTACAGACCCGTCGGCCGTAACCGACCCGCCGCCCGTTGCCGACCCACTGCAAGACCTGCGCGTGGTCGTCACGCGGCCGCAGCATCAGGCCGACGTCCTCGGCCGTGCTTTCGAGGAACGTGGTGCGAAGGTCGTGTACTTCCCGACCATCGAGATCCAGGATCCGCCGTCATGGGAGGGCCTGGACCTTGCGATCCGGAAGCTCGCCGGCGACCTCTACAGCTGGGTCGTCTTCACCAGCTCGAACGGGGTCGAGCGATTCTTCCAACGCCTCGACCATGCGGAACTCGACGCGCGCGCCCTCGGCCGCACGCGGGTGGCAGCGGTCGGCAGCATGACTGCGAGGGTCTTGCGCGAGCATGGCATCCGAGCCGACTTCGTGCCTCGAAGCTTCACCGGCGAGGCGCTCGCCGAGACGATGGGCCGGGGGCTCGGTCGCGTCCTCATCCCGCGCGCGGAGCTCGCGCCACATGACATGGTCGACATCCTGGAGTCGGCCGGCTTCATCCCCGAGGAGGTCGTCGCCTACCGGACGGTGGTGGCGTCCCGGAGTACTCCCGAGGCGAAAGACATCGCGGCGGGGGCCTTCGACGTGGTCACCTTCTTGAGTGGCTCGGCGGCAACGGGATTCGTTGGGGTCTTCGGGCCCCCGCCCGTCCTCGACCTCGGTCCATCCGACGGTTCCGATGACTCCGATGGGCCCGGCCGCACAGTTGCCGCCATCGGCCCGAAGACGGCGGAGGTGGCTGCGGACCTGGGCTTTCGAGTGGACGTGGTCGCCCCCGATCACACTGCGGAAGGGCTGATCGAAGCGGTGGCCGCTCACCTGATGAGGGACGAGGACGAACCCTCCTCTGAGGACGAAGCGCTTGTCGAGGGTGAATCCGAGGCGGTGGACAAGATCGCTTCAGAAACCCAACCCGGCTCCAGGCCAGAGTGGGCCGCCGTCGAGAAGGAACCCGGCGCGGGCCCGGAGGATGGCACCATAGGTCGATGAGCTCTTTCCCCGACTTCCGACCGCGGCGTTTGAGGCGAACCCCGGCACTACGCCGGGCTTTCGCCGAAACCTCACTGGTGCCCTCCGATCTGATAGCGCCGCTCTTCGTGAAGGAGGGTCTCTGGGACGCCGCTCCGATCGGTGCGATGCCGGGCCATCACCAGCACACGCTCGAGTCGCTCGTGAAGGAAACGCGCGAGCTGACCGAGCGCGGGGTTGCCGGGGTCATCCTGTTCGGGATCCCCGAACGGAAGGACGCCCAGGGCAGCGAGGCGTGGAACGACGACGGGATCATCCAGCGTGCCGTCCGCGCGGTGAAAGACGAAGTGGGCGACGAAGCGGTCGTCATCGCCGACCTCTGTCTGTGTGAGTACACCGATCACGGTCATTGCGGATTCTTCGACGGCGACCAGGTCGACAACGACTCCACCATCGAGGCCTACGGACGCATCGCCGCATCTCAGGCGGCGGCCGGGGCGGACGTGGTCGCTCCCTCCGGGATGATGGATGGGCAGGTGAGGAGCATCCGCCGCGCACTCGACTCGGGCGGCTTCGATCACGTCCCGATCCTGGCCTACGCAGCCAAGTACGCCTCCAGCTTCTACGGCCCCTTCAGAGAGGCTGCGGAAGGCGCGCCCAGATTCGGTGACCGACGTTCCTACCAGCAGGATCCTCCGAATGTCGACGAGGCGTTGCGGGAGGCCGCGCTTGACGTCGCCGAGGGCGCCGACGCTCTCATGGTGAAACCCGCCCTGCCATACCTCGACGTACTCCGTGCGATCAAGGATCGGTTCCGCTACCCGACCGCCGCCTACAACGTGTCGGGTGAATACTCGATGTTGATGGCGGCGGCGGAGCGGGGCTGGATCGATGAACGCGCCGCAACGCTCGAAACCCTCGGATCGATCCGGCGCGCGGGCGCCGACCTGATCCTGACGTACCACGCCAGGAAAGCGGCCGAGTGGCTGAACTGAATCGTTCGCGCTCGGACGAGCTCTACGCCGAGGCGCAAACACTCATGCCGGGTGGAGTGTCGTCTCCGGTGCGCTCGTTCAACGCGGTGGGATCCTCCCCGTTCTTCGTGGCGAGCGCTTCGGGCGCTTACATCACTGATGTCGACGGCAACAGCTACATCGATCTCGTGCAGAGCTGGGGAGCGATGCTCTTCGGACACGCTCGTCCCGAGATCGTTGCGGCCGTGACGGAGGCGTCCCAGCACGGCACCTCTTTTGGCACGCCCAGTGAGCTCGAGGTCGAACTCGCGCGCCTGATCGTTTCGATGGTGCCGAACGTTGAGCGCGTTCGCTTCGTCTCGTCGGGTACCGAGGCGGCGATGACCGCGGTCAGGCTCGCTCGCGGGGTCACCGGCCGGGCCAAGATCCTGAAGTTCGCCGGTTGCTATCACGGCCATGTCGATTCGCTCCTGGCCGAAGCCGGGTCCGGGGTCGCGACGCTCGGTATCCCGGGGACCCCAGGAGTTACCGAGGCGACGACGGCCGACACGATGGTCGTGGCCTACAACGACCTCGCCGCGACCAGGTCCGCGGTCGAGGCGGCGGACGGGGACGTCGCCGCGATCCTCGTCGAGCCGGTCGCGGCCAACATGGGCCTCGTCCTCCCGGGGGAGGATTTCCTTCAGGGGTTGCGCGCGCTCGCCACCGAGTCGGGCGCGGTGCTGGTCTTCGACGAGGTCATCACGGGCTTCCGCCTCGGCCCCGGCGGGGGTCAGGAGCGGTTCGACGTCGATGCCGATCTCGTGCTGATGGGAAAGGTGGTGGGGGGCGGGCTACCAGTGGGGGTCGTCGGCGGCCGAGCGGACATCATGGATCGGCTCGCTCCGGTGGGGCCCGTCTATCAAGCCGGAACCCTGTCGGGTAACCCGGTCGCGATGGCTGCGGGCATCGCTGCGCTGTCGATGATCCGATCGCGACCCGCGTTGTACGAGGAGCTCCAGACCACCGCCCGGTCGTTGGTGAGGGGTTTGGTCGATGCCGCGGACCAGGCCGAACGCGTGCCGGTGGCGGCCGGGGCCGTCGGGGGCCTCGCAGGCTTCTTCTTTGCCGAGGACGAGGTCACGAACTACGACGAAGCCAAGGCGACGGACGAGACCATCTACGCGGCTTTCTTCCGGGGCATGCTGGAGCGTGGTGTCTACCTGCCCCCGTCCCGTTTCGAAGCGCTCTTCCTGTCGACCGCTCACACCGAGGAGCATGTAGACCGCGTCGCGAGCGCGGCGTTCGAAACGCTGACCTCGCTCTAGACGGGAGAAGAGCGGGACGGATGCCCCGCTGGTCCGACCCAAACTAGGAGCGGCCTCAGAAGTCCATCGAAGAGGAACTCGGTGGTCCGGCGCGGGTTCTGGCTACTCGCCGCGACCCAGGACGAGCCACAACACGACGCAGATGGCCACCAGCATGGCGGCCATGAAGATGAACGCCGTGCCGCCCTTCTCGCCCGCGTTCACTCCGCCCGAGCACGCTGCGAGAGCCAGGGTCATGAGTCCGGCGGAGAGAGCGCGGAGCTTGGATCGAGGAGTCATGTCGTCGTCGCTCCCGTCGGTTCGGCTTGTGCCTCGGCCCGGGTGCGGGCCCTTCTTTCGGACCGGCTGAGTCCGAAGAGGTGGAGGGCCAGCAGCAGCAAGGTTCCCAGGGTGATCTGCTTCGCCGGGCCGGTCGGGTTGCCCGGATCGAACTCGAGGATCGCCACGGTCGGGTCTCCTTCGGCGCCCTCGACCGGCTCCAGCGTCACGCCCCCATAGAGCGTGTCGCCGTCCTCGAGGAAGCGGACCGTGTCCGAGTTCGCCGTGGCGTCCCCCGCAGATTCGACTCCCGTGTCGGCGGATCCCTCGTTGATCGCCTGCTCGAGGTAGTCGGTGGAGGCGGTGCCCAGCTCGGCCGACTCGGTGACCTCGGCCTCGTCGTTCTCGTTCACCTCGCGCCATCCCGCGCCGTCGGGGTAGCCGTCCGCGGGACCGGCATCGAGCTGTTCGCCCTCGACCCCGATGGCCAGCGGCTCCCACTCCGGGAGGGTGCCCACCGGTCCCAGTGGCGAGAGGGACCAGACGATCCCCATTATCAGCAGGAACGCGAGCGTGACACTGGCGGTGATGAAGTACGCCAGCCGGGCCCCCAGGATCATCGTGAGCAAGAGCCACACGCTGCCGCAGAAGATGATGACCGCGGAAACCACCGCAGCGACTCCTTCGATGAAGGTCATGTCCATCTAGAGGCTCCGCTCGTACGCGATCACGGCCTCGATCTGAGCGTCGGACAACGGGTTGGGCGGGACAGGCAGTCCTTGCGCGGGGGCCTCTGCCCACTGCGGCATGAAGGCGAAACGGCGCCCGTTGCGGATCGTCACCTCGTGCTCCGACTCGCTCAGGTGTCGAACGTCGCCCTTCCACAGCGCCACGCCCTGCATCCACGGCTCTTTCTCCTTGCCGGATCCTTCCGCACCGTGACACACCGCGCAGCGCGCCTGGAAGATCTCCTCGCCACAACTCTTCAGGTCCTTACCGGATGGGTTCTGGCAGTTATCGGAGATCGGCTCGGCCGCCCCGGGCTGATTGCCCGGGAGGCTGCGGAGCCACAACATGACGTCGTCGATCATCTGCTCCGTCATCGGCCCCCCGTATTCGACCCCCCATGTGGGCATCGGGGTGCCCGGACGGCCGCGCTCGATCGTGAAGCGCACGACCTCCTCGTCCCACCGTTGGAACACGTTATTGAGTGGTGGGGCGGCGTAATCGACCTCCGTGCCCCCCGGCGGGGTGTAAGGCGTCTGACCCCCTAGCGCCAGGTCGCCCTCGTCGCCGCCCTCCGGCACAACTGCGGCGCCATGGCAGTTGGCGCAACCCATGCCGAGTGCGATCGCGTGCTCGGCGTCCTTGAACGCCTGCGCGTTGGTCTCCTCCGGAAGGTCCGGTGGGACCGCGAAGATCAGCTGGCCGCGCTCGAGTGATTCCTCGTCGAACCGGCTCGCGAAGGCTTCCT
>JALZJQ010000040.1 GCA_030859685.1 Actinomycetota bacterium | reverse complement strand
CGATCTCAGAGGATTCAGAGGAAACGACGTGCTGAGGGGTGGGAAGGGGATCGATTCCTGCTCAGGTGGGCGTGGTCGCGACAAGCAGCGAGGTTGCGAACGCTGACCTAACGGAGTACGTCATCGTCCGGCCCCCCCGGAGCGACCTGTATCGCTCCGGGGGGTCGAGACCGCTTCCTTCTCGCGACGCCAGAAGCGCCACCGGACCGCCCGACGCGTCTCCTCCGGCGGCTCTTCGGCCTCGGTCTCGTTCACGAGCCCCGACCGCACGACCTCGTGCCGCCTGAAATAAGTTGACCCGATCGCCTGGACGATCGCTGCAGCGGGCAATGCCAGGAGAGCTCCGATCCCTCCCAGGATCGATGCTCCGGCGATGACCGTTCCGAAGGCGACGGCGGGATGCAACTGCATCGTTCGGGCGGTGATGCGTGGCGACAGCACGTAGTTCTCGATCTGTTGGTAGACCAGCACGAAGGCCAGTGTTAGGCCAGCAGCCACGGGCCCTTCCGTAAGGGCCACTAACAACGGCAAGGCGCCACCGATGTAGGTACCAACGGTGGGGATGAACTGCGATGTGATGCCCATCCACAGACCCAGCGCAACCGCGTAGGGCACCCCGATGATCGCCAGGAATACGGACATGAGGGTGGCTGCGATGACGGCCAACAGCGCGCGGGAATAGAGATACACGCCGGTCTTCTCGATCGCTATCTCCCAGCCCTCGAGGAACTCGACCTGACGCCTGGGGGGGAGGAACGAGCAGATGGAGCGGCGCACCTTGGGGCCGTCGGCCGTCAGATAGAACGAGAAGAGAACGACCGTGAAGAAATTGAAGATGACGGCGACCGCCGAGAGGGTCAGAGTCAAGGCACTGCCGGCGAGGTTCTGGGCGAACCTGCGGAGAGGGCTATCGGAGCTGGTGAGTTGCTCCTGCAGGCTCCCGCTTTCGATGTTCAATCCGAAGTTGTCATTGAGGAACCCCACGACGTTGCTGACTATCTCGGGGGAACGATCGATGAGACCGGTGACCTGGTCAACCATGAGCCGTCCCACTACGAAGAGGGCTACCACGCTGGCGGCGAACGCCAGGAAGAAAACGAGGCCCGTGGCGGCGCCTCTTCGCCACCCGCGCTGGGCGAGGAAGTTGACCGCCGGCTCGAGAGCGAACGAGACGAACACCGAGACCAACAGGATGAGAAGCAGGCCCTTGAGGCGGGTTACCAGGTAGACGGCGACAATGAGACCGAGGGCTCCGAAAAGAAGCGTGAATATCGCGCGCGTGACGAAGCGCCGCTGTGCGAGATCGTCCTCCCCCGACGATCCCGCCGGAGGTCTCTGTTCTGTTGCCAGCCTGTGCCCCCCTGGTTTGCTTCCGAGTGCCTCAACATACGGGAGGGACCCTGCCCAAGCCACGTTTTGTCAGGCAGCCTCTCCCACCGGCCCTTGTGATTTGGAAGTCGTCCGGTATCCTGCGCCGACTTGTTCACATTGGGTTCACATCTGGAGGGCCGATCGGGATGCGTCTCAGGCTGGTTCCACGAGAGGAGAGCTTTTTCGACCTGTTCGAGGAGATGGGCGAGAAGGTGAAGCAGGGTGCCGAGGAGCTGCTGGACCTCCTGAGGAACTACTCCGATCTGGAACGGAGAGCCGGGCGGGTGGTGGATATCGAGCACGAGGGGGACGAGATCACGCACGAGATCATGCGCCGGCTCAACACGACGTTCCTCACACCGTTTGACCGTGAAGACATCCACACCTTGGGCTCGAACCTCGACGATGTACTCGATCACATCGAGGCTGCTGCCGAATACCTCCAGCTACACAAGATCCAGGAGCCCCTCCCTCAGATGGTCTCGCTCGCCGAGACGCTCGCGCTGGCGGCTGAGAAAACGGCAGAGGCGATGCCGGGCCTGCGCAAGATGAGTGGACTCGAAGACTATTGGGTCGAGATCAACCGTCTCGAGAACGATGGGGACAGGTTCTACCGCCGCACTATCGCGGAGCTGTTCTCGGGTGATTACAAGGCGATGGATGTTTTGAAATTCAAGGACATCATCGAATCAATCGAGCAGGCCATCGATCGTTTGGAAGACGTAGCAAACACGATCGAGGGAATCGTCCTGAAGCAGGGCTGAAGGTGCCGGTTTGGCTCGTCCTCGTCATCGCCTACGCCTTCGAATTCGCGAACGGGTGGACCGATGCTCCCAATTCGATAGCGACCGTCGTGTCGACGCGGGTGCTTCGGCCCTTCCCGGCCGTGATCATGGCCGGAACGCTCAACCTCGTTGGGGCCCTGGCGGGTACGGCAGTGGCAGAGACGATCGCCTCCGGCATCGTCGACCCGGAGCTGGTCACCCTCGAAACGATCGCAGCGGCCGTTCTCGGAGCAACCCTCTGGGCCCTCGGTGCCCAGTACTACGGGCTCCCTTCGAGCGAGTCACACGCGCTGGTTGCCGGACTTATCGGCGCGGGTTTCGCTGCGGGTGGCTCTGACGCCTTGCTCGGAGAGGGACCTCGAAAGGCTCTGATCGGCCTCGTTACATCCCCGGTGGGCGGGTTCTTCATCTCGCTGTTCATCATGGTCCTGATCTATAGGCTTTTCGCGAAGGTCCGTCCCAGGGTGGTACGCCGGGTCTTCGGCAAGGCGCAGATCGTTTCGGCGGCTTTCATGGCCTTCAGCCACGGGACGAACGATGCACAGAAGACGATGGGCATCATCGCCTTGACGCTCTACCTGAGCAAGAATCCCGGGGCGCCGGCGCCTGAGGAGTTCCCCATCGACACGTGGGTCATCGTGTCGGCGGCACTGGTGATGGGCTTCGGCACGATGGTGGGGGGATGGCGCGTTATCAGGACGATCGGATTGAGGTTGACGAAGCTCGAGCCCGTTCATGGTTTCGCCGCAGAGACTGGAGCCGCCATCATCATCACCGGTGCTTCCCGTTTCGGGATCCCAGTCTCCACGACGCATGCGATCGGGTCCTCCATCATGGGCGTGGGTGCAACCCAGCGGCTCTCGGCCGTTCGGTGGGGTGTTGCGGGCCAAGTGGTGTCGGCCTGGATCCTGACGTGGCCGTCCTGCATGGTGTTGGGTTACGTCCTCGAGAAGATCTTCGCCAGCACCTTCAACTGATCAGTCGTTCCAATCCTCCAAACGTGGAGGTGGAAAATACTCGACGCTGAACAGTTGGGCTCCGTCGAAGATGAGGGCGAGCACGCTCCCCTTCTTGTTCGGTAGCGGTTCGGGAAGCTGCACGTCATCTTGCTGCGCGAGCCGTTCGAGGAGGTCGGGGATGACATCACCCTGACTGGATACGGCGACGACATGATTGGACGCTCCCATCGCGCGCACCATGGAAACCGCTTCCTCCTCGTTGCCGGGGTAACCCTCCTCAGAGAAGAGCTTCTCCTCCTCGACCTTGATCCCGATGGCACGGCTGAGGGGATCTACGGTCTGGATGCACCTCAGATAGTCGGCCGAAACGAGACGGTCGATCTCGAAACGCGCCAGCAGGCGTACGAGTTGTTCCGCTTGTTGCCAGCCGGTTGGATCCAGGGGCCGTAGGCGATCGTCCTCCGACCACTCCGACCTCTTGCCGGCTAGCGCATGGCGCACGAGCAGAACGCAGTTGGTCACCGCCGGCCCTCGGACGAAACGTTCGAGCACCTCGTGATCTCGTTCGTGCGACAGCATGTTCTGGGCGTCGCCGGGCGAGAGCCATCTGAGCTGGTCGACCTCCCGCGTGGGGATAAAGGCGCCTGCGTCGGCCTCCATGGCCCAGTACCGGACCACCTTCGGGCGCACGCCGTTGCCGGACTCTTTCATGTAGCGGATCGCCCCCAGCGGCCTTCCGAGCTTGACTCGAAAGCCGGTCTCTTCTAGGACTTCCCGCAGAGCTCCATCGATCTCGGACTCGCCCGGGAGCAGCTTTCCCTTTGGCAGGCTCCAGTCGTCGTAGCGAGGTCTGTGGATCAGCCCGACTTCGAGTCGAGAACGACTCGTTGTCTTTTCAGCGGCTCGCCACAACACTCCACCCGCCGCCCGTATCGGGGAGGGGACTTCATCTGAACCACGAGTGGAGCTTATTCTTATCAACCGCCTTCCAAACTCGATCGAAGCTCGCCGTAGCTCGCGACGCGGCTTGTTCTTCTCTGGCGATGACGATCCCAGCCGCGAGGTGGAACGCTTCTTTCCCCTCGCGTTGTAACGCTATCTCTCGGGTCAAGCGCCCGGCGGCGAGGGCATCTTGTTGTTGACCAAGCATCTCCTGAAGTTGTTCGACCTTCGTGGCAAAGCGATCGGCCGCGTTCGACTTCTTGCCCAGGCTTGGAGCTACGGCTTCGGCCGCGTAGCGGGTGCGTTTCGCCTCGATCCGTACCCGGTGCCAGTCATCGGGGCTCGATAGCTCGTTGAGAGCCAAGGCACCCTTCCGAAGCTTCTTCCAGCGCGTGGAGATCAGGCGAGGAAGAGATGCGGAACATGGTTCCGTGGCGTTCTCGGTTGTCTGCGGGTGTCGCGCAGCGTCGACCAGTTCCTCCAGCAGTTTTCGATAACGACGGCTGTTAAGCACGCCGCGCAGTTCGTTGGTCGCGATGGCCAGCCGGCGCCGGACTTCGTCCAGTAAGGGATCCAGGTCACCCATTAGTTCGGGAGCGGTCTGAGCCAGCCGTTCATCGAAGACGTTCAGGTCCCGTACCCGGCCCAAGGCGTCGGCGAGCCATCTGAGCTCGATCCCCAGGGCGTCGCTCCACCCGGGATGGAGGAGAGGTGCGAACGTGCGGAGGTCGCTTCGTAACCGGCGCGTTGCGACTCGCATCTGGTGGACGGCTTCGGGATCCTCTAACCGTGCGCCCGGATCGTTGAGCAGCAGCCGGGCGACTCCGATACTGAGGGCTTTCTCTATGGCCAGGTGAGCGGGATCGCTCGGCTTCACTGCTCCCGGATCGAGAACGTCCGGCGCGGCCGTCGCTTGAGGCCCCAAGGCCCGAACGTACTTCGGCAGAGGTTCCGTTACCGCGGCCCCCGCCGATCGGAGCGCGTCCACGAAGGACCGCAGATGCGACTTCTTACTGGAGACGTACATCTCCCGATATCGAGCGATCACCGCCTGGCCCTCGAGTATGGAGACCTCGTCGTCCACGATCTCTGCGACGTCCGAATCTCCCACGGATCTGAAGACCCACCGGCGTCGACGCGTATGGAGGACGCTCTTTTCGCCGACCTCCTCCGTCCGAGCGAAGGCTGTTGTCAACTCCCTGACCTCCATCGGGATCTCATCTCGCTGCCCTTCGAATCGGAGTTTGTCCTTGGGCCCCCCTTCCTCGATCTCGGGAAGAGACAGTCGCCAGGCAGGGGGATCGCCCGACAGAGGCTCGGTGAAGCGCAGGATGGCCCCGCTTCGCGCCAGTCGAAGGTCTCTCGTGTCGAAGTAGGTGGAAGCGGATTCCTGGACCGGAAGCTCTTCGACTTCCGTTACCCCATTCAGCCCGGAGAGGTCGGGCAGGACGAATGATGGATGAAGAGCAAACTTCAAGCTTGTCTCAAACATTGACTGGATCTTCCGCCACCCTCATCAGATGCTGTTGGTAGCTGAAAGGTTCATCTCCTCCGGGCGAGAGCCGCGTCCATCTTCCGTCTCCATCCATCACCCAGGTGAAGGTGTTGTCGGCGAGAGCAAGTTGCAACAACGACTTGATCCGTTGTTTCTGCTCTGCTCGGCACACCTTCACCAGGATCTCAACCCGACGATCGAGATTGCGTGGCATTACGTCGGCGCTGCCGATGTAGACGTCCTCGTCCCCACGGTTCAGGAAGTAGAAGATCCGGGAATGTTCGAGGTATCGGCCGAGGATGCTACGAACGCTGATGTTCTCGCTAAGGCCCTTCACTCCCGGCCGAGCGGCGCAGATGCCACGCACGAGCAGGTCCACTTCAACTCCGGCTTCTGAAGCACCGTAGAGGGCATCGACGATGCGGCCATCCACCAGGCTATTGACCTTGATCGAGATATGAGTTGGTTCTCCAGACTCCGCAAGCTTGGTTTCTCGCTCGATCATCTCGACGATGCGCTCCCGCATGTCGTGCGGGGCAACTATGAGGTTCCGGTATCCGGTTTGACGCGAGTAGCCGGTGAGATAGTTGAAGAGATCGCTGACGTCGGCCCCCACATCTGAATCTGACGTCAGGAGGGCGAGATCCTCGTACAGACGAGCCGTCTTCGTGTTGTAGTTCCCCGTACCGACGTGGACGTACCGTCGAAGGTGATCCCCATCCCGCTGGACCACCAGGCAGAGCTTGCCGTGCGTCTTGAGGCCCACCAGGCCGTAGACGACATGACAACCTGCCTGTTCTAACGTTCGAGCCCAGTTGATGTTGGCTTCCTCGTCGAAACGCGCCTTGATCTCGACCAGGACCACGACCTGCTTTCCGGCCTTGGCGGCTTCGGCAAGAGTTTGGACGATCGGGCTCTCGCCTGAGGTGCGATAGAGGGTTTGCTTGATGGCGAGAACGTTCGGGTCAACCGATGCTTGCTCGATGAACCGCTGAAAGCTGGTGTTGAACGACTCGTAAGGGTGGTGGATGAGTATGTCGCGCTCGTGCAGGATCTCGAAGATATCGGTAGCGGACTCCTCGGCAGAGGGCAGTTCCGGATGCGTGACAGGCTGGAAGGGCTCGTCCTTGAGATCAGGCCGATCCAGCCTGTAGAGCTCCCAGAGACCGGCGACGTCGAGGGGGCCAGAAAGCTTGTGGACGTCCTCGTCTTCCACCTGGAGTTCGCGCTTCAAGAGTTCGAGGATGCGTGACGGCATGCTGGATTCGATCTCCAGCCTTACGGCCGGACTGAATCGCCGTCTCCGTAACTCGTCCTCCAGAGCCTGAAGGAGGTCCTCGGCGCCATCATCGTTGACCTCCAGGTCCGCGTTCCGCGTTACTCGGAAGGCGTGGTGCTCGACGATCTCCATCCCGGGAAAGAGCCGCTCGAGATTGGCAGCGATGATGTCCTCCAGGGGAACGAACAGCTCGTGGTTCGAAACGCTGACGAAGCGAGGGAGCAGGGGCGGAACCTTCACTCGCGCGAAGTGATGCCGGTCGGCCCCCGGATCCCTGACCAGCACGGCGAGGTTCAAAGACAGATTCGAGATGTAGGGAAAGGGATGACCAGGGTCGACCGCCAGCGGTGTGACCACAGGGAACATGCGTTCTCTGAAAAGGGTGTCCAGATCGTGCCTATGGTCCTCGCTCAGGTCTTTCCACCGGACGACCTGGAGGCCGGCGCGTCCCAGACTTGGCAGTAGATCGTCCACGAAGATGCGCGACTGGCGCTCGACGAGTGGAGCGGCTTTAGCGGAAACAGCATCGAGCTGTGCCAGCGCACTCAATCCGTCAGCGGACCGATAGCTGGACTTGGCAGCCGCCTGTCGCTTCAACCCTCCCACCCTGACCATGTAGAACTCATCGAGGTTGCCGGCGAAGATCGCCAGGAACTTTGCTCGCTCGAGAAGAGGCAAGGACTCGTCCTCTGCCAGGGCGAGGATGCGCGCGTTGAAATCCAGCGAGGACAGCTCTCGGTTCAGGTAGCGCCGTTCCGGTGCGCGGGGAAGATCTTTCATCCGGACGGAAGATAAGCAAGCAACGTGAAGAGAATGTGAACGAGAGTTCACGGGCCCAGCGTGCCGATGCCGCAGCGAGTTCAGGTCTCTATGGCTTCCTCAGCTCGTGGTCGCGAAAAAGGTCGTCAACGTTGCACACCGTGGGGCCTCGGGTTACGCCCCCGAGAACACGATGGCGGCATTCGATGCCGGCATCCAACTGGGGGCCGACGTCATCGAGTTCGACCTGCGGATGAGCGCGGACGGTTCTCTCCTGGCTTTTCATGACCCGCAGCTTGGGCGGACGACGCGACCGAGCAGGGACCGAGCTCTGGTGGCTGAGGCGACCCTGGAGCGGGTCAAAGGGCTCTCGGCGGGGTCATGGTTCAACCACCGCTTTCCGTGGCACGCTCGGGAAGAATACGAGCGTGAGGGAGTCCCCACCCTTGAAGAGATCCTCGTTCGTTATAGCGGATCGGTTGGGCTTCTTATCGATCTGAAAGATCCCTCGTCTTCGCCCGCGATGGTTCCACGCCTCATCCAAGTTCTCGAGGAGCACGGGCTCGGTGATGCGATCCGTTCGAAGCACCCCTTGACGGTCGCATCATTCTGCTCACGCAGCTTGCTGGAGATCCGCTCCTCCACCGATCGCCCTCAACTCATGCAGCTTTTCGACCTCACCGGCCCATGCGGGGTGGCCGAGCTTCGACGAGCGGCAGGCTACGCAGAGGCCGTGGGCTTGTGGCGAGACAATCTCGATCCGAGTCTCGTTACTGAGGCTCACGAAGCCGGACTCGGCTTCTACGCGTACACGGTGAACGAGTTCGACGACCTGTTGCGCGCGGTCCAGGTGGGTGTCGACGGCATCATCACCAACTTCCCAGACCGGCTTGCGAAGGTCCTTCGTCGGTCGGATCCACAGGTCCGGCAACGCTCTCGCTACACATCTCTCGGTAACTAGGGGTTCGATACGTAACTGCGAGCCGCGCGCCTTCGACCATCGTCGGATAATGCCAAGGTGATATTCGAGAGTCCCTTCCCTCAGGTCGACGTCCCCGAGGCCCCATTCTCGCCGTTCGTCCTGGAGCACGCGGCGGATCGGGGAGACAAGGGGGCGATCATCGACGGGCCGAGCGGGCGGACCATCACCTATGGGGAACTGTCCGATACCGCTCGAGCCGTAGCGGCCGGTCTGTCGGCGCGGGGATTCCGGAAGGGTGACGTGTTTGCGGTCTTCTGTCCGAACTCACCCGAGTACGCAGTGGGCTTCCTCGCGGTCGCGATGCTGGGAGGGATCATCACGCCGATCAATCCGCTCTACAAGCCGTCCGAGGTCGGTTACCAGCTGCGAGATGCCCGGGCGCGCTGGCTTCTCACCGTCCCCGAGTGCCTCGATCGCGCGCTCGAAGCGACCGGGGATTCGGCTGTCCATGAGGTTTTCGTACTCGGGGAGGCCCCGGGCGCGACCTCGTTCGAGCGATCGGCTATCCCGGGCGGCCTTCCTCCCGACGTTGCTATCGATCCCCACGGAGACCTGCTCGTGTTGCCGTATTCGAGCGGAACGACGGGTCTGCCAAAGGGCGTGATGCTGACGCATCACAACTTGGTCGCGAACGTGTCGCAAGTGTGTTTGTCCCATCGCGTCGTGCCGAAGGACGTGATACTCGGGATACTGCCGTTCTTTCATATTTACGGGATGACCGTGGTGATGAGCCTTGCACTGCGTAATGGAGCCACGGTGGTCACGATGCCCCGCTTCGATCTCGAGAGCTTCCTGAGGATCCTCGAGACCTACCGCGTCACGCGCGCGCCTCTGGTGCCACCCATCATCCTGGCCCTGGCGAAAGATCCTCGTGTCGGCGATTTCGACCTCAGCAACCTGAAAGTGATCATGTCCGGAGCCGCCCCGCTGGGCAGCGATCTCGCCGAAGCGTGTGCACGACGTCTGGATTGTCGTGTGGTGCAAGGCTACGGTCTCACGGAGGCGAGCCCGGTCACGCACTGCACCCCGGAGGCACCGGCGATCAACAAGCCCGGGTCGATAGGCCCGCTTCTCGCCGGGACCCAGGCCCGCGTGGTGGACGTTTCGACCGGGGCCGACCTCGGTACCGATGAGGCCGGTGAGTTGTTCATCCGGGGCCCGCAGGTCATGCGTGGCTACCTGAACGACCCGGTTGCGACTTCCGCGATGATCGACCCCGAGGGATGGCTTCATACGGGTGATCTCGCCCGCGCCGACAGCGATGGTTACTTCACCGTGGTCGATCGTCTCAAGGAGCTCATCAAATACAAGGGATTTCAGGTCGCCCCGGCGGAGCTGGAGGCGTTGCTGCTCACGCACCCGAATGTCGGCGATGCAGCCGTCGTTGCGGCATTCGACGAAGAGGCGGGGGAGGTTCCGGTCGCTTTCATCGTCATGACGGCGGGGCCGAGGGACCAGCGGGACATCCTCGGATTCGTTGCGGCTCGAGTAGCGCCACACAAGCGGCTGCATGGTGTTCGGTTCGTCGAGGAGATCCCGAAGTCCCCTTCAGGCAAGATCCTTCGACGACATCTGAAGGAACTCGTCTGAGCGGGCCGGCTAGCTGCTAGCCCTCGATCTTCAGGAGCGGTTCTCCGCCCAGGAAGATCGCGAGACGCTCGGTTTCTCGCTTGACCTCCCGACGTACCCATGCCGGAACCTTTTCGAAGAGGTCCACGGCGACCTCGATGCGGGTGCTCTTCTTCTCGTGCTTCCAGATCCCAACGATCCTCCCGTTCACGAGGACGACGGGTGAGATCCAACCTTGGGCTCGGTATACGCGGGTCTTCGCTTCGGCGGCGAGGATGCTCGCTTGGCCGCGCGGGGCCCCGATCACATACGGGTCGAAGGCCGGCAACAGAGAAACGTTCTTCTGCGGCGTCGCCTCGGTCACGTCTTCTAGCTGCTCTGCCAGCATCCAGCTCTCAGCCCCCTCGACATGGACCGGCAGCGCGTCAGCGCCGAGAGCTTTGAACGCCTTGAGGGCCCCGGCCGGAGAGAGACCAGCCCACCACCGGGCGAAATCCTCCCGGGTGGCCGGTCCGTATGCACCGAGATAGCGTCGAGTGATTTCTCCCACTGCTTCTGCGGGCTCGACCGGCTGCGCCGCAGATAGCCATGACCCCGGGTGAGTGAAGCGAACATTGCGGCCGGCACTTGGAGCGAAGCAGAGCTTGCCCCTGAAGGCGGCAGGCTTCAACATCGATCCCCAGCTCCCCGCCAGCCGGGCGGGGAGATCCTCCGAGCCGACTCGCCGGCCCACGCGACGCGCCAGTTCCTCGCGGGCCAATGTCTCTCCGTCCAAGACGCTGCCGATGGCTTCTATGAGCGTCTCTAACTCGGGTTGCGACATGCCGGACGCCCGTAGCCAAGCCCCTTTGAGGAAGTGGTCGTACGTGCTCAGAGCCGCTTGCCACAGGGCGAACTCGTCTGAGGGGAGGAGGTGGAGCGTCCCACGCATCGCCCAGGTCTTGACCAGCGAACGCTCCTCCCAGAGCGCTCGCTGGACCTCTTCCCGTTCAAGGCCCTCGACACGCGCCCACGCGGACAACTCCGCCGACGACATGAGTTGCGCGTGTAGGCCGCAGATGCGGGCCACCACCCGCAGCATGCTCCCAGCGCCGGCTCGTTCCCCTAGGTGGTGACGTTCGACCCGCCAGGCGAGAACCTGCTTCCAGCTCAGCCGGAGGGCGGGTGGCTCCTTCGCCAATCCCCCTGCCTACCTCCGTAACCTGTAGTCGAACGAAGCCGTCGAGTCGGCCTGGTTGTAGTAATCGAGTGCTGCGGACTGAACGTTGGGGCGCCCGAAGGTGAAGGCGGTGACCTCGAAGATCTTGTCGCCCGGCCGGGCCGGGCCGATCGTGGGCTTCGCCTTGAGGTTGCGACCGAGGTCGAAGTCCTGGGTACCGAGATAGGGCATCTTCATCGTGATCGTGCGCTCCTGAAGGTCCACGTGGCCGGGTATCGCACGCCGTCCGTTGGCCGGGGCGGGATAGATCTCCAGCTTCCCGTCCGCGGTGACCTCCCGCGCGAGGTTGCCCTCGAAGAACTCGAATCCGATCCCAGGCCTCCAGTTCGCAACGACGTAGTCAGGCCGGTATGCGGAGAACCAACGAACGACGAATTTCAATTCCTGGGATTCCATCTCGAGCAGGGTCTGGGTGAGGGCTGCCTCGGTTAGCTCGCCGCGGATCTTCAGTTTCATCGCGATCGCGCGCCGGCGCTCGCCGCCCCGCATGATCCTGGTGGGCTTGAGAGAAAGCTTGCGTATGTCCAGGCTATCGACGTTGTCCCTGCGCGGTGGCGGGGGTCCCAAACTCGAGAAGTCGAAACGTGCGTCGTCCTTGCGATCACGAGAGGCAGATCGAACGATGCCTCTTCGATCACGTTTGACCCTGCCGACGCTCTTGAACAGACTCGGCCCGCTCTTTTGCTTGACCAGCGTGACGATCGCTATGAGGCCGGCGTCCGCACGTGGTTTCTTGTTCGACTCGTTGAAGACAACGAACAACCGGCCGGTGCGCGGGTCGGGGCGAAGCTGGAAGAAGTCCAACAGTGTGCGGTCCCCATTGGTCACGCTACAACCCAGTCCGGAGAGACAGATCGAGTCCCAGTGGATCGGGTGATGCGTCGCGCGAACCTGGCTGAAATCGGGTCTACGGCTCAGAGCATTCTGGCTCTGGTTGACACAGACATGCCACGGACCCTTGAATCCATCCTGGCCCCCGACCTCCACGTTGCCGTCCACCGCGCTGCAGTAGAACGACACCGCAACGCGCCCCGGACTTCCGGCCTCGATCCAAGGCATAACCGTGCTCGATACCCCCCTGCGATTGACGAGGCGCTTGTTCGACCATGACTTCGTGACGGCGTGGCGCTTCGAGTAGGCGTAGTAGGTGTTGAAGGAACCTTTCTCGGTCCAGGCGACGTAAAGGGTGCCCTGCTTGTCGATGGTCAAGGAAGGAAACAGGTTCGAAGGATTTCCCTTGGCAACCGCAGCGGTGAACCGCTCGAATGTCTGGCCCTGGTCCGTGCTCCTTGCGATCTTGACCTTGTTGTCGAGGGTGTAGGCGATGTAGATGGTTTCGTTGGGCCGATCGTCCGGGTTTCGCGCTGGGTTGTGATCGATGACGATGTTGCCAGGTCGGTAGATATTAGGAGCGGCGTTCCCCTGGCTCGATGCCGGCGCGTAGGTGAGCCCCCCATCGGTGGACCGCTGCAGCGTCCCGCCGAATGGAATCTGGTTGTAGAAGAGGTAAACCTCGTTCGCACCGTGAGCTTCCAACCATTGCCGGTCGACCAGTGGCACGGCCGCCGATGAAGGGGACGATTCGAAGGTCCGCCCGCCGTCCACCGACCTACCGGTGGAGAAGTTCAACAGGGCCTCCAACCCGGTATAAGCAAGGTTGTAGTGACCTTGATCGTTCTTCTTCGGGGACACCGCGATCTCACAGTCGCCGCCACCCGAGATCGCGATCCGTCCCTCGGGAGGCTCGCCCAGGACGCGGAAGGTGTCCCCACCGTCTTCGGACTTCTGTGCGTAGTCGGCGGTGCGCGACGCGCCGAACGGGCCGCATGTGTAGAGGTTTCCAGCCTTATCGATACGTAATGACGGCTCCGCTACATCCCTCTGTGGATCGACGGTCACGATCGGCATGAACCTGAGGCCGCGCGAAGGGCTCTTTCTGGGCAACCTCTCGGACGCTTTCGAAGTGGAGTTCAAGAAGATCTTCCCGAGGTAAGGCTGTGGAGTGGCGTTCGAGAACGCACACGCTACGATCCGGTAGGTCCCGGGCTCGGGGTTCTGGATCAGGACGGTTTCCCGGGCCTCGCCGCCGTCCGAGGAACCGAGTGTCTGACCTCCCTTGCGGACCAGGAGGGCCAGATCGTTAGTGACCACGGTCGGCGTCGCAGGGTCCCAGTCGATCCGTGCCACCAGCTGCGCGTTATGGGTCGAATAGAAGTTGCCACCCGTACCTTTGACTTCAAGTACGAAGATATCGGCGTTGACATCTTGCTCGCACGTCTCAGTGGGCGAGCCGGTTCCGGGAGGCACCTCCCCCTCGTAGGAGAGGGATACGGAGCCCTCATCCTTGGCTGTGGCCGTCCCCGAGCCTGGCTCCGCGCTCAGGGCCTTCCCTCCGGCGGGTCCGCCTGGTCCCATCAGCCCGACCGCAAGCCCGACAACACATAGCATCACCAGATGTGCTCGCTGCATGACCGCCCCCTCTGAGTAGCTTCCCCGTGCTTCGGGATACTACGGCTCCCCCCGCTGGAGCGTCACCCCGCCCTCGACGAGGACCCGTTCTGTGATCTCGGGGGGTAGGAAACGAATCAAGACGCGAAAACGTCCTATAAGTGCCCGCGCGAGCCACAATGGTGTGAGAGGTGACTGCGATGGACAGAGAAAGACCAAAAGAGGACGTAACCGGGGCGTCTGTGGCGCGGTGGGGTTTCGCGGCTCTCATAGCTTTCGCAGCTTTGATCGGCACGTTCGCACTGGCTGCGATGTTCGTGATCACGTTCGAGATGCCCGGGTGGCTCCAGTGGGTGCTGGGTATCGGGCTTCCGATCGGGGCGGCCACCCTCGCCTGGCTGATCGCCTCCGCCCTCACCTCCGCGTCGCGCAAGCGGGGCTGAGCTCCGGTCACTTGCCCGCTATCGTGGGCCCGGCTCAGCATTGGCATCGAGATCCTTTGGAGGCGCAACGATGTGGGTGTTCCCCCTGGCCGCGGCAGGGGTCAGCGGCATCTTCGGCTGGATCTTGGCGCGCGAATGGTGGGCCCGGCGCAAATGTCATCAGATCGCCTGGGCTGCGGCGCTCGCAATGTTCGGGATCGCATCCCTGGCAGCAGCCGCTGGCTTGCTCGCCGGGTGGAACAGCGGTTCGTTCCGGACCTACTACCTATTCGGGGCCATCATCAATGTGCCCGTTCTGGGTCTCGGCACGACGTATCTATTGGCGCCGCGGCGGTGGGCGAACGTTGCGACCGTCGTTGTCGTTGCGTTCTCCGTGCTGGCGCTCGTGACCGTTTTCTCGACTCCGCTTCTTCCTCGCGCCGGCGCGGAACTTGCGGGTCATGACATCCCCCACGGTTCGGCGGTTATGCCCGAAGCGGTCCGGATGATGGCTCGGTACTACTCCTTCGTGGGCTTCGTCGTCGTCGTCGGGGGCGCGTTGTTGTCCTCGTGGCGCCTCCGCCGGCAAGGTGCCGAGCGCCTACGCAGGATCGCGAGGGCCAACCTGTTGATCGCGGCAGGCACGTTCGTTGTTGCCCTAGGAAGCGGCTTCGCCTTCTACGGGGAGGGGTGGCCTTTTTCGATCGGGCTGCTGGCGGGCATCTCGCTCATGTTCTGGGGGTTCCTGGAGACGCGCGTCGTTGGCTCGCCAGAGCATCGCGATGTGACCGGGCCGTTGCTCGAAGAAGGTTGGTACCTGATGAGCACATCTGAGTTGGAGCGCGAGCTGGCTCGGTTCCGCCGTCCTGAAAGCGCGCTGCCCCCATCGGGGGCCGTTGCGCTCAGCATCGAGGAGGCACTCGCGTTCAAGAGGGCCGGGAATATGCCAGACCCCGACGGTCGATGGCTACGACTCGTTCTGCATGTTGGGGATACCCCTGCCCTCGAGGATCTGAACGAAAGAAGGATCGTGTTCGAGCCCGACCTTCACGAGGCCCCGGGTTGGAGGCGACCGGGATCCAAGCCTGTGAACGTCGTCCCACTACGGAGCTCGACCGTGAAGGCCCCGCCACCGAAACCCTGGTGGGATGAGGCCGGGATCCGAGAGCTCGAGGAGGAGTGGCGAGAGAAGGGGACGGCCGCGGGGCTGCCGGTACCCGCGGAGTATCGGAGCTTTGTGTTCAAAACGGTGCTGGCCTTACAGGCGGCCGGCGACCCGGTGACCGCGGAAAGGGTCGCGGACTCGATCCAGAGATGGCTTTCGCCGGCCGACGCCGCACGGATACGCGCCGCTCTTATCTACCCGAGCTAAGCGAGCCCCCTGCGGCCGGAGAGGGTGTCCCATCCGGGTGATCTGGGTAAGTACTCGAAGAAGGAATATTCGATGTATGAGGAGGTTCCATGTCGATAATAGAAGAGTCGATCGACGTTCAGGTTCCCGTCAGCACTGCATACAACCAGTGGACGCAGTTCGAGACCTTCCCGCAGTTCATGGGAGGCGTCCAAGAGGTCCGCCAGCTCGACGACCAACGTCTCTACTGGGTTGCAGAGATCGCCGGCCAGAAGCGCGAGTGGGAAGCCAAGATTACGCAGCAGAGCCCTGACGAGCGCATCGCGTGGACCAGCACCGGGGGCGCACTGCACGCAGGCGTCGTAACGTTCCACCGCATCGATGACGGCCAGTCCCGGGTGATGCTTCAGATGGAGTTCGAGCCCGAGGACTTCAAAGAGAAGGCTGCCGACGCGCTCGGTCTCGTGAAGAGCCGAGTCAAAGGCGACCTCAAGAAGTTCAAGGGTTTCATCGAGAAGCGTGACTCGGAGACGGGTGAGTGGCGAGGCGAGGTCAAGCAAGACCGGGTCTAGCTTCAAAGAGGCATCGTTCGACATGAAGCGCCGGTCCCTGTGGCCGGCGCTTCTCATTGCGGTGTGCGTGTCCAACGAGGCTTACGGCGTTCGCCAGAACGGACAAGGGGGCGTCCCGGAGGGCGGGATAGGTTGAACGTGAAGCGTTTCGTGGCCCCTGGAGGTCCGATCGTCGGCGAGCCATCACGAGGTGACAGACATGAGTGAAACTCCATCCCTGATCGATCGTCATCGGGCGGTCATGCCGTCCTGGGTGGCGCTCTACTACGACGAGCCGATCGCTCTGGAGCGTGGTGAGGGACGGGACGTATGGGATTCGGAGGGCCGTCGCTATCTGGATTTCTTCGGGGGCATCCTGACGACGATGACCGCGCATGCCTTACCGGAGGTCGTGGAGGCCGTTCGGGAGCAGGCGGGGAAGATCATGCACTCCTCGACGCTGTATCTGATCGAGCCCGCCGTCGAGCTCGCAGAGAAGATGGTGGAGCTGGCGCCGATGGAAGATGCCAAGGTCTTCTTCGCGACATCTGGAACTGAAGCCAACGAGGCTGCGCTGCTGCTCGCCACCACCTATCGGCGGTCGAACCAGATCCTCTCGCTGCGCAACAGCTACCACGGGCGCTCCTTCACGGCCGTATCCGTGACGGGTATCCGCGGATGGTCCGCTTCGAGCTTGTCGCCCGTCCAGGTCAGCTACGTCCACAATGGCTACCGCTACCGCAGCCCATTCAGGCATCTGAGCGATGCGGATTTCATCGCCGCCTGCGCCGACGATCTACGCAGCATCATCGAGACCACCACCGCCGGAGACGTGGCGTGCATGATCGCCGAACCGATCCAAGGGGTGGGCGGTTTCCTTACTCCACCCGACGGATTCTTCGCTCCGATGAAGGCCATCCTGGATGAATACGAGATCCCATTCATCTCGGACGAGGTCCAGACGGGATGGGGGCGCACCGGCGATCACTTCTGGGGGATCCAGGCGCACGACGTGACCCCGGACATCATCACTTTCGCGAAGGGGATCGGGAACGGACTGTCGATCGGAGGCGTGATCGCCCGCGCCGACATCATGGATTCCGTCAACGCGAACTCGATCTCGACTTTCGGAGGCAACCCGCTGTCGACTGCCGGCGCGCTGGCGAACCTGAAGTACGCGCTGGATCACGATCTGCAGACGAACGCCAAGAAGGTTGGCGAGCACCTGATCGGAGGCCTGAGGGACTTGCAGGAGAGGTTTCCGATGATCGGCGACGTGCGGGGGAAAGGGCTGATGATCGGCGTCGAGCTCGTGAAGCCCGGAACGGAGAAGGTCCCGAACCTCGAAGCGACTGCGGGTTTGATGGAAGAGACTCGAAAGCGAGGTCTCTTGATCGGCAAGGGGGGCGTCTACGGCAGTGTCGTCCGGATGGCTCCGCCGATGACCGTCACGCTCGAGGAAGCCGACCGGGCTCTTGCCATCATGAGCGAGGCGTGTGAAGTGGTTCAGGGAGCGGATCGATGAAGCGGATCGGTCACTGGGTCGACGGCCACGAGCACGGGGACGAAGCAAAGCGTCTCGGCGATGTCTATAACCCCGCTACCGGCGAAGTAACCGCGCAGGTGGCGCTCGCGACCGCAGGAGAAGTGGATCTTGCGGTCGCCTCTGCTCATCGGGCTTTCGAGACATGGAGGGAAGTGCCCCTCGCTCAGCGGGCGCGCATCTTCTTCTTTTTTCGCGAGCTGCTCGAAGAGAACAAAGACGAGCTGGCGGGCATCATCACCAGCGAACACGGCAAGGTTCTGTCCGATGCGGCCGGTGAGGTGGCGCGCGGCCAGGAAGTCGTTGAGTTCGCGTGCGGTATCCCGCATCTGTTGAAGGGCGAGTTCTCGGAGAACGTCTCGAAGAACGTCGATAGTTACTCGATCCGGCAGCCAGTCGGAGTCGTGGCGGGCATCACGCCGTTCAATTTTCCCGCCATGGTTCCGATGTGGATGTACCCGGTCGCGATAGCGTGCGGTAACACCTTCGTCCTGAAGCCATCCGAGAAGGATCCGTCCGCAGCGAACTTCATGGCCGCCCTCTTCAAGGAGGCCGGGCTGCCCGACGGAGTACTCAATGTCATCCATGGCGACAAGGTCGCCGTCGACCGGTTGCTCGAGCATCCGGACGTGGCCGCAATCAGCTCGGTCGGTTCAACGCCGGTTGCCCGCTACATCTACGAGACCGCCGCCTCGAGAGGAAAGCGAGTGCAGGCTCTCGGTGGCGCCAAGAACCACATGCTCGTGCTCCCCGACGCGGACATGGATCTCGCGGCCGATTCCGTAGTGGGAGCCGCTTTCGGATCCGCCGGTCAGCGCTGCATGGCGATCTCGGCCGTCGTTGCGGTGGGCGATGCAGGGGACGCGTTGCGAGAGAAGGTGCACGAACGCGTCACTGGGCTGACAGTGGGCCCCGGTTCCGACCCCGGAGCCGAGATGGGCCCCCTGGTAACAGGACAGCATCGAGACAAGGTCATGTCCTACGTCGAAGCGGGATTGCGCGAGGGTGCAGACCTCGCGATCGACGGGCGCGACATCAAAGTGCAAGACCACGAGGACGGCTTCTTCCTCGGCCCGTGTCTCTTCGATCACGTCCGGCCGGAGATGTCGATCTATAAGGACGAGATCTTCGGTCCGGTGCTGGTGATGGTCCGCACCGAAAGCTACGACGAGGCGATCCGGCTACTCAACGCCAACCCGTACGGGAACGGCACCGCGATCTTCACGAATGATGGAGGGGCTGCGCGGAAGTTCCAACACGAGGTCGAGGTCGGCATGGTGGGGGTCAACGTCCCGATCCCGGTCCCGATGGCGTTCTTCTCGTTCGGCGGCTGGAAAGACTCGCTTTTCGGGGACTCTCACGTCCATGGACGGGAGGGAGTGCACTTCTACACGAGGGGCAAGGTCGTAACGAGCCGCTGGCCGGACCCCAGCCTCCGGGGCGTGAACCTGGGCTTCCCCCAGAACTAGGGGCGGGGGGTGGCCTCTGGCCACTATCGAACATACGTTCTATACTCGCCACCATGGCGGAGCGACTTTTCGAGCTCAGGCGAACCACCTTCGATACCCCGCACTTCCGTGGGATCGAGTTCATCGAGGTCGAGGCCAAGACGGTCATCAACCACGTGCCCGGCACCTACCTCCCGTTCAATTGGACGATCAATCCCTACCGGGGTTGCTCTCATGGCTGTTCCTACTGCCTGGCGGGGGACACCCCGATTTTCATGGCCGATGGCCGGCAGAGGCCGCTCCGAGACGTTCGTGTCGGTGACGTGGTCTACGGGGTCGAGAGGCGTGGCGCCTACCTCAGGTACGTCCCAACCGAGGTTCTGGACCATTGGCAGACGATCAAGCCTGCCTACATGATCGTGCTTGAAGACGGCACGAGACTCGTCGCTAGCGCGGATCACAGGTTCCTCAGCAACCGGGGATGGAAGTTCGTGACGGGCAGGGAACAAGGTCCGGATCAACGCCCCCATCTGACGCTCAATAACTCCTTGATGGGCACGGGGCATTTCGCCGCGGGACCGAAGTTCGACGATGACTATCGCATCGGATACCTCTGCGGATTGATCCGGGGGGACGGCCACCTGGGCTCCTACTCTTACGTCCGTCCCGGAAGAACGTTGGGCGATGTCCACCGGTTTCGTTTGGCGCTGAAGGATCTCGAGCCACTCAATAGGGCCAGGAAGTACTTAGCCGACTTCGGCGTCCTAACTCAGGAGTTCGCCTTCTCACCCGCAGTTGGCACTCACGCTGCCATAACGGCGATCCGTACCTCGAAGCGAGCAAACATCGAATCCATCGGGGCCATCATCTCTTGGCCAGAAGAAGCCACGGATGAGTGGTGCAGGGGTTTCCTTGGCGGGATCTTCGATGCGGAGGGCAGCTACAACCGGGGCATCATGCGCATCGCGAACTGCGACCGGTCCATCATCGATCGGATCGAGCAGTGCATGCGAAGGTTCGGGTTCACCTTCGTCCTCGAGCTTAAGGTGAACAAGAGTTCAACGAACGTGCGACTTCCGGTGACGGTGGTGAGACTCCTGGGAGGGTTGCAGGAGCATCTCAGGTTCTTCCACACAGTTGAACCCGCCACGACTCGCAAGAGGACGATCCATGGCCAGGCGGTGAAGTCCAAGAGCCGTTTGAACATCAGCAAGATCGAGGAGTTGGGTATCGAAATGCCCTTGTATGACATCACCACGGGTACCGGTAACTTCATCGCCGATGGAGTGGTGAGTCACAATTGCTTCGCTCGCTCCACTCACACGTTCCTCGACATGAACGCCGGCGTGGACTTCGAGACGAAGATTGTCGTGAAGGTGAACGCGCCGGATGTCCTCCGACGTCAGCTGCGGGCGAAGCGGTGGAAGGGCGAACACATCGCGATGGGCACGGCCACCGACCCCTACCAGCGTGCGGAGGGTCGGTACAAGTTGATGACGGGGATCATCTCGACCTTGACCGAGTACCGGAACCCGTTCTCGATCCTCACGAAGGGGACGCTTATCCTGCGCGACCTCGATCTTCTGATCGCCGCCGCGGAAGTCACCGACGTTGCCACGGCTTTCTCTATCGGCACACTGGACGAGGATGCGTGGAGAATCAGCGAGCCCGGCACCCCGCATCCTCGCAAGCGGATGGAAGCGGTGGCAAAGCTCAACGCTGCCGGCATCCCATGCGGCGTGATGGTCGCCCCGATCCTGCCCGGCATCAGTGACGGTATCGAACAGCTGCGCGAGGTCGTGAGGGCGGCCGCCGACGCCGGGGCGACACACATCACTCCGATCCTTCTGCACCTGCGCCCGAAGGTGAAGGAGGTCTACATGGACTGGCTCCAAAGCGCGTACCCGGAGTTCGTGACGCGCTACGAGGCAATGTACGGTCGATCCTCCTACGCCGCACAAGGAACGCGTGACGCGGTCACGTCGCAGGTGCGAGAGTTGGTAGCCGAAATGCCCGTGCGGCCCCGTGGCGCACCCCGACGGGGTCAGCGCGCCGAGGGACGTACAGCCCCCGTGAGAGACCAGGCGAGCCAGCTCACCTTGCTCTAGCCGATCGAGAGCAGGTTGCTCCCGGGAGGTGCGCAACTGTCGAGGGCATCCTCCAGACGGCCGTGGGTACCGGATGTCGCGCGAATGGTTGGGTCCATAGAACAATTGTGGCGATGCCCACGCCCAACTTTGAAGTAGATGCGAAAGTGGTTGAGCTACCTCTCGCGG
>JALZJQ010000035.1 GCA_030859685.1 Actinomycetota bacterium | reverse complement strand
GGCGTCGGCGTACTTCTGGGGATCGAGAACCCACACGAGCATGTCGACGACCTCGACCAGGCGGTCGACTTCGAAACGATGGGCGACCTCGGTCGAATCGTGGTCGGGGAGGTCCAGGAGCACGAGTCCGTCCAGGGTCCCTCCCTTGGCCTGTATTCGATGCCGTCTCGGTACCGCAAGCCATCCCAGCAGTTCGTCGGCGGAAGCCTCGCCCCAAACGCATGCGTGAGCCACGCCGGTGGTGGGCCTGCGTACCCCCACATCCGACAGTGCGTCGCCTGCGAGAGCATTGAAGATCGAGGATTTCCCGCTTCCAGTCGCACCGGCCAGGGCAACCACGGTGTTGCTGAGGCCGAAGGTCAGCCTTTCCCCCGCGCGATCGAACAGATCCCTGGCGGGGCTCATCTCGTGCTCGGGCAGCCTGCCGTTCCCCAGCTCGAGCACGTCCGCCAGCGCGGTCAGTCGTTCCTCGAGCGAGCGCGTTCCGCGCCGGAGCAAGGTCTTCACGCTCGCGCCGCTTGAACCGCGCGGGCGGCCTCGGTAAGAGCTTCTGCATCTTCCTTGCTGGGAGCTTCGTCTGCGACTATCCGCCGGAACCGATCCGCTTCGATGGCGAGTAGTTCATCGATCCGAGTTACCAGGTCGGCTCGGGCTGTGGCCGTCAGTTCGCGCACGGCTTGGTCCCCGAACAGTGCTTCCAGAACCTTGTGACTGAGTGCGGCTGTGCCCCCGGCGATGGCGACCTCTCCACCCGTGAGGCCGCCCGTCTGGGCGAAGAGCGCAACCATCAAGGCGGACCCGATGCCGTTGACGCCGAATGACAGGATCCTTCCGGTCGTGCGCTTGTCTGCCCCCTCGGCGGATACCAGCTCCAGAACGCGGCGCTGCCACCCCCGGATGTGCTCCGCAGCAGTCGTTCGAAGTCCGGAGGACGCCTGGTCGAGCGGTGTTGTTGAGCGCGGGAGCAGCGCCGCTCCGGCCGCCGTCGAGCCCCACGACTCGGAGGCACGCTGGGCAGCCCGTTCTGCGCCGGCCGTGACTATCAGCGCGATGCTGTCATTGAGGGCGACCTGTACCTCTTCGGAAGGCGCGGGTCGTCCCAAGAATGCGTCTTTGATCCGGTCGCGGACCCATCCGATGCGTGCTTCTATCGTTCGCATGAGATCACCCGTCCCGAGGAACTCGTGCCAGCGCGCAAGAACCTCGCTGCGCAGCAACGTCCCGCTCTGGAAGGAGTCTTCGATCTCTCGAAGCGCGGCTCCGTAAGTGCGATCGACGGTTCCTAAGAGTTCTTCAGCCGTCGCCGCCTGAGATTCGACGGTGGAGGCGATACCGGCCACGCGGGCGGGGACGCTGGCGAGTGCCCCATCAAGTGTGCGACGAACCAGATCGGCGCGCGCCTGCGCGTCTGAAGAGAGGTTATCCAACCACGCGCGAAGGGGGGACAGGCCCGTTTCTGGGATGAGGCCGCCGGTGAGGTCCGTTTCGGGGATCGAGAAGAGAGGAGCCTCTTCGAGGTCGTGCTCACGCAGCATCTGTGCGAGATGCTGTGGGACCTCGAGCTCTGCTTCGGGAGGCACCCGGTTTAGCAGGATCGCGATCGCAGTACTGCGCGTTGCGGCAGCCCGCAAGAATTCCCACGGCACTGCGTCCGCGTAGCGAGCCGCAGTGGTGACGAAGAGCCATAGATCGCCGGCCGCGAGGAGCTTTGCTGCGAGCTCTCTATTCGAGGAGACCACGGAGTCGATGTCCGGCGCATCAAGTAGTGCCATCCCCGGAGGGACGTCGGAGTCGCGGACGACATTCAGCACACCCGAACCAGATGAAGGGGTGCCGGTCACGCGCACTAGGCCGGGCAGGATGCGGTCGTCCTCGAACCACGAGAGGTCAGAGGGATTGCAGACAAGGACCGGTGCCCTGGTCGTGGGTCGGACGACGCCACTTGCGGACACGTCGCTCCCGACCAGACTATTGACGATCGTGGACTTGCCTGCTCCTGTGGAGCCTCCGATCACGACGAGCAAGGGGGCGTCGAGGCTTCGCAAGCGCGGCAGCAGATGGTCGTCGATCTGCCCGACGAGCTCGTCCCGCGTCTGCTGAGCCTTTCGGAGGCCGGGCACGTCGAGAGACAGGCGCGTTGCCTTCAATCGGTCGCGCAACTCCTCGAGCGCCTCGGTTACCGGCGTTCCCCCGATCACCCCTGTCATGCAACAAGGGTACCCACGGGAAGTCGTCTAAGACGTGTTCGCGCTCATTTCTCGATACCGTGCCATGGAGACACCGTGACTCTGCGACGGTCGGGACGACCGCTCAGCGTCACCATCCTGAGCTCCACATCGTTCGAGGCGTCGACATCGTAGAGCTGTCCGGCGGGATTGACCGACGTCTCGAGGAGGTAATCCCCGTTGGGCACGTTCGTGATGTCGAAGGCCTGTCCCGCCACCGACTGATAGTAGGTGTCCCCCCAACCCGGTTGCAGCACCTCGCGCACCCAGATCGAGGATGGCTGTCCACAAGTGCTCCCGAAGCCCAGCTCCCAGGGATTGTAAAAAGCCCCAGGCACGGTGAGGTCCACGGCGTCGGTGGGAGCGATGCAGAAGGACTGTTTGCGACTGCGGACGACCTCGCTCGTATCGTCGGCGACCAGAAGACGGTAACGAGCGAATTGGAGAAAGTGCCAGTGGTGGTGACCGTTGCGGGTGTCGTAGTCGAAGGTTCCGACCGGCGCTCGCCCGACGGCTGTGCCGTTCGAGTAGAAGTACTGGAACGCCTCCATCTGGTCTTCCTGGGCGCCGCGGAAACCTTCCACCACTAGAGCGGACGGCCCCGCGTTCCATGGTGTCGCTGCGAACGACAGATAGTCACGCTTGCCGTTACGTACCCGGATGCCCCATGCAGGCAGAGCGGCGAGGTCGGGCAACGTTGCGGGATCCGGGTTAAGGACCGTGGGTACGTCTTCCGCTGCCGCCAACTCCTCTCCGCGAGAGGACCCGGACGCAGCAGAAAAATCTCGATGAGCGCCTCCTCCGGAGCGGCGTTGCTCTAATACCTGCAGATCGACGGTCACCTTCTCGTCTCCGGGGGCGACCTCGAACAGATCCACGAAGTGCTGGGTCACGCGCATCGTCGCGGTGTAGTCACCGGGCTTCAACGAGACGTATGAGGCGCCGTAAGAGTAATCCGCGAATGTGGACGTGGCCCAACCTCGATCGATACCCCAGACGGTTCCCTTGGTGAAGGGGAAGTAGGAGCTGCATTCCTGTGCAGGGTAGGTCGGGATCGCTTCGCCGGAGTCGTCAACGCGCTCGCGCGCGTAAGAGTTGGGACAGAAGTCCAGCCGTTTGGATGCAACCGTCCTTCCGGCCGGGTTACGGACATTGATCCGCAAGAAATCGTCGAGGCCTTCCCACCCGTTCAGATCTTCGGCAGGGATCGAACGAAGCGGCGCCTTCGTTGCGGAATCGACCTGCGACGCCGACAGTGGATCCTCATAGGCGTCCCTACCGACGTGGATCTCGAAGTCTCCTCCGGCCGACGCTACCCAGACGCCCAGATCGAGCGGGGCCCTGTCCCGGAAGAGCCTGACCGTGACGCTTCCACGCGATCGAATGAGCCGAACCGATGGCGCGTGGTCGGCGGCAGCCGGGGCGAGCGGCATACTCGTCGCCAGTAACCCCACTGCGAGCATGATCGAGGCCCTGCGCCGGGCCGGCCTTAGCGAGCGCATCTGGTTCCTCCTTGAGAGCTCTCTCGACTTCTCGGATGCTTAGACGTGCGGAGTGCCCGAGAGGTTGCGCCCGCCACACGAGAATCATCGGTCAGAGTGGGACAAACCACAATAGGTAACGGAAGAAGAAGGTGGATGTCCTCGGCCCTTTCGGCCGGATCGAGGATCTCTCTTGAGGCTACGAGGCTTTGCTGGACGGCTCGAGGGAATGAAGCAGCCGAGTCGAGACGTTCGTGATGTCGGCGACGGCTCGGTCGAAAACAGCCTGGTTCACTTTCGAAGGACTTCGGAAGCCGCTGATCTTTCTTACGAATTGCAGCGCGGCGGCCTCGATCTCCTCCTGGCTCGGTGGGTTCTCGTAGTCACGTAATACCTTGATGCTCCGGCACATCGGCGCCTCCTCTCTGACGGTCCCGCAAGCCTAGGCCGTAGCATCGCCACGTGGAGACACG
>JALZJQ010000025.1 GCA_030859685.1 Actinomycetota bacterium | reverse complement strand
TTCTTCTTCCCGGCCCTGTTGTACGGGGGCGACTCCTCTGCGATGGCGCGAGCTTCCGCGACCTCGGCCTCCAGGGTGGTTGCGTGGAGCTCGACCGCGATGCCCTGTGTTTCCCTCAACAGGTCTCGGATCTTGCGCCGGGGATCGCCGTAGAAGTACGAGCGCACCCGCGCCCGCAGGTCGGTGGCCTTGCCGATGTAGAGCGTTGCTCCTCCTGCTCCCACGAATCTGTAGACGCCGATCCCCCGGGGGAGATCGTCGGCCAGCGAGATCTTGTGCCACGTGCCATCCATGCGGGTGAAGGACATGGCACACAGATCCTCGAGTGTGTTCACCCCATAACCAGCAACGCGTTCGATCAGGTGATGCAAGAGGTCGGTGGTCGCGAGAGCATCTGCATACGCGCGGTGAGAGGGCTGGTGCGCGCATCGCAGGTATCCCGCCAGCGTCGAGAGCTTGTTGTTAGGGACTTCTCCGGCGAGCGTCTTGCGCGCGATCGTCGCTGTGTCCACGACGCGGTTCGAGAGCGTGGGGTATTCGTTTCGAGCCAGCGCTGCGTTGAGGAACGAGACGTCGAAGCGCGCGTTGTGAGCCACCAGCACGGTCCCCCGCACGAACTCGAGCAGACTTGGGAGGACCGCTTCGATCGAAGGCGCCTCGACCAGCATGTCGTGCGAGATCCCGGTCAGCAGGCGGATGAACGCCGGGACGTCCCGTCCCGGGTCCACGAGCGTCTGAAACGTCCCCAGGGTCTCACCGCACCGGACTTTCACCGCCCCGATCTCGGTGATCGCGTCCTCTGTGGCGGATCCCCCGGTCGTCTCGAGGTCGATCACGCAGAATGTGACCGCGGACAGAGGAGTGCCCAGGTCCTCGAACGATCGCTGGATGGGCATCCGCTCAACATACGAACATACGTTCGATAAAAGCAAGCATTCGGGCCTGGGTCGCCGCCGGGGCCCCCGACCAGGGCATTTAAGCTCACCGCCATGGGGAGCGACCGCCTACCACCGGATGTGCCCGTCTACCGCTGCGACGCATGCGGGAACAGGACGCGCTTCGACGTCTTCGAGACGAAGAGCGTCCGAGCCTTCCAGCACTTCACGCTGGCCGGGGGCATGTCGGTGGAGGAAGAAGAGATCATGTCCCGCACCGTCGAGCGCGTAGTGTGCCGGTGGTGTGGCGGGAGCGATGCCATCGTCGAGGTCGAGGCCAGCACGGTCCTCGACGACCCGAGGCCGTGACCCCTCCACTAGCGCTAGCGGGCATCCAGGTCCTCGACCTGACCCGGCTCCTCCCCGGCGGCTATGCGACCTTGCTTCTGGCGGACCTGGGGGCGGACGTCATCAAGATAGAGGAGCCGGGCAAGGGCGACTACATCCGTTGGACGCCGCCGATGATGGGCCGGCTGTCGGCGGGACACGTGGCTTTGAACCGCAACAAAAGGTCGCTGACGCTGAACCTGAAGAGCGCTGCCGGCAGGGACGTGTTCCTGATGATGGCGGCCACCGCGGATGTCGTCATCGAGTCCTTCCGTCCGGGCGTCATGGCCCGCCTCGGGGTGGGTTGGGAGGTCTTGCGGGAACGGAACGACCGGCTCGTCTATTGCGCGATCACGGGGTTCGGTCAGGACGGTCCGCGCGCGCAACAGGCAGGTCACGACGCCAACTACATCGGCTTGTCGGGGGCCCTCTCGATCACGGGGCCCGAGGGCGGGCCGCCCTCGCTACCGGGGGTTCAGATCGGGGACCTGGGTGGAGGCGGCATGGCGGCCGTGATAGCGATCCTGGCGGCCGTGCACCAGCGCCACGTCACTGGGCGCGGGGACTTCTGCGATATCTCGATGCTGGACGGGGTGGTGTCGTGGTTGGGACTGCACGCAGCGGGATTCTTCGCCACCGGCGATGTCCCGGAGCGCGGCCGGATGCCCCTCACCGGCGCTTACCCTTGCTATCGGGTATATCCGGCCGCCGATGGTTATCTCACTGTGGCCGCTCTCGAGCCGCAGTTCTGGCACGAGCTCTGCCTCGTTCTCGACAGGTTGGACCTGCACCACGACGCGTTCGCAACGGGGGAGCGCAAAGATGCTGTGATTGCGGAACTCGAGACCATCTTTGTGAGTCGAACGAGAAACGGATGGATGGAGTTGTTCGAGGGCCGGGACGTATGCGTGGCGCCGGTGAACGAGCTGGATGAGGCACTCGAAGACGAGCAGCTACGAGGACGCTCGATGGTCGTGGTCGAGGAGGTGTCCTCGGTGGGCGTGATCCGTCATATCGGGAATCCCATAAAGATGGGCTCCTCCACGAGCGGCGACGTCGTCACGCGCCCGCCCCCAGATCTTGGCGAGCACACTCAGGAGGTGCTGGCGGAGTTCGGCATCGACCGGGCCGGGCACGAGCGGCTCAAGGACGCCGGAGCGATCTAGATGCGCTCTGTGCCCGACGACATCGCCATCTCCCTCGTCCGCTCGCTCGGCGCCTACATCGGCGCGACCCCCGCCCCCGAGTTGCCCGGACCGCTGCGCCGGTTCAAGGGTTTCAGGCAACAGACACTCGCCACGAGACACCGCGCGGACCTGCTGGCCCGGCTCGAGCACGATGCGCTTCGGAGGCGGCTGGTTGAGTGGCTCGATGACGGGAAGCCCTCGATCTCCAAGCGGGACAAGGAGATCCTGCGGCTCGCGTGCGACCGACCGAAAGGGTGGAGAACCGAGCTCGAGCGCCACTCCCGCCACAAGAAGGCGCCGCCGAAGGGCGCGGCAGAGAGGGTGGTGGAGCTCGAGGCGCAACTCGAACGAGAACGAGCCAAGGTGCGCAAGATCCGCGAGGAGCTCAAGGAGGTCAAGGAGTCGGCTCGCGCCGCGGCAGCCGGCGAGCGTCTCGCCCATGCGGAGCTGGTGGCGGACCTCCAAGACATGAAGAAGCGCGTGGCGGTCGCCGAGAGAGCGCTAACGGAGGCGCAGGCCGCGGCCGAGAAGGCGGAGCTGGCCCTCGAACGCGATCGGCGCAAGAATCGGCGTGCCGGCGAGAAGGCTGCATCCGACAGGGACGACGCGCGAGCGGAGCTCAAAGAGGTTCGTAGGACCGAACGCACGCTCAAGACTCGTGTTCGTGAGCTCGAGACCGAAGCCCAAGTCGCGCGGGCGCGACGTTCAACCAGAACGAAGACGACTCCGGCACCCCCCGGCAAGCGTTCGCGACTGCGCCCGCCGAAGGGCCTCTTCGACGACGCGCCGGAATCTCTGGCGGCATGGCTGCTGACCGAGGGAGTCCGGTTGCTCGTCGATGGATACAACGTGTCCAAGTCCGAGGGCGCCTACGGCCAGCTGGATCTCGAGAGCCAGCGGGAGCGCGTCGTCGACGGGGTCGCCCGGCTCGCTCGCAAGAAGAACGTTCAGGCGACGGTGGTGTTCGATGGTTCGGATGTGCCCCCCAGAACCTCGAGGAAGAAGAGCGGGCCGGTCACGGTCGAATACTCATCGGCGGCCGAGACGGCGGATGACCATCTCGTAGCTCTGCTCGAGAAGTGGCCCACGGTACCGGTCATCGTGGTGACCAGCGACAAGGAGCTCCAGGAGCGGGCCGCCGCGCAGGGGGCAACCATCGCCACGTCGTCGCAATTCATGGTTCTGATCCGCTAACTCATGCCCGCTCGCGGCGGGCTGCTGACCACAGACCCCCCTCGGGATTGGCCCTGGGAAGACCAGGACCCAACTTAGTTGTCGCAGGGGCTCGTTACGTTGTGGCCATGAACCGAAAGGGCCTGGCCGGTGGCATCCGGTCCGCCGATAGAGGGAGGGCACCGAAATGAGGATCGACTGCGCCGAATGCGAGATGTACCGCTCCGAGCACTGCGACGACTGCCTCGTCACCGCTATGCTCCATCCCCCCACGGGCCCGGTTGAGATCGACGAGAACCTCGATTCCTCGCTCCGCACCCTGTCGGGCGCCGGGCTGATACCGGTGCTCAAGTTCCGGCCGCGCGCCGGAGGGCCTTCGAACCTTACGGAGGGGGAGCGCGGGCAGGGTGAGGCGCGCGCCGGCTAAGGGAGTCCCCTTAGCTAGGGTGAGGCGGTGAGCAGCTGGCGCGCTATCGCGATCGTGACCCTGGTGGCCGTCGGGGGGGCGGCCGCTGTGGCGTTCGTCTCTCGTACGCCGGCCGGCGTGCGGAACGCCGACCCGGGACGCTCCGCAACCGATCCTTCGCTCGGCCCGACCTTCACGGACGCCCAGGTCGCGCGGCACGCGGCCTTTCGGGGGCCGGGCTACCTTGCGCTGGCCGTAACCCTCGTGACGCAGATAGTTGTGCTGCTCGTGCTGGCGCGCGGGCCCTTCGGGCGACTCGTCGGAGCGGTCGAGCGGCTTCCAGGCGGGATCCTGGTGCACGCGGCGGCGGCCGGAATCGCCATCGCGGCGATCATGACGATGGCGATTCTGCCGGTGGGATTCGTTCGGGGCTTCATCGTGGCGCGCGATTGGGGCCTGTCGACCCAGGAACTCGACGGGTGGGTAAGCGACACGCTCCGAGGAACGTTCGTCGGCGCCGTAACTTCCGGCGTCGCCGCGGCGGCCTTCTTCGGCATCGTGCGCTGGAGGCCCGACTCCTGGTGGGTCTGGGGGTGGGCGGGATTCACCGTGCTGACCGCTGCGCTCGTCTTTTTGTGGCCCGTCGCCATCGCTCCGCTCTTCAATCGGTTCACCCCGCTAGACGATGCAGCTCTTGCGGCGCGGATCAAGACGATGGCGCGACGCGCAGATGTCGAGGTCGATGAGGTCCTGGTGTCCGACGCAAGCCGGCGAACGACCGCCGAGAACGCATACGTGGCCGGACTCGGCGGCACGAAGCGGATGGTTCTCTACGACACCCTCCTCGAACGCGGTGGCGAGGACGAGACGCTTTTCATCGCGGCTCACGAGCTGGGTCACGAGGCCGAGGGCCACGTGCTCAAGGGCGTCTTACTGTCCTCGATGGGTCTCTTGCTGGGATTCGGTGCTCTGGCTCTGATCGCTCGGACGCTGCCGGGGCTCTGGAGATGGGGTGGGGCCTCGGGCGTGGGCGACCTCCGCGCCCTGCCCCTGCTGCTTCTGTTCGCCCTCGCCGCAGGCGCCGTGGCTTTGCCCGTCGAGAACACGCTGTCTCGCAACCAGGAGGCGACGGCGGATCAGATCGCCCTACGGTTGACGGATGACCCCGAAACCGCCGTGCGAGTGTTCCGCCGTCTGGCGTTCTCGAACCTCGCGGACCTCAGGCCCCCTGCGGCGGCGACGTGGCTGCTCTACACGCACCCCCCGATCGATGAACGGATCCGGAGCGCCATCGAGTTCTCCCCCGTAGCGCCCGGTGGGTGAGCTTGATTTGTCAATAGGGGTCGGGTCGGACAAGATTCAGATATACGAGCGAATCGAATCCGAAGCGCTGGCAAGGGGGACGTGATGGCTGAGACGATCATCGGGCGGTTCTGGGAACGCGTGGGGGAACACCCCGAACGGGTCGCTCTACGCCACAAGAGTGACGGCGGATGGCGAGACGTCACGTGGCAGGGGTACGGCGACATCACTAAGCGCGCCGCTAAGGGCTTGCTGGCGCTTGGTTTCTCGCATGCGGACAAGATGAGTCTCCTGTCCCACAACCGGCCCGAGTGGTTTTACGCCGACGTGGCGTGCATGTCGCTCGGCGGCACCACGGCGCCCATCTATGTGACCAACTCCGCTGACCAGGTCGCCTACGTCATCGGGCATTCGGAGTCCAAGGTGGCGATCGTCGAGGACTCCGAGCAACTCGAGAAGGTGCTCAAGATGCGTTCGGAGCTTCCCGCACTCGAGAAGGTGATCGTCTTCGATGGCTACGACGGGGACGCCGACGGGGGCTTCGTCATGACATGGGACGAGTTGCTCGCGGGCGGCAAGGATGTGGACGATGCGAAGTTCGATGCTGCGCTCGGATCGGTGAAGCCCGATGACCTGGCTACGTTCGTTTACACCTCGGGAACGACCGGCCCCCCCAAAGCCGTCATGCTGTCGCACTCGAACATCTGGTGGACGGCCTCTCACTCGCAGCAACAGATCCCTATCGCCGACGCGGAGAAGGGTCGCGCGCTCTCCTACCTACCGCTCTCTCACATAGCGGAGCGGATGATCTCGCACATGCTTCAGATCTATTACGGCACCCAAACCTGGTTCGCCGGATCGATCGAGACGCTGCTCGAGGACCTCAAGGAGTGCGAGCCGACTTACTTCTTCGGCGTGCCGCGCGTGTGGGAGAAGTTTTACGCCGGCATCCAGGCGAAGATGGCCCAAGCCGATCCGGACGACCGCAAGACGAAGCTCGCCAAGAAGGCCATCGCGCTCGGACGGAAAGTGACGGAGGCGGAGCAAGAGGCGGTGCGAAAAGGCGGCAAGATGACCGACGCCAAGCTCCCTCTGGGCACGCGTCTACAACACGCACTCCTCGACAAGCTGGTGCTCCATAAGGTGCGTTCGGCGATCGGACTTGGCCACTGTGAGCTGTCGCTGTCGGCCGCCGCTCCCATCAACTCCGAGCTCCTCTGGTTCTTCCACTCGATCGGCCTCAAGATCGCCGAAGGCTATGGGCAGTCGGAGGACACGGGACCCACCACCTGGAACCCGCCGGACGCCATCCTCATCGGCACGGTCGGGCCGGCCCTTCCGGGCATGGAAGTGAAGATCGCGGAGGACGGCGAGATCCTCGCGCGCGGTGGCAATGTGACGAAGGGCTATTACAAGAACGCGGAGGCGACGAAGGAGCTTCTCGACCACGAAGGGTGGATGCGTTCCGGAGACGTCGGGAAGCTCGACGACAACGGATACCTCACGATTACGGACCGCAAGAAGGACCTGATCATCACCGCAGGCGGCAAGAACATCGCCCCACAGGAGATCGAGAACAAGATCAAGTTCCACGATCTGATCTCGCAGGCGGTCGTGATCGGAGACCGGCGCCCGTTCCTCACGGCGATCATCACGTTGGATGAGGAGAAGGCTCCCGGCTGGGCTAAGGAGCAGGGGGTGGACGCCTCCAACGTTGCCGGTATCGCGGGCGACGAGAGAACCCTGAAGGAGATCGAAGCCGCGATCAACGAAGTCAACAACTCGCTGGCGAGGGTCGAGGGCGTGAAGAAGTTCCGGGTCCTGGACCGGGACTTCCTCGAGGAAGAGAACGAGATCACGCCCACCCTCAAGGTCAAGCGGAAGCAGATCGGCGAGAACTACAACGAGCATATCGAGGAGATGTACCGGAAGGACTCGCCGACGTCGGCCACGGTGAAAGCTCCTCAGAAGAAGTAGCCATCTCCACATAGGCGAGCGCTCCGTTGTCCGTCCCATTCGCCGAGTCGACCCAACCGGCTCCGGCCCGCGGGTCGCTCAGCGACTACGGGGCGTATCATCGTGGGAAGACTGCGGCTACCTTCGAGGAGGCGACAGTGTCCATCACCGTGCGTGACGTGCGCGCGTTCAAAGAGCGGGGCGAGCGATTCGCGATGCTCACCGCCTACGACTTCCACTCCGCCCGACTCCTAGACCGCGCGGGGATCCCGATCCTGTTGGTGGGGGACACCCTGGGCATGGTCGTTCTCGGGCACGACTCGACTCTCCCGGTGACGGTGGACGACATCGTCCATCACTCGGCCGCAGTAGCTCGCGGAGCGTCCGAAGCCCTGGTGGTCGCGGATATGCCCTTCATGAGCTACCAGGCATCCGGCGATGAAGCCATCCACAATGCGGGTCGGATGCTGAAAGAGGGGGGCGCTCACGCGGTGAAGCTCGAGGGTGGGGCGCGCGTGACCGATCTCATCGGCCGCATGGTCCAGGCCGGCATCCCAGTCATGGGTCACCTAGGTCTCACCCCTCAATCGGTCAACCAGCTCGGCGGGTACAAGGTTCAAGGTCGTGATGAAGAGGCCGCACACGGCATCCTCGAGGACGCCAAGGCTCTGGAGGCCGCCGGTGTCTTCTCGCTCGTGCTCGAAGCCGTCCCCAGCGACCTGGCGCGCGACGTGACCACCAGCCTCGCGGTTCCGACGATCGGGATCGGCGCCGGGCCGGGGTGCGACGGTCAGGTCCTCGTGTTCCATGACTTCCTCGGCCTCACCGACGGGCGGGCCCCCAAGTTCGTCAAGCGGTATGCGGCGCTCGGCGACGCGATCGAGACCGCCGCCCGGACGTTTGCAGCCGAGGTAGCCGACGGGACCTATCCAGACGCAGACCACTCGTACGACTAGGCCTCAAAAAAGAGGCCAAAACGGCCACTCCCGACTACAGGGACCCCTCTCCGCGACCGATGTGAGAGAGATGAGATGTCCTCACTGCGGGGGCTTGAATCCCCGCGACGCCGAATGGTGTGGCCAATGCCTGACCAGTTTCGTCGTCCAGCCGGTGACGGCCGGTCGTGCCGGCCCCGCCTCGGCCCCTCCACCTCCCGGGGTCGCCGCGCCTCCCGCCCACCTGCCGGAGGCTGACAACCCCGCGCCTCCTGTCTCCACGCAAGAGAACGGCGCGGCTCCTGTACCGGGAGCGGATCGCTCCGGCCATGACAGGGGCGTCACCTCATCGATCCCGAGCAACGGGAACGGTCGCGGGATCGCCACCGACACGTTGCACAAGAGCTTCAAGGTCACCGATTCCGGGATCTCGTGGGCCTGCCGGATGTGCGAGACGGAGAACCCCCTGGCCGTCAGCACCTGCTCCGTCTGCGGCTCGACCTTCGCCCAAACTCTGAAGGAGCCCGAGGAGAAAGTCATCCAACGTGACCCCGGCACCGTCACTCTTATCTCGCTGTTCCTGCCCGGCGCCGGGCACGCCTACCTCGGCCTCTGGCCTCAAGCGATAGCGCGCGCGATGATCTCATTCTTGGTGGTGGCGGTGACGGTCCTCGCCGCCGTTGCTCCCGGATCACAATCGAAGGCGCTTGCAGGGGTGTTCTTCATGGTGTCCTTCGGCTGGTGGGCAGTGACAGCTCACGACGCATATCGTGAAGCGACCCACCGGCATTACGCGGTGATCCTCAAGGACCGTAGCTTCCTCTTCGTGGTGCTGGGCATCCTGCTGCTCTTGACCGCGATGGTCGTGGTGACCCTGGCCGGAGCGCGCTAGACCCCGATCAATCGCGTGCCGGACCCAGACACACCGCTTCAACCGGGCCCTCGGGTCCCCACACCGTCCACGATCCGCCCCTGAAAGCCGCTCCGACGCGTCCGTCGGTATCCAGGGCTAGCAACCCGGCGGCCACCGGCTGTCGCTCGCCCAACAGCGAGATCGTGCGTTCGCAAGCTGCCTGCGGATCGAGACCTTCTTCGATCGATCGGCCGGCGTGCAAGCAGGCGAGGGTCTCCAGGAACAATTCGCCGACCCCAGTCCCGACGACGGCGGCGGCGGCGGACGCGTAGGTCCCCGCCCCCAGGATCGGCGAATCTCCCACGCGGCCGCGCAGCTTCCCGAACACGCCTCCGGTCGAGGACGCAGCGCAGAGCCGAGAGGCATCATCGAGGACCACCGCTCCGACGGTGTCCACATGCTCGGGGCGGCCGTAAGACTCGAGTCCCAGGCGACCCGCGTCGCGTTCCCGCGCCCATCTCTCGTGTTGTTCCGGCGACGACTCGTTCATCTCCTCGAGTCCGAACGCCACACCGGCCTCCTGCGCACCGGTTCCGGCCAGCAGAACGTGGGGGGTGCGCTCCATCACCATCCGGGCGAGCGAGACTGGGTTGCGGAACCGCACGTTGGCGACGCCGCCCCATCGCCCTCGCGCACCGTCGACGATCGCAGCGTCGAGTTCGACCTCGCCTGCCCGGTTCAAGACCGCACCGTAACCGGCGTTCAGCTCGGGGTGATCCTCGAGCGAGCGCACCGACTCCTCGGTGGCGTCGAGGGCGTGGGCCCGTGCGGCACCTGCGCTGACTGCATCCTGCAAGCCCGGCATCGCCTTGTCGACGCCGGAGACACCCCCGTGAACCAGGACGAGGGTCATCGCGTGGGGGAACCGGGGTCGCTCAACATGCCGTACTCCTACTCCGCGTGGGGGCCGGCGTCAAAGCGTCGTCCGCTCGATAGCATGGCCGGATGTCCATCTACGTCGTCTCGGATCTGCACGGAGCTCCAGATGAGCTCGTTAAGGCGGTTCCCGAGGGGGCAACGCTGCTGCTGCTCGGTGACCTCATCAACTTCATCGACTACACGTCCATGACTGGGATCCTCACTGAGGTGTTCTCCGTGGAGGCGGTCGAGAAGGTCATCCGCCTGCGGGCCGAGGGGGAGTTCGAGCTGGTGCGGCGGGCGATGGTCGAGCGAACGGCGGGCCGCGAGGACGAGGTTCGAGCCGAGATCGGCCGGCGCGTGCGAGAGCAGTACGACGGGGTTTTCTCGGTCCTTCCGGACCCGACCTATCTCATCCTGGGGAACGTCGACAACCCGGCCCTCATATCCGATTGTCTGTCGTCGAGCCCCGCCGTCCACGACGCGGACGCCCGCGTCGTGACCCTGGATGGCGAGCGGTTCGGGTTCGTCGGCGGCGCCCTCCCCACCCCATTGAACGTCGCCGGAGAGATAACCGAGGAGCGCATGAGGGAGAAAGTCGAGGCTCTGGGCCCCGTCGACGTTCTCTGCTCCCATATACCGCCGGCCGTCCCCGATCTGTGCTTCGACACGCTGGCCGGGAAGGCCGAGCGGGGGAGCGCCGATCTCCTGGAGTACATCGAGGAGTATCAGCCTCGTCGGGCCTACTTCGGCCATGTGCATCAGCCACTTCTGTCATCGATGCACATCGGGGCAACGTTGTGCATCAATGTCGGCTACTTTCGCGCTACCAAGAGAGCTTTCCCTCACCACAAAGAAGAGCGCGTTTGACCTCCCGGAGGCGACATGGCTGAAAGCGTCAAGGATTCGATCGACATCTCTGCAACCGCTGAAGAGATCTTCGATGTAGCTACCGACTTCGAGAAGTATCCGGAGTGGAACCCACAGATCAAGAAGGTCAAGATCCTCGAGACGGACGAAGATGGGTACGCCACCGAAGTCTGGTTCGAGGTGGATGCAAAGGTGAAGAACGTTAAGTACACGCTCGAGTACGACTACACGAAATGGCCCAAGGGCTACTCGTGGAAGCTGGTCGAGGGCGACGTTAAGAAGCTCAGCGGCTCGTACAAGTTCGATGAGTTCGAAGACGTGACGGATGTCACCTATCAACTATCGATCGATCCTGGATTCAGCGTTCCCGGATTCCTCAAACGACAGGGTGAGAAGCAGATCGTGAAGGGCGCTCTGGAGGATCTCAAGAAGCGCGTCGAGAAGGGCTGAACAGGCTTCTATGCGAGTAGTTCTGTTCACCGGCAAAGGGGGCGTCGGCAAGACGACGGTTGCAGCCGCAACCGCGCTCCGCATTGCCGAGGGTGGACGGAAGACGCTCATCATGTCGACCGATCCGGCGCATTCGCTCGCCGACGCGTTCGATGCCGAGCTGGGTCCCGAGCCGAGCGAGGTCGCGCCGAATCTGTGGGCCGAAGAGATCGACCCCCAGCGACGGCTCGAAGAGAACTGGCGAGACATCCAGCAGCATGCGATCGCGGTACTGAACTGGGCTGGGCTCGACGCGATCCAGGCGGAGGAGCTGTCGATCATCCCGGGGCTCGACGAGCTGTTCTCGCTGGCCGACGTAAAGAGCCATCACGACGACAGTCCTTACGACGTGTTGATCGTCGACTGTGCCCCCACCGGGGAGACCCTACGGTTACTGTCCCTCCCGGACATCATCCAGTGGTACATGGACCGCATCTTCCCGCTCGAGCGGCGAGTGATGGGCGCGCTGAGACCCGTTGCCCAACGCATCACGAGTTTTCCGCTGCCGGGAGCGCCGGTATACGACGCCGTGGCGCGCTTCTACGAGAAGCTCGAAGGCGTTCGCCAGGTCCTGACCGATCCATCAACCACATCTGTCAGGCTCGTGGTCAATCCCGAGCGCATGGTGATCGCGGAGGCGATGAGAACATTCACGTACCTGAACCTGTTCGGATATCGCGTCGATTCGGTCGTCGTCAACCGGCTGTTACCGACCGAGATCTCCGACCCCTACTTCGATCGCTGGAAGGAGCTCCAAGCCGAACACCTCGCGACGATCGAGTCCGCGTTCACCCCTGTCCCGTTGTTGAAGTCGCATCTGCGGGATCGCGAATTGATCGGGTCGGAGGCTCTCGCCTCGATCGGTAAGGAGCTCTACGGCGAGACGGATCCGGCCGGGGTTCTGTTCACCGATGACCCCATGACGATCGAGCCGGAGGGCGAGGGATACGTCCTCAGCCTGCGCCTGCCATTCGCTCGCAAGGAAGAGGTGGACCTCTCGACCAAGGGCGAAGAGCTGTTCGTGCGGGTGGGCCCCTACCGGCGAACGATCGTCCTCCCGGCCATGTTGGCCAGCCGCCACGTCGCATCGGCGACAATGAAGGACGACCGTTTACAGATCTCCTTCGAGAGAGGCCATCACGCATGACCGATACGGGAGCCCAACAACGATTCCACGAGGACGACGAGGCGAGGGTGGCCCGCTACAGCGACCTCTTCGCAACGAGTCACAACCACACCTCGGACTGCTCGCTCTGCCCCATCTGCGCCACGATCTCGGTATTGCGACAGACCAAGCCTGAGGTCGTCGAGCACCTCGCCACGGCGGCACGTGAGTTGCTGGCTGCGGCTGCGATCCTGATCGCCGAGGCCGAAAGCGTCGTGGGTGCGGCGGAGGCCCCTACGGCATCCCGGCCCGATAGCTCAACGGTCCGACGTATCGACGTGGTCTGAGCGTCACTATCCTGAGATTATGGAGACCATGACGAACGCGACCACGACACGCGAAGCCGCAGTCGGGCTGGATGTGGGAGCCACCACGACCAAGGGGGCCATAGTCACGCGCGCCGGGGAGGTGCTCCTTCGGGTCGAGGTGCCAACGGATCGACACGCGGGCACGAAGAGCATCATCGCCGTTATCGAGGAGCTGATCGAGAACGCCGGCGACGTCGGCGCACAACCGGTTGCCGTCGGTGTGGGAGCAGCAGGTTTCATCGATGCGGCCACCGGCTCGGTGACGTTCTCACCTAACCTCGAGTACGGCGATCCGGAGGTCGCCGAAGCGGTGAGGACCAGGTCCGGCCTCCCCGTTGTTGTCGACAACGATGCCAACGCGGCCGCGTGGGGCGAGGGCCGTTTCGGCACCGCGCAGGGTACGGACTACCTCGCCTACATCACGCTGGGAACCGGTATCGGAAGCGGGTTCGTCATCGGCGGCCGGCTCATCCGGGGGTACACCGGCGCGGGGGCGGAGCTCGGGCACATGGTCGTCGACCCCGACGGCCCCCCCTGCCCGTGCGGGCTGCGGGGGTGCCTCGAGCAGTTCGCCTCGGGAACGGCCATCGCCCGGATCGCACGCGCGGCCCTAAAGGATGACGGGCATCAGAGCTCCATCATCTCGTTCGCCGGATCGATCGAGAACGTCACGGCGCTCGACGTTGCGAAAGCGGCGCGGGAGTACGACGAGGTCGCGCGCGACGTTTTGGCGAAGGCGGGGCGGATGCTCGGTGTCGGCCTCTCGAACGTGGCGAATATCTTCGATCCCGAGGTCATCGTTCTCGGTGGAGGGGCAGTGCGCGCCGGCGAGGCCTTCCTTGGAGCAGCGCGCGACCAGCTCGCGCGGATGACCGAGGCGCAGCGACGGCGCCCGATGCGCTTGGACGTGACGAGTCTGGCGCAGGACGCCGGGATCGTCGGGGCCGCGACCCTGGCATTCGATGAGGTAGTCGAAGCGGATTGAACACAGAAGAGGGGGCTGAGGGAAAGATGATGGAACCGCGCGACATGGGGTCTACGAGCAACGAGGAACGTCAGACGCAATTGAAGGAATACGCGTTGATCGCACCGCGGCTCCTGAAGTTACTGGGCCGTCTGATGCGGGACCCTCGGGTGCCGGCCCGGAGCAAAGCCATCCTTCTTTGCACGGTCGGATACGTGCTGTCGCCCATCGACATCATCCCGGACGCTATTCCAAGGATGGGACGGATCGACGACCTCGTCCTCACTGCTTTCGCGCTCGACCACATCTTGAAGCGCGTTCCCGATCACGTACTGCACGAGCACTGGGACGGCGACGGAGACGTACTCGACGTCATCCGCAACATCATCGAGATCGGCGCCGGTCTCGTCCCCCGCTGGATCCGCAAGCTGATCCCCGACTGACCCGGCGTATGAGGTCGACTTGAGCGGCCCGGCGGCCGTGGTTGCGCTCGTACTCCTCGAGTGGACCGCCGGGCTTGCGGCCGGCGCGGCGTGGACCCAGTCGTGGGCCGTCGTCAGGCGAGGCCATTTCAAGATCGTTGCCTGGACGGTGCTCGTTCTCGCCGTTCTGGGGGCGCTGGCGGGTCGAGCCGCCGGTGCCGCGACCGCCGAGCGGATCGTCATCACGGGGGTCGTGGTAGTGGCGGTATTGAACGTTGGGCTCCAGTACTCCCGTTCGGAGGTCCCCGGCATCGTCGCGGGGTATGCCGTGGGGGCAGCCGGGGCCGCATCACTGGCGGTCGCCGCGGGGCTGGTCTCGGGATGGGATCACATCCCGGCCGGCCTGGCTCTGATCGTCGGGGCGGGTCTCGTGGGGGCGGTCACGAACGGCATGCTGCTGGGACATTGGTATCTCAATCAGCCGGGCTTGAAACCGTGGGCCCTGGGGCGGCTCACGGACGCGGCGCTAGTCGCGACCGCAGCGTCTCTCGTGGCCGGCGCGCTGGCGGCTCGCCAGCTCGCAACCGCTTCGACCGAAGGGGCGATCCTTGGTCTTCCCGGTTTCGGTGACTCGTTCGCGCTCGTGTTCTTCGGGATCTGGGTCGCGCTAGTTCTGTTTACCGGAGCGGTGGTGTGGGCCGCCCGACGGTGTATCAAGATCCGCTCGATCCAGTCGGCCACCGGCCTCTACTACGTCGCCTTGCTCACGGCCGGGGTGTCGGAGTTCCTCGTGCGATATCTCATGGTGAACGCAGCGTGAGCCTCTCTCTCGGGATCACGCTTCCGCAGTTCTCGCCGGATGCCCGCGGTCTCGTCGATGCCGCCCGCGAGGTTGAGGATCTGGGACTGGATTCGATCTGGGTGTTCGATCACATGTGGCCGCTGAGTGGAAAGAAGGTACGGCCGATTTTGGAGTGCTGGATGTCTCTCGCGTACTTGGCGGAGGCCACCCGTTCGATCACCATCGGCACGCTGGTGACGCGGTCGACGCTGAGGCACCCGGCGTTGCTCGCGAAGATGGCCTCGACCGTCGCTACGATCGCGCCGGAACGAACCATCGTCGGGTTGGGCAGCGGCGACGCGATGAGTGCCGGTGAGAACCGGGCTTTCGGGTTCTCCTATTTCGCCGGCCCCGACCGGATCGCTCAACTCCGGTCAAGCGTTCGCCTCCTGCGGGCCTGGTTCGACGGACCTAGGGTGGATACCGACGACGAGTTCCATAGCGCGCGCGAGCTCCCCGTATCGCCCAGGCCCGATATCCCACCCCGGATCTGGATGGGCGGACGTTCGGATCCGCTCATCGAGCTCGCCCGCGAGTACGGGGATGGGTGGAACGCCTGGGCCGTGGATCTCGACGAGCTGGCCTCCGGCATCGCGAAGCTGAAAGGCTCCGCTCGCCCCGTCGAGATCACGTGGGCCGGCACGTTGATCGTGGGAGCCGACGATGCTGAGGCGGCAGCCCAGCTCGGCGAACGCGATCCCGCAAGCTATCTCGTGGGTGGACCCGAGACGGTGGCCGAACGACTCGGGGAGCTGGAGGAGGCGGGGGTGACGCACGCCGTGCTTACGCCGCTCGAATGGGGGGACGGACGCAGTCTCGATCTGGTGGCGAACCGAGTGGCGCCGCTGGTTCGCTCTTGAGCCATATACCCGGCTCCTACCAAAGGAACACGACATGCTTCGCATAGATAACAAGATTCGAATAATGATGCCCCTCCGGATCAGGGACTTCAGGCTCCTGTGGATCGGAGAGAGCGTTTCGCTGCTGGGAGACGGCATCTATTACGTCGCGCTCGCGTGGCAGGTCTACGCTCTTTCGAACGCGCCGACGGCGCTATCCGCGGTGGGGGTCGCGTGGACCGTACCGATGGTCGTGTTCATGCTGTTGAGTGGGGTCCTGAGCGACCGGTTCGATCGACGCGCTCTGTTGATCCTCTCCGACGTGATCCGCTTCGTTGCGGTCGTGATCATCGGAGTGTTGTCCATCACCGGCGTTCTCGAGCTTTGGCACATGTTCGTGTTCGTCGCGATCTATGGCATCGGAGACGCCTTTTTCGGGCCCTCGTTCGGGGCGATCATCCCGGACCTCGTGCCCCAGCACCTCCTGGTAGAGGCGAACTCCCTCGGGCAGTTCGTCCGGCCACTGGCGGAGCGGCTCCTGGGCCCGGCTGTCGGGGGGATCGTCATCGCCGCCGCCGGAGAAGGCAACGAAGGCTACGCGTTCCTGTTCGACGCGCTCACGTTCGTAGTGTCGGGCGCCTGCATCTACGCGATAACGGGACGCAAGGGGGCATCTTCCAAGGAACGACAAGATTCGATGTTCTCGGAGATAGCGGAGGGGCTGCGCTTCGTCAGGGCTCACACCTGGCTGTGGGCGACGCTGGCAGCGGCCTCGTTGATGCTTCTCTTCTGGGTGGGCCCGTTCGAGGTCCTGTTGCCGTTCGTCATCAAGAACAATCTGAACTCGGGCGCAGATGCGCTGGGACTTGTCTTCGCGGCAGGAGGCGTTGGCTCCATCCTCGTGGCCGTGGTGATGGCCCAGCGCGGGTTGCCCCGGCGTCACATGGTGTTCATGTATCTCAGCTTCGCGGTGGCAGCGGGAGCGGTTGCCGGTTTCGCTTTCGTCACGACCGTCTGGCAGGCGATGATCTTTGGTTTCATCGACGGCGCCGCCGTATCCGCGGGCATGATCGTATGGAGCACGCTCATGCACAGACTTGTTCCGCGCGCCCTCTTGGGCCGTGTGCAGAGCCTCGATTGGATGGTCTCTACCGGCCTCACGCCATTGTCGTTCGCGCTGACGGGTCCCCTGTGGAAGCTGATCGGGTTGAGGTCAACGCTGATCGGTGCCGGAGCGCTTGGCGCCGTCGCCATGCTTGCGTTCATGGTATTGCCGCGCCTGTACGACACCGAAAAGGACGAACGGATGAGGATCCACGGGGTCTCTCGCAAGCACGAGGACTCGTGGGATCGGGACAGTAAGGAGGAACGCGACATCGAACATTCCGCGAAGATGTCGGGCTGATGACCGATCGTATGTACCTCGACGCCCCCAGCCTCGTATACCGGGCGTTCTTCGCCCTGCCGAAAACGATCCGGGACCCAGAGGGCCGGTCGGTCAACGCCGTGAGGGGTTTCATGGAGATGACTACACGGTTGCTGACCGACCGGCGCCCGAGAGAGGTCGTAGCGGTCTTCGATGCGGATTGGCGACCGGCGTTCCGGGTCGAGGCCTACGCCGGCTACAAGTCCGAGCGGCAGGAAGATCCTCCGGAGCTCCCGCGTCAGTTCGATGTGCTGGCGGAGGTTCTCGACGCGGCGGGCATCGTTCGCGCCGAAGCGGCCGGGCTCGAGGCCGACGATGTGCTCGCCACTCTGGTTGCGAGAAAGCCTCCGGAGGAGCAGGCGGCGGTTGTGTCCGGCGACCGGGATCTACTCGCCCTCGTTCGCGACCCCGACGTCGTCCTTCTCTTTCCGGTCAAAGGGGTGAGCGAGCTAACCGTGTTCGACGAGGCGGCCGTCGAGGAGAAGTACGGGGTTCCTCCGTCGCTCTACCCGCAGTTCGCCATCTTGCGCGGGGACAGTTCGGACGGATTGCCCGGGGTAGCCGGGATCGGACCTGTGCGGGCTGTGAAGTTGCTGCGTGAGTTCGGATCGGTCGACGCGATCCTTGAGAACCTCGTTACCCTCCCGCCCAAGCAGGCCCTGGCCTTCGACGAGGCGCGCGACTACCTCGAAGCCATGAAGACGGTCGTGCGCCTGGTCCCCGATGCCGAGGTCGAGATGACCGAGGCCCACCCACCTAATGAGGATGCCTTGCAGGAGTTGGGGGAGATACACGGTTTGAAGAGTTCCTCCGCGCGCCTCGCCCGAGCCGTGGCCGGCGGACATCAAGGGCGTTCATGAGCGCGAGAACGAAGCGCGCAGGAGGATGACCACGATCCTGCTGATCCGGCACGGCTCGACGGAATGGAATGACAAACGACTCGCGCAGGGCCACGCGGACATCCCTCTCAACGACAGGGGTCGCCGGGAGGCGAAAGAGACCGCAGCCTCACTGTCGGATAGGGCCATCGACGCCGTCTACGCGAGCGATCTCAGTCGCGCAGTCGAGTCCGCACGCCCGCTGGCCGACGCGCGCAACGTGGTCATCACGGCCGACCCAGATCTGCGAGAGATCGACCAGGGCGTGTGGGAGGGGATGCATGCCGACGAGATCGAGCGTCGCTGGCCCGACCTCTGGGGCCGGGCCAGGCACTATCACGCCCGACCCGGCGGAGAGACCCCGCAGGAGGTCAGGGCCCGGGCTCTGCGAGCCCTCCGGCGGATAGTCGAGGCGCATCCGGATGCGACCGTGGCGGTCGTGAGTCACGGCGGAACTATGAGGTGGTTGGTAGCGGAGGCGATGGGATATGACGATCGCGAGTCGGCACGGCTGCGTGGGGTCAACAATGGAGGTGTCGTCGAGCTCGAGGTCGGAGCGCGCGATGGCACCCTCACCTTCGGCGACATCAAGCGTCACGACGGAGCAACAACGGCGATGGAGCACGACCCCAATCAATAACGGGTCCCCCCTCTGGGCCTGCTAGGTTCATCCGCATGGAGTTTCGGCGCATCGAACGTTTCCCTCCATACGTCTTCTCCATCGTGAATGACCTGAAGATGCAGGCCCGTCGGGCGGGGGAGGACATCATCGACCTCGGGATGGGAAATCCGGATATCCCAACGCCCGAACCGGTCGTCCAGAAGCTGAAGGAAGCGGTCGAGAACGGCCGCAACCACCGGTACTCGGCATCGCGCGGGATCCCGAAACTTCGTCAAGCGATCTGTGACCTCTACCAGCGTTCCTGGAACGTCGAGCTCGACCCCGACACCGAAGCTGTGGCCGTGATCGGAGCTAAGGAGGGGCTATCGCATCTCGCGTGGGTTCTGTGCGAACCGGGCGACTCCGTGCTGGTCCCCGAGCCGACCTATCCGATCCACACCTACGCGATGATCCTGTCCGGCGCGACCGTCACCTCGGTCCCTCTGCGCTACGGATCCGACTTCTTCTCCGATCTGGTGGACGCGTACGAACGTACCGAGCCCCCGCCTCGAGCTGTTCTCTGCTCGTTCCCCCACAACCCGACCACCGCTGTAGTCGGTCTCGACTTCTTCGAACAACTCGTCGACTTCGCCAAGGCGCGTAACGTGATGATCGTGCACGACCTCGCATATGCCGACCTGGTGTTCGGTGAAGAGCGAGCTCCATCCTTGTTGCAGGTCCCCGGCGCCCGTGATGTGGGGATCGAATTCTTCTCGATGTCCAAGTCGTACTCGATGCCCGGCTGGAGACTGGCCTTCGCGGTCGGCAACAGCGAGATGATCGGGGCGCTGACGAAACTGAAGTCTTACCTCGACTACGGAGTATTCCAGCCGATCCAGATAGCCGGGATCATCGCTTTGAACGAGTGCTCCGAGGTCCCGAAGCAGATACGCGAGATCTATCTGGGCCGCCGGGATGTGTTGTGTGATGGGCTCGAGCGCGTGGGCTGGGAGATGCAGCGGCCACCCGCAACGATGTTCGCGTGGGCGCCGATCCCCGACGCGTTCGCGCACATGGGCTCACTCGAGTTCGCGAAGCATGTGCTCACACAAGGCAAGGTGGCCGTGTCGCCGGGGATCGGATTCGGCCCGAATGGCGACGGATTCGTGAGGTTCGCTCTGGTCGAGAACGAGCACCGCATCCGCCAGGCGATCCGCGGCCTCCGAAAGGTCCTCGCGAAGGGCCCTCCCGCCTGATCCCTTCTAGTGCTCGGTGCCCCGCAGGATGCCACTGAGGCAGAACGCGACGGCTTCGTCGGCAAGCTGCGGCCGATCGCTCGTGGCTTCGATGTCGGTGCCGAAATAGATCTCGACGAAGTGGAATATCGCACCGAGGATGCCGTGCGCCATCAGCTCGGGGTCGCCATGACGGATCGAACCGGCGGCCATGCCTTCCTTGAGGTGGGTAGCGGTGTCGTCCGCGATGATCTGGTGTCCCTTATCAACGAAGCTCGCGAACTCCTCGTAGCGGGCCGCCGTGCGGATCAAGGTGAGCAGCCCTGGGGTCTCCCGAAAGAATGCGATCGAGGCTCTGATGCCCTCCTCGAGGCGCGCGACCGGATCGTCCACCTCTTCGATCGCCGCGTGCTGTGCCCGCCGCAGCTGCAGGAGCGAATCCTGTAGGAGCTCCGAGAAGAGTTCCTCTTTCGACGGGAAGTACCAGTAGAAGACGCCCTTACCGACTCCAAGCGTGTCGCAGACGTCACCGACCGTGGTGCGGTGATAGCCCTGGTCGGCGAAGAGCCGCCGAGCTGCTTCCATCACCTGTTCGCGACGTCGGGTCCCTCTCTTCGTCAGTCTTCTCTCTGCCATTTGCGCTTCGTACCCTCTACTGGTTGGCGGTGTAGCATCCCGGCTCGATGAGCAAAGAACAGCGTAGACGACGCATTCTGATCGTTGGAGCAGCCGGCAGGGACTTCCACAACTTCAACGTGGCGTACCGGGACGACGACCGCTTCGACGTCGTGGCTTTCACGGCCACTCAGATCCCGGGGATAGACGAGCGGACCTACCCACCCGAGCTGGCGGGACACCTCTACCCGGATGGGATCCCCATTCACCCAGAGGACGAGCTCGAGCGGCTCGTGAGGGATCTCGCGATCGACGATGTCGTGTTCTCCTACTCGGACGTTTCGCATGAAACCGTGATGCACGTGGCCTCGCGAGCCCTAGCGGCAGGTTCCGACTTCAGCTTGCTCGGCCCCCGGTCGACCATGCTGACCTCGAGCGCACCGATCGTCGCGGTGTGCGCGGTGCGCACGGGGTCGGGCAAGTCGCAGACGACCAGAGCCGTGACGAGAGCACTCAAGGGAGCCGGCCAACGGATGGCGGTCGTTCGTCACCCGATGCCGTACGGGGATCTCGTCAAACAGAGGGTTCAGCGTTTCGAAACGTATGAGGATATGGACGCGGCGGATTGCACGATCGAGGAACGCGAGGAGTACGAGCCGCACGTCGCTGCGGGATCCATCGTTTACGCGGGTATCGATTACGAGCAGATCCTACGTGCGGCCGAGAAAGAAGCCGACGTTGTCGTCTGGGACGGCGGCAACAACGACTTGCCGTTCTTCTCACCGGACGTGCACATCACCGTGGCCGATCCATTGCGCGCAGGGCACGAGACCCGCTACCACCCCGGGGAGGCCAATTTTCGGATGGCCGACGTCATCGTCATCAACAAGGTCGACTCGGCCGCGGCGGAGGACCTCGATGCCCTCCGAAGGACGATCTCGTCGTTGAATGCGGATGCGGAGACCATCGAGGCGACCTCCCCGATCTCGATCGAAGAGGGTGTCGAGCTACAGGGTGCGCGCGTGATCGTGGTCGAGGATGGACCCACGCTGACCCACGGGGAGATGGCCTATGGCGCCGGCGTAGTGGCCGCAAAGCAAGCGGGCGCCGAACCGGTAGATCCACGACCTTGGGCCGTCGGCAGCATCAAGGAGGTCTTCGAACGCTACGGGCACATGGGACCGTTGCTTCCCGCCATGGGTTACTCGGACCGCCAGCGAGACGAGTTGGCCCAGACCATCAACGCCGCCGACGTCGACGCGGTGCTTATCGCCACCCCCATCGACCTTCGCAAGATCATCGCTATCGAGAAGCCGGCCGCGCGCGTGGCCTACGAGTTGGACGATTGGGCGACCGAGGCTCTGGCTCAGACCCTGCGTAAACGTCTGGATCTGTAGCACCCGGTTCTAGGTGACGGTGTCGGTTCCTGCTCTGCGCACGTCGGCGTCCTCCGAGGGGTCGCTCATCTCGTCGGGGGCCAGACGTTCCGCCAGCCCCCGGATGAACAAGCCAACGTCCGTGATGATTCCGGTGGACTGGAAGGAACCCCGGTCCATCAGCTTCGTGACGGTGGCCTGATTGATGTCGACACACACGAGCGGGACCGAGGCCGGCAGACAGTTCCCGGTAGCGATGCCATGCAGCATCGTGCCGACAACGATGCAGAATCCGATCAGGTCGTCATCGCCGTCCCCCCAGATGATGTCGCGCAACCTGCTTTGTACCTCACGCATGTCGGTGACGACGTCGGGCAGGGGACCGTCATCTCGCACGCTGCCCCCGAAGATGTAGTCGGCGCCGCGCTTCACGAGGTGGTAGACGATCCCGCCGTTGAATACCCGCGCATCGATCGCGGCCTCGAACGAACCGTGTCGCCGTACCTCGTTGATGGCGCGGATGTGATGTTCGTGTCCGTGCTCGGCCGCAACGCCTTTGTCGAGGTGGACGCCCAAAGAGGTTCCGAACATGTTCGATTCGATATCGTGCGCGGCCACGCCGTTGCCTGCGAACAAGGCGTCAACGTAGCCGGCCTTGATCAATGCGCAGAGGTCCGGACCAGAACCGGTGTGAACCACCGCCGGCCCTGCGACCCAGAGGATCCGCTTGCCGCTGTCCTTCACATCTCGCATGAGGTTGGCAACCTGCTCGACCTGGAGAGCCTTGGGCTTCTCGCTGGAGACGTCCGAGGTCATGAACTCGAATGCCTGTTTCTCCCCGCCCGCATCCGCATCGAGGGGGGTGACGCGGATCCCCAACCCGGCCATCACCACCGTCATCCCGGCCCGAACCTCGTTCATCGGGATCGTCCGAGCGGTGTCGTTCTCTACGACGATGCCGCAATCCATCTCGGTTCGATCCACCCGGACCCATCTGCCCGCAACGTGCACTTCGGTCTCGAGGTTGGTCGAGGAGTAGAAGCCTGCCGGAAAGGCCCCTTCTACGTCTGCTGCTGTCAGCTCTGCGTCCTCGACGGTGTCGGCGTTCGCTCCTTGTTGCTGGAGCCGGTCGAGCAGTCGGGCGAGCTCGTCTTCGCCCTCGATCTGCACGCGGAGCTTCACGAACGAGACGTCCTCGTGCTTGATGCCCACCTGAAGGTCCAGGATCTCGTACTGCGCTCCGAACTCAACGATCACGTCGAGCACCCGCGGGAGTGACAGCGTGTCGAGGATATGTCCTTTCAATGTGACGGTTTCAGATGCCATGTGACGAATGCTCCTTGATGAACTTGTGGGTGCGGTCGAAGACCTCTTCCCGGTCGAAGTCGAGAGGCAGGACGTGATACGAGCGATCGAACCACACGATGTCCTTGATCTCGGAGCCGGCGGTGTCGTGGATGAGGTTCGCATTGCTGGGGTGAACCGTGTGGTCGTTCTTGGAGTGCATTATCAACAGCGGTGCCTTGACTGCGGGTAGTGCCGTGCGCGCCCGCTTGCCGAATCTGATGACTTCGTCGGCCTGAAGTACGGGCAACCGTTCGTAACTGATCTCCTTGCTCTCGGGATCTGCGATGTCTCCGGCGATAGGCGGGAGTGTCTTTATGACACGTCGGACGATCGGGGACAAGAACCGGCGCGGATCCTTGGTGATGATGAAGCCCGAGATAGTCACGATCCCAGAGATGCGATCCGGATAGCGAGCTGCGAGATCGAGAGCAAGGGCGGCGCCGAAGGACAGCCCGACCAGGAAGACCTCGTCCTTCTCGGCTTGCAACTTGTGGAAGGAGTCCTCGACCGTCTGCACCCACTCGGCAGATGTGCGAACTGACAGGTCCTCCCAGCTGGTTCCGTGGCCCGGCAGGCGCGGCCCGCTCACGGTGATGCCCCGTGCGGCCAGGTACTCGCCCAGACCACGGAGGCCCTGAGGGCTGCCCGTGAACCCGTGAACCAGGAGCGCTCCGACCGGTCCGTCGCCCAGAGTGAACTCCTCTGCGCCGGTCAGGACCTTGACCTCTTCCACGCTTTTTCCTCCTATCGGGTTCGGTGCGGTAACGGATGCTGCGCCCCGGGTGTCCAAATCCTCACCGATTCTCTACTATCTGGCGTGGGGATCATGAGGGGAGGGTCGTTTCCGCTTTGTTCTATTGGTTGGCTAAAGCCATATTGAAGCCGCCGCTGCTCGCGATCTACAGGATCCGAACGCGGGGGCTCGAGAACGTGCCGAAGAAGGGGCCGGCGATCATCGCCGCGAACCATCTGTCGTTCCTGGACTCGTTCTTCATCCCTCTCGTCGTGAAGAGGCGGAAGGTCACCTACCTGGCGAAGGCCGACTATTTCACGAACTGGAAGACCGCGTGGTTCTTCAAGATGTGCGGGCAGATCCCAACCGAGCGCAGTGGCGGGAAGAAGAGTCAGCAATCGCTGGACGTCGCCCTAGAGGTTCTCGAAGAGGGGAAGCTTCTGGGCATCTATCCGGAAGGTACCCGATCACCGGATGGTTTCTTACACCGAGGTAGGACCGGCGTCGCGCGCCTCGCTTTGACCGCCGGAGTACCGGTGATCCCTTGCGGCCTCGTCGGTACCGAAGCGGTCATGCCGAAGGCCGCAAAGTTCCCCCGGATGCGAGGGCAGCTCAAGGTTGAGGTCCGTTACGGGAAACCTCTGGACTTCTCTCGCTACAAGGGTCGAGAACGGGATCGTTTCGTGCTTCGCAGCGTGACCGACGAGATCATGTACGAGATCATGCAGTTGTCGAATCAGGAGTATCAGGACGAGTACGCCGCTCGCGCGCGGAAGGTTCCATCCTCAGATGAGCCGGGGGACGACATCGACCTGTCAGAGGAGATCCTGGCCGGGTAGCTCGTCGGTCAATGTTCGATCCAATCGCGGGTTCGTTCGACGGCTCGCTTCCAGCCGTCATACGCCGAGTCGATCTCGTCCCGAGATGATGCGGGCTCGAAGACCGCAGCCGCGGTCCATGTGTTCCCGATGTCCTCCAGGGAATCCCAAACGCCCTCCGCCAGCCCGGCCAGGAAGCCAGCTCCGAGAGCGGTTGTCTCGAGGTTCTCGGGGCGTTTGACGGTGATCCCCAGCTGGTCGGCCTGGAACTGGCACAGGAGATCCATAACGCTCGCGCCCCCATCGACGCGCAGTTCGATGGGCGCCACCTCTGCATCCGCGTTCATCGCGTCGATCACGTCGCGCGTTTGAAAAGCCATCGACTCGACGACCGCTCGAGCGAGGTGAGCCCGTGTCGTCCCGCGTGTGATGCCCATGTAGGCACCGCGTGCATAGGGGTCCCAATGGGGCGCGCCCAGACCGACGAACGCGGGGACGAGATAAGTGCCGTCCGCATCGGGGACCGTCTCGGCCAGCGGGCCGACCTCGGCCGATTCCGAGATGATGTTGAGCTCGTCCCGCAACCACTGCACGGCGGCTCCCGTCACGAAGATGCTTCCCTCGAGCGCGAAACGCGCCCCCTGGCCCACGTCCCATGCGGCCGTGGTCAGGAGCCCATGATCCGACTGATGTAGCTCTCCGCCCGTGTTCATCAAGACGAAGGATCCGGTGCCGTAGGTGTTCTTCACCATGCCCGGCTCGAAGCAGGCTTGACCGCACAATGCAGCCTGCTGGTCACCTGCGACCCCGGAGATGGGAACCGGCGGGTCAAGTACGACTGGGTCGGTTTCGCCGAACCGTCCGCTGGAGGCGACCACTTCCGGCAAGAGCCGAGGCGGGATATCGAGCTGTTCGAGGATCCACTCGTCCCAGGCGCGTTCTCGGAGCGAGTAGAGGAGCGTTCGGGAGGCGTTGGACGGTTCGGTGACGTGGACCCGCCCCCCGGTCATCTTCCAGATCAGCCATGAATCGACGGTGCCGAAAGCCAGCTCGCCCGCTCGCGCTCGATAGCGTAAGCCGTCGATGTTTTCGAGCAGCCATATCAGCTTGGTGGCGGAGAAGTAGGGGTCGACCACGAGGCCGGTGCGTGCGCGCAATTCATCCTCGAGGCCCTCGCTCTTGAGTCGTTCGCAGATAGCAGTGGTACGGCGGTCCTGCCACACGATCGCCGGATGCACCGGTTCGCCGGATGCTCTTTCCCACACGATCGTGGTTTCCCGTTGATTCGTGATCCCGATGGCGCGGATATCCGAGGGATCCTTGTTTGCTTCATCCAGTGATCGGAGCATCACGGTGTGCGTTGCGGTCCATATCTCTTCAGGATCATGTTCCACCCAGCCCGCTTCTGGGTATGACTGAGGGAACTCCGTGTACGTCCGGGAGAGGACGGCAGCCTCGGGATCCAGGATCAGCACTTTTACCCCGGTCGTGCCCGCATCTATAGACATTATGAAATCAGCCAACGAAACCTCCAGCCATCACACCGGTCCCGGAGGGGTCCGGCATCCGCTTACGGACAAAGCTAGCCTGTCCGCCATCCGGCGATCGATGCGCGCAGAGTTCAGCCGGGCGGGCATCGATGGGGCGGTGACATTCGACTGCCTCGTCGCAGTCACCGAAGCCTGTTCGAACGCTCTCATCCACGGATGCGGCGCCAACGAAGAACAGCACGCGGTCGTTAGCTGGCAGGTTGATCAGACATGCCTGTCGTTCTTCATCCAGGACTTCGGGGGCCGGGAGTGGGCCAAGACCGCGCACCCCTCTCGTGCCGAGCCAAGGGAGTCGAGTGCCGCCGGAGGTCGCATCGGGGGATATGGCTTGGGGCTGATGGAAGGCCTGATGGATCAGGTCGAGATCGGCTTCCGGTCGGGGGGCACCACGGTCACGATGGTGAAGGACCTGGCCGTGCCCGTCACTTCTTGAGCACTACCTCCGCCTCGATCCATCCGAGCCCCGAGATGCCGATCGCCTGCGCCGATGCCTCACTGAGGTCCAGGACCCTATCTCCGACGTACGGACCGCGATCGTTCACGTACACCACCACGCCGCGACCCTCATGTTCGACGTACAGCCACGAGCCCAGGGGCAGCGTCTTGCTGGCCGCCGTGAACTTGCTCGGGTCGAAGATGTCGCCGTTGGCCGTGCTGTTGCCCTCGAACCCCGGCCCGTACCAGGACGCGATCCCTTCGAAGGTAACGCCCGTGCCGACGAATCCCTGAGGGATGCCGGTTGTCGGACCTCCCGATCCACTTGGGCCCGTCGGAGCGCCGGCGAGCAGTTGCTCGAGCGCATCTGGCTCTGACGCGCGCGCAGCCGATCGGCGCGCCTGGCGTTCGAGCTCCTCGATCCTGCTGCTCATCTCTTCGAGAGCGAGCTGCCGCTCTTCCAGGGTTCCGCTTATCTCGGTGGTCACGGCAGCGACCTGATCCTGCGCCGCTATGAGGCGTTGCTTACGAGCGTCGATCCGTTCTCCGGCGCGCTCTGATTCCCGGCGGGCAGCGATCAGATCATCGAGCTCGTCGGAGTCGAGAGACGCCGCCTGCTCGGTCGCCTCGGCAAGGGTCAACATCTCCGGAAGGGTGCGAGCCGAAAGCAGCAGCTCGAGCTGCCCCCCCATGGCACCCGCCTTGTAAGCCTCGATCGCCCGCTCGACGTAGCGCGCCTGCGCGGCCAGGAAGCTCTCTTCCCTGCGATGGCGTTCCAGCTCCAATGTCGCGAGCTCACGATCGGCGGAGGCTATCTCCGTCTCGAGACGCGCCTGCTCTGCCTCGAGGTCGCTCAGCCGGTGCTCGTAAGAGCTGACCTGGTCGGCGACTTCTTGCGCGCGCCCGCGGAGCGTCTCGAGGTCGGATGCGGACGCTTGGGTCACGCCCCCGAGAGCGGCGGCCAGTACCAAAGCGCCCGAAATGAGGGCGCGCAACCTTCTAGTGGGTTTCATCTCCCTTAGAGTCGGCGTCACGCGTGGTGGTATTGAGCCGTTGGGCTGAATTCGACGGCCCGTCCCACGCTGGAACAAGCGGTAACGAGGGTCTAGGAGGAGGAGGTGCGGTGGCGCGGATCGGGATCCTTACCGGGGGTGGAGATTGCCCGGGACTCAATGCTGTGATCAGGGCGGTGACCCGCAAGGGAGTCAATGTCTACGGCCACGCCATCGTCGGCTACCGGGATGGCTGGCGCGGGGTCCTCGAGAACCGGACGATGCATCTGACTCCCGAGAACACCTCCGGGATACTGCATCGCGGCGGCACGATCCTTGGCTCCTCCCGAACCAACCCCTTTAAAGAGGAACGAGGCGTCGAGCTGGTCAAGGAGAATCTGCGGGCCGAACACATCGATTCCCTCATCGCCATCGGCGGCGAGGACACCCTCGGCGTTGCCGACAAGCTCACGGACACGCGCGAGGTCCCAATCGTCGGCGTACCGAAGACGATCGACAACGATCTGAACGCCACTGACTACACCTTCGGATTCCAGACTGCGGTCCAGATCTGCACCGATGCGATCGATCGTCTTCACACCACCGCGGAGTCGCACAACCGCGTGATGGTCGTCGAGGTGATGGGGCGTCACGCCGGGTGGATAGCGATCCATTCGGGCCTGGCCGGGGGAGCGGACGCGATCCTGGTCCCGGAGAAGCCCTTCGACGTCGAAGAGGTCTGCGAACATATCCGCCACCGCCACCACCGGGGACGCACGTTCTCGATCGTGGTCGTCGCCGAGGGGGCCACTCCCAAAGAGGGGGCCGAGACACTGCAAAGCAACGAGAAGGACGCGTTCGGTCACGTCCGCCTTGGGGGGATCGGCGTATGGCTCGAGAACGAGATCGAAAGCCGTACCGGTTACGAGTCGCGCGTAACGATCCTGGGACACATGCAGCGCGGTGGAACCCCCACGGCCTTCGATCGCGTACTCGCAACTCGCTTCGGTATCGCGGCGATCGACGCCGTCGAGGACGGTGACTTCGGGAAGATGGTCGCGCTTCAGGGCACGAACATCGTGCGCGTGCCCTTGGGCGCCGCGGTGGGAGAGTTGAAAACTGTCGACCAGTCTTTGTTCGACGCGGCCGCAGTCTTCTTCGGTTGAGTCGTATCCTGACGAGATGAGTTCGTTGATCGATCTTCGTTCGGACACTGTCACGCGTCCCACTCCGGAGATGCGTCGTGCGATGGCGGACGCGGAGGTGGGCGACGATGTGCTGGGCGACGACCCAACCGTCATGGAGCTGCAAGAGTTCTGTGCCGATCTGCTTGGCAAGCAAGCGGGTCTATTCGTTCCGTCCGGCTCGATGGGCAATCAGGTCTCGCTCGGCGCGTTGACTCGGCCCGGCGACGAGGTGATCTGTGAGGCCGGCGCGCACATCCTCCACTACGAGGGCGGTTCGGTAGGTGCCCACCTGGGACTGATGACGAGGTCCTTTCCGGGCGTCGCGGGCATGCTCCCTTCGGACGTCGTGGCGGATGCGATACGGCCGGGCAACGATCACGCTCCTCGCACCGCCGTGGTCGCGATAGAGAACACGCACAACGGAGCGGGCGGCACCGTGTTTCCACTGGACGAGGCGCGTTCTATCTCCAAGGTCTGTCGCGAGCGCGACGTAGCCGTTCACCTGGACGGTGCCCGCATCTTCAATGCGCAGGCCGCGACCGGCAGCCCCGTTCGGGAATGGGCCGACTGCGCCGACACCGTGACCTTCTGCTTCTCGAAGGGCCTGGGAGCGCCGATCGGCTCGATGGTGTGTTCGGACAGTGACGTCATCACAGAGGCGCATCGGCTCAGGAAGCGCCTAGGCGGCGGGATGCGTCAGGTGGGGGTCGTCGCAGCCGCCGCCAGGGTCGCCATCGAAACGGGAGTCGAGCGGCTGGTCGAGGACCACGAGCACGCCCGCCGGCTGGCCGAAGCGGTCGCCGATCTCGACGAGCGAGCGGTTGACCCACGAGCGGTCCAGACCAACATGGTCTACATCGATCTGAGACCGTTCGATCTTGACGGTCCCCGAGTTGCCGAGTCCTTGCTGGCGGAAGGTGTCCTCGCCTTGGGAGCCCCCGGCCCCATGATGCGTTTCGTTACACACCGCGATGTGAGCTCGGATGACCTCGACGCCGCGATCGCCGCGCTACGACGGGTGCTGGCCCCGTGATGGTGGGCGCCCCGGGTTTGGTCGAGCGCCCGGGCGGGGAGGTAGAGAGCATGGAGGTCCTGTTCTCGCTTGCACTACCTCGAGATGAAGCCAGCGTGCCGGTGGTACGCCAGCTCTGCCGCACCTCTTTGCAGAACATAGGCGTTGAGCCCGAGTGCGTGAGCGACATCGAGCTTGCCTTGACCGAGGCCTGCACCAATGTTCTGAAGCACGCCTTCGATTCACGTGAGGAGTACAGGGTCGAGATCAAGCTCGACAACACCGAGTGCTCGATAGCGGTTATCGACGAAGGTCGCGGCTTCGATCACTCCGCCCTGGCGAAGGGCGAGGAAGCAGCCATGAGCGCCGAGGGCGGCCGTGGCATCCAGCTGATGCGGGCGTTGGTGGACAACGTGAATTTCACATCGGCGCCCGAGCAGGGCACGATGGTGCACCTGGTGAAGAACTTGGCGCTCCAGGAGGATTCCATGCTCCTGAATCTGGGGTTGTCGAAGCCGGGAGGACACGGGCCCCCCGCTTCGGTCTTGGCCAAGGAGTAGGACCGGGCGCTCGTCCGCTATCCATATAATCGTTCATGCAAGGGGAGCTCGGAAGACCGGGCTGAGAGGCGGGCCGCCACTGCTCGCGACCCAGGAGAACCTGATCGGGGTAATGCCCGCGTAGGGAGGACCAGATCGTCTCAGCAGGATCCGCTTCGGGCTCAGGCAGGAGTGACGTCGCGATCATCGGCGGCGGTGTTATCGGGTTGTCGATCGCGTGGAAGGCCGCCGAAGCCGGCATGTCCGTTACGGTCTTGGACCCAGATGTCGAAGGCGCGGCTTCGCCCGCGGCCGCGGGGATGCTCGCCCCCGTCACGGAAGCTCATTTCGGCGAAGAACCGCTCTTAGCACTGAACCTCGCGTCGGCCCGCCTTTATCCCCAGTTCGCTGCGGAGCTCGAGAAAGCCTCCGGTGAGCCATCCGGCTATAGGGCCACGGGGACCCTCGCGGTGGCCCGCGACCTCGACGATCGAACGGCGCTCGACCGCCTGGCGCGCTTTCAAGAATCCGCCGGGTTGCAGGTCGAACGGCTGAGGTCTCGAGAGTGCCGGGCGCTAGAACCGGGGCTCGCCTCGTCCATCCGCGGCGGCGTATTCGTCCGAGACGATCATCAGATCGACAACCGGGCCTTGCTAACCGCGCTGCACGTGGCCTGCGAGCGATCGGGGGTAGTCGCTCGGCGCAGCGCGGTGAGACGCATAACCGTTGAGGGGGAGCGGGTAACGGGTGTGGAAGTGGATGGAGGCGGGCATCTGCGATGTGGCCGATGCGTCCTGGCCGCCGGCGCATGGTCCGCGTTGGTGGCGGGCCTTCCCGATGACGCGAAGCCCGCGGTGCGCCCGGTGAAGGGACAGCTTCTCCATCTGAACGGCGCGCCGGAATCGGTTCCTCAGCACACCATCAGAGGTGCAAACGTCTATATGGTCCCGCGCGGCGACGGCCGTCTCGCTGTCGGCGCCACGGTTGAAGAGAAGGGCTTCGATACCTCGGTCGTGGCCGGAGCGGTTCACGATCTGTTGCGCGACGCCTACGAGCTCTACCCGGGGGTTGCAGAGCTCGAGCTGAACGAGGTCGCCGTTGGTCTTCGTCCGGGAACGCCGGACAATGGTCCACTGCTGGGCGAGACACGTATAGGCGATCTGATCGCAGCCACCGGCCACTATAGGAATGGCATCCTTCTGGCCCCCGTCACCGCCCGAACGATCGCCCACCTCCTCTCGACGGGAGAGACGCCTCCCGAGATCCAGGCCTTCTCACCGTGGCGTTTCGGCTCGGCTCGTGAGGCGGTGTCATGAACTTGATCGTCAACGGTGCATCGCGTACGGTGCGCGAGGGCGCGATCGTTGCGGATCTCGTGGCGGAGCTCCGCCCAGTGGGCGATGGGTCGGGGATCGCAGTGGCGTTGAACGGCGAGGTCGTGCCGCGTTCCGAATGGAGCACCGCTCTGAGCGAGCGAGATCGCGTCGAGATCCTCACCGCGGTCCAGGGAGGGTAGTGATGGACGATCCGTTCGTCATCGCCGGAGAGACCCTGTCATCGAGATTGATCATGGGTACGGGAGGCGCGCCGAGCCTCGAGGTGCTGGAACGTGCTCTTCGAGCCTCGGGTGCCGACATGGCTACGGTCGCCTTGCGGAGAGTGGATACCGCGCAGCGCGGGTCGGTGCTGGACGTGCTCGAACGCGTTGGATGCCGGGTGCTGCCGAACACCGCCGGTTGTTACACGGCGCGCGACGCGGTCATGACGGCCAGGCTCGCGCGCGAGGCGTTCGCGACGGACTGGGTAAAGCTCGAGGTCATCGGCGACGATCGCACCCTTTTGCCCGATCCCGTGGGACTCGTTGATGCGGCCGAGACACTCGTCGACGAGGGCTTCGTCGTTCTCGTTTACACGAACGACGACCCGATCCTCGCCCGCCGCCTCGACGACATCGGTTGCGCGGCGGTCATGCCTCTGGGGTCTCCGATCGGCAGCGGCATGGGGATCAACAATCCCTACAACCTACGGATCATCGTCGAGCAGACCGCCGCACCGGTGATCCTCGACGCGGGGGTTGGTACTGCGTCGGATGCGGCGCTCGCGATGGAACTGGGGTGCGACGGAGTCTTGGCCGCGAGCGCCGTGACGCGGGCGGAGAAACCGGAGGCCATGGCGGAGGCGGTCCGTAAAGCGGTTGAAGCGGGACGACTCGCGTTCCACGCAGGACGCATCCCCCGGCGTCTTTACGCGCGGGCGTCAACCCCCTTCGAAGGAGCCCCGGATCTGGCCGACGAGGGCTAGCGGCCGCGCGCGGCCGGGCCGGCCATAGCGTCTGACGGCGGCAGTGCGGGGCAGGGCTAGGGCTGGGCGTAGGGCTAGGGCTGGGCGTAGGGCTTGAGCGTCTGGCGGCGGCGGAACCGGGCTAGGGCTGGGCGTACGGCTTGAGCGGCGGCTCGTGGTCAGTCGGCTGACCTTGCGAGAAGTCCGCGAGGTTCGCCGCCTCCGGAGGCGGAGCTCCTGCTCCCGGCATGCTTGCGCTGGCGCAGACGGTGGCCGGGAGACGACGCGGCCGGGCGGGCCCAGGCTGCGTCAGGGCGTCCATCACCAGCTTGAACGTGACGTAGTCACCGACGATACCGACGTGGTCCACCGGTCGCGCGGGGCAGATGTCCTGGATCCGTATGTTGCTTCCTCCGGTCAGGGCGGAGGTGCCGGATGGCTGGACGAGCTGATCGCTGTCCGTATAGACGTTCGTGTAATGGATCGGTCCGGGCGTTTCCTCGCCGCGGTTCAGTGCTCCGATGAATTTCGCGGCCCTTCGCATCTGCCAGCAAGCCGGGAAACAACC
>JALZJQ010000022.1 GCA_030859685.1 Actinomycetota bacterium | reverse complement strand
GTTATCGGCAGCGCCCCCTTTTTGCTGAAGTCGCCCCGAATCCCCCGAGGGAGTGAATCTCACCCCCTAAAACTGGCGATCTCACCCGAGCGGCATGGCGTCCCTGGGACCGTCGGGAATGACCCGGAAGGGGGCTTCTAGTCCGTAATGACTAGTCCGTTCTCCGGGATTAGCCGGGGAAGACGTCCATGGGGAAGACCGCGCGTACGTCTTCCTTGCGGACCTCTATGAACGCGGGCCCCGCGATGGTGTGGGAGCCGTCGGGGGTCGTGACTCGGGCGTCGGTTATGGGCACGAAATGCCGGTGGTCGCGGATCACGGACTCCCATGCGTCTGAGAACCGGCCCAGCTCCGGAGGCAGGTAGACCTGCCCCTCGATCCGGTAGCCGTCCAGGAGAAGCACGACCCCGATGGACACCAGCTCGACCCGGATCGAGTCAGAGCGAGGTGCGATCCCGTCCGATTGCCGGCTCGACCCATCGATGAGATGACGGATGCGATTGAGGAGGGCGGTGGCCGCGAAGGGTTTTCCCATGTACTCGCACTTGAGGTCGGAGATGCGCTGGCCCACCTCTGAGGCGGACCGTCCCGTCAGGACGATCGCCGGGACATCCTTGAAGCGATCGTCCCCGCGCATCTTCTCGAGGAGTCCCCATCCGTCGTCCGTGGGAAGGCCGATATCCACCACGGCGACATCGGGTACATCCGAGACCATCAAGCGCCAGCCGTGGCCCGCGTCGCTGGCGAACAGGCCGTCGTAGCCTGCGTTCTCCAGGTGGTAGCGGACCACCGTGACGATCGAGGGTTCATCTTCAACGACGAGGACTCTAGCCATTCCCCTATTATTCGGCCGCGGGAGCCCAGAAGTAAAAGACCGAGCCACATTCGCTCTCTTGGGGGGCGCCACCCGCAGGCCGGTCGAGGCCTCCAGCCGGGTGTTCACCGAGCCTCGAGGAAAGGTTTCGAGCCCGGTACGGGGCTCAGGGCCGGGCCGGCAGGCGCGGCGCCCCCTCGGCCCGGTACGGGGCTCAGGGCCGGGCCGGCAGGCGCGGCGCCCCCTCGCAAGATTCAGCCCCCGGCCTGGGTCCCGTCGTTGCCGAACGGAACGAACAGAGTCCGCACCCCTCGCCCTCTGAAGGACAGCCGGGCGGCGCCATAGGTCCGACGAACGTCGAGCGCGAGCTCGTGGCTTCCTGCCTCAACGGTGCTGGTGGACATGACCTGAACGACGCTCGCGTCGTACCTTCCCGTGCCGGCCACCTCAGTGAACAGCGTGCGCCCCGTCTGTCGACCATCGAGGGCGAGCCTCGTGGCGACGCCGGCCCCCGTGCCCGAGGCCGAATCGGCGTCGCGCTCGACGGTGAACTGGCCCCAGGTCAACAACATCCCGTCCACCGGCGCCCATACGCGCTTGCTGTGGACCGTCTCGAACCGTCCGGTGGCGAAATCCTGCATCGAGGTGGTCGAATCGCTGTAGGTCGCGCGCACGAGATCGTTCGCCTCGAAGCCTTGGAGGCGATGAGCGTCGGGAGCGCTACGGATGATCCCGTTCGGCAACCGTCCCTGGTTGTCGGTGGCGACCAGGGACGACGCCCGCCTGTTCGGGGACGCCGACGCGCCCACAGCGTGGCGGCCGTCGACCTTGTCGGAGTTCCTGGCGTAGTCGGCGATCCGACCTGCTACGGCGGGCGCAGCGGCAATAGCAGAAGCGACGGTCGCCGCGATCAGTGCGGTGGTCAAGTGCTTACGGAAGGTTGGCATGGACACCTCGCAAGTCGACGGATCGGATCGGTTAGTTGTAAGAGACCGGCGCCGACATGGAAGTGGCCTGAGCCACACGGAAGCCCTTGCTCCCGGGAACCCCGATAATGAATGCTCGTACTCCCGGAACACGCTGAGACAAAACTCGAGGAGACAATGGCCGTAGAGACCGCCGAGGCGACCGCGTCTCGACCTACCGAGATTGCAGTGATTCAAACGCGCGCGCTCACCAAGGTGTTCGCCGGGTCCATCCGGGCGGTGGACGGCCTGGATCTATCGGTGAACGAAGGGGAGATCTTCGGCCTGCTCGGGCCCAATGGAGCGGGAAAGACCACCACGGTCGGCATGCTCACCACTCGCGTTCTGCCGACCTCCGGGCACGCGCTGGTTGGCGGGATGAACGTCGTCGAGAACCCGAATGCAACCAAGCAGCTCATCGGCGTCGTGTCACAGTCGAACACCTTGGATCGCAGCCTCTCCGTATGGGACAACCTCTACTTCCACGGGCGCTACTTCGGCATGAGCGCGCAGGACGCTCGGGGTCGTGCGGACGAGCTCTTGGAAAGATTCCGATTGTCCGATCGCGCCGCAGCAGAGATCGATGCCCTTTCTGGCGGCATGGCTCAGCGCGTGATGCTGGCGCGCTCCATCGTCCACCGCCCGCGCATCCTGTTCCTTGACGAACCCACGGCGGGGCTCGATCCTCAGAGTCGGCTCGCCTTGTGGGACGTCCTGTCCGAGCTCCACTCCGCGGGCCAGACGATCTTGCTGACGACGCACTACATGGAAGAAGCAGAGCAACTGTGCCACCGCGTCGCCATCATGGATCACGGCAAGCTTCTGGCTCTCGACTCCCCAACACGTCTAAAGGAGTCCGTCGGGGCCGACACTGAAGTGAGGGTATCGGCGGACGGCGACCTCGAGAAACTCGCGGTCTGTCTCCGCTCCTTCGAGGGGGCCACGCACACGGCCGTCGTCGACGGATCGGTGAGGGTGTATCTGAGGGGCTCAGCCGGAGTACTGCCGCGTGTCGTAGACCATGCAGAACGAGCGGGGTTCACCGTGAAGGACCTATCTCTCAGCGAGCCCACGCTCGAGTCCGTGTTCATCAATCTCACCGGGAGGGATCTGCGCGAATGAGTGTCTCTACCCGGCTTGCGGAGATCCGTTCGGCCCGGTCCGCGAGCATCGACGCCTTCTGGGGGATGTTGTTGAGAGACCTAACCGTGCTTCGTCGCAGCATGGGCGCTTTCGTCGTACGTACGATCGCCCAACCCCTCATGTTCGTGTTCGTATTCACCTACGTCTTCCCGAAGATCGGGCAAGGTGTCGGCGGCCAGGGCGCAGGAGCCACCGCCTTCTCGAGTCTTCTGGTTCCCGGCGTGGTCGCGATCGCGTGCGTGTTCCAGGGGATCCAAGCGGTCGCCCTGCCTCTCGTGCAGGAGTTCGGCTACACGCGCGAGATCGAGGATCGTGTGATGGCTCCCCTACCCGTCTGGGGGGTCGCCATCGAGAAGATCACGTCCGGTGCGCTTCAGGGAGCGCTGGCATCCGTAGTCGTCTTCCCGCTCGCCACTTTCATCCCGGCCACCCCGGTACGCCTCGACATCAACTGGCTCGAGCTACTGACGTTCCTTCCCCTTGCGACGGCGGTCGGAGCGGCGCTTGGGCTCGCCATCGGCACCCGAGCGGAGCCGCGTCAGGTCCCGCTCGTCTTCAGCGTCATCGTGATCCCTGTGACCTTTTTGGGAGCCACCTACTATCCGTGGGCGCAACTCGATCCCATCCCATGGCTCAAGTGGGCGGTCCTCTTCAATCCCCTCGTCTACATGAGCGAGGCGTTCCGCACCGCCCTCACCCCTCAGTTTCCCCACATGCCGGTGGCTGCGATCTACCTGGGTATGACGGGCTTCCTGGTGCTCCTCGGCTGGCTCGGTATCTCAGGTTTCAAGAAACGCGTCTTGTCCTGACCGGTTAGCCCTGCACCGCTCCTCGCTCACAAACCCCCCGGTGCGTGCGGTGCGTGCGGTGCGTCTTCTGACACGTTGCGAGGACATCGTCCAGCAAAGCTTGGTCAGTTCTCGGGAACGGTACCTAACTGCCGGACGTCGTCACACGAGGTGGGGTCGATCTCACCAGGCCCTCCGTTGAGCGCCGCCACGACCAAACCAATCGCTACTGGTTCGGTCACGAGTCGGGCGTGCGGCACGTGCGCGTTGGGGCACACATCCTGGATCCGGATGTTCTGTGCCCACCTGAGCCGCGCAGACCCAGGCGGGTTCACGACACCGTCATCCGCACTAAAGATGCTCGTGACAGAGGCGCGTGGCGGCTCGTCGCCGCGAGAGTTGAGCTTCCGTAGGAAACGGGAGCCCGGGATCATCTGCCAGCACGCCCGCGCGCAGAGGGACGGATCGAAGGCCGTGGCGAGTCCGGCCAGGCGCGTCCCGTGGTGGGGCGTGCCGAGAGATACCAGGAAACGTACGTTCCCATCGTCGCCCTCTTGTAGCACGAGCGTGCGTGCAACAAGGCCCCCCGCCGAGAATCCAACTACGTCGACCCACGGCGTGCCTTCTGCCGCGATGACTTCGTCAAGCGCGCGCGCCGATGCCACGATGTCTCCGCGGCCCGACCCGGGAAGAGCGACCGAGACAACGCGACGATCCTGCTCCTGGAGCAGGCGCTCGAGAACGCTCATCGATTCCGGGCCACCCCCGTATCCGTGAACCAGCAATACCGGGATCTCGTTCTCCACCACTTCGTCGACGAGCGGAACGTCGACGTCATAACGAACTTTGGCGACCAAGACGACCGCCAGGACGAACACGGCCGACAAGCCCGCGATCACCAGCGGTTTCAACCGGATGGGACTCATCGACCCATTCTGCTCCCGGCTCGATCGGGGCACGTCCCGGAGGGGACCGGGCCCAAATCAGGACCGTGTCGCCCGGCCGCCGGAACCTATCCGGCCCCTGAGGCGTACTAGGGATGACAATCGTGTCCGTGGAGGGCCGACCACTGGACGATGCGGAATGGGTCCGGCGAGCCCAGGAGGGCGACGTTGGGGCCTACGAGGAACTGGTGTCGAGATACGGACCCATCGCTCAGCGCGCCGCCTACCTGATCACGGGTTCGGCCGCCGACGCGGACGACGCGGTGCAGGAGGCATTCGTGAAGGCCTACTACGCCCTGGGGAGCTTCCGAAGGGAGGCGCCTTTCAGGCCCTGGCTTCTGCGGATCGTCACCAACGAGGCGAAGAACAGGATCAGGTCGCAGGGCCGGCAGGCGAATGTTGCCCTGCGCCTGCAGGAGGACCGGCCTCGGGTCGATGCGGCCCCATCGCCCGAGGCCGCGGTCCTCTCGAAAGAGCGTTCGAGGTCGTTGATGGAGGCGTTGAACATGTTAGGAGAGACCGACAGGACCGTGATCTTCCTTCGCTATTTCCTCGATCTATCGGAGGCGGAGATGGCCCTGACCCTCGGATGTCGCCCCGGAACGGTCAAATCGCGCCTCTCGCGCTCACTTCGCCGGCTGCGCGCCGCGCTCGGCCCGGGGGGAGAAACCTTGCTCCAGATGGAGGCTCAGGATGGGTAGAGGACTCGCGCCGGATCAGGTTGAGCTCGAGCGCGAGTTGAGAGGGCTCGCCCGAACGGTCGAGTACCCCCCGCCGGTCGACCTGGGACCGGCCGTGCTCAGGGTCATCGGTTCCGAGAACGCGCCCCGACGCCGTCTCGTCGATCGCTTGTTCCCAACCCTCAGGTGGCGCGTGGCCTTCGCGGGGGCGGCTGTGGTCCTACTCGCCTTGTCCATCCTGTCCTTCTCCCCCACCGCCCGCAACGCCGTAGCCGACCTGCTCGGACTTCGCGGCGTCGGGATACGCGTCACGGAATCCCCCGTGCCTTCGGCCCCGGCTCCGACCGGTCCGCTGAGCGGGTACATGGACGTGGGCGAACATGTGTCCCTGTCCGAAGCTCGAGATGCGGTCGATTTCGAGATCCGCCTTCCGGCCGACCCGAGGCTCGGCCGGCCAGATGAGATCTATCTGAGCGATGATCTGGAGGGAGGACGGATCACATCGTTCTTCCGCGCCGGCCCGGGACTGCCTGAGATCTATCAAACGGGAGCGGGGGCCCTGCTCACCCAGTTCAGGGGCGAGCTCGACCGAAACACGGTCGGGAAGCTCGTCAACACTGACACCACGATCGATCGCGTCGAGGTGGGAGGGCATCGGGGGCTATGGCTCGAAGGCGATCATCTGTTCTATCTGTACCGCTCGGACGGCATGGTCATCGAAGAGACCGTCCGCATGTCCGACAGCGCGCTGCTGTGGCAGGAAGGCGATATCACCCTCCGCCTGGAATCGGGCCTGTCCAAGCGAGAGGCGCTGCGGCTGGCGCGGTCCGCCTACTGACCCTCTCGCAGCCATCGCGCGGTATAGATGTTCTATGCCGGATGATGATGCAGCCGCCCTCTACTCCGTACCGCTCAGCGATTTCGTGCAGGAACGCGACGCGCTGGCCACGCGCCTCCGGGATGCGGGACAGAAGGAGGAGGCGGCGCAGATCAAGTCGTTGCGCAAGCCTTCCGTTGCGGTGTGGGCGCTCAACCAGCTCGCACGACGTCAACCGGACGAGGTCGCCGAGCTGATCCGAACGGGCGACCGCCTGCGAGCTGCGCAGGAAGTAACGCTGCAGGGAGGAGATGCGGCGGATCTTCGAACGGCCGCGGGCGAGCGCAACCGATTGGTGGCGCGGCTGGCCGAAGCGGCCGCCTCGATCCTTACCGAGGCGGGCTCGGCCCCGGCTACTCACCTCGAGAAGATCAAGAGCTCGCTGCTCGCTGCGGCGTCGGAGGCCGGGGCGGGCGACCTATTGGGGCGCGGGGTCCTCACGGAGGAACTGGCCCCCTCCGGGTTCGAAGGACTCTTCGGGATGACACCTCCCCTCGAGGAAGACACTGCAGCGGATGACGGCGGAGCCGCGCGCGAAAGTCTCGAACGGAAGGTTCGCAAGCTCGAGGCCACGGCGAACGAGGCCGAGACGAAAGCCGCGCGGCTGGTGGCCAAGGCCGACGAGGCCGAACGGGTGGCCGAGGACGCCAGACGCCGGGCGGTCGGCGCCGTCAAAGTCGCCACAGGAGCGAGGGCCGAGGCCGACGCTGCATCCGCGGACCTATAAGGTGGCCCACATGTCGAACCTGCTAACAGTCGATCGCCTGATCGTGAATCAGAAGGCGAAGCTCATCGAGGTCACCCAGGAGTACGCGATCCGAAACGAGAACGGGGACCAGGTTGGCTTCATCCGGCAGGAAGGCCAAACCATCCTCCACAAGGCCGCCCGGTTCATCACGTCGATAGACCAATTCCTCACCCATCATTTCGCTCTCTACGACGACGCAGGGACCAAGATCCTCGAACTCAGTCGCCCGGCCAAGTTCTTCAAATCGCGGATCCTGGTACGGGACGGGAACGGGCAGGAGATCGGCCAGATCGTCCAGAAGAACGTGTTCGGGAAGATCCGCTTCGACCTCGAGGGCACCGGCGGCCACCCCGTCGGACAGATACGGGCGGAGAACTGGCGAGCGTGGAACTTCGCGATCGTCGACGAGAACGACCGCGAGATCGCTCGCATCACGAAGAAGTTCGTGGGTGTCGCGAAGGCACTGTTCACACCGGCGGACAATTACATCGTCGACATCGACCGCTCGGTCGAGGGCCAGAAGCGACTGTTCGTCCTCGCGTCGGCCACCGCCGTGGACACCGCGCTCAAGCAAGACTCGCGCGGGATCGACTTCACCTAGGTCGACCAGAGCTCCTCGAGCATCCTCGAGACCGCCCCGATCGCATCTCCGCTTCCCGGAACGACGGAATCCTCGGGAACGTCCGAGTGCGCTGTTCGTTCTTCGAACAAGTGCTTGATGTCCGAGGGTAAGAACCTGGTCAGCTGCGCGTAGCTATGAGCGTCGTCCAATCCCAGAGGCCGGTGGTAATAGCGGAGGGGGAAGTACAGATGCAGGTCGTCGCGCGCCCGTGTCAGGGCCACGTAGAAGAGGCGGCGTTCCTCGTCAACCTCGTCTTCATCCCCCGTCGACATGTCGGACGGGATCATCCCGTCCGCCACGTGGAGCACGTGGACCACGTCCCATTCACCACCCTTGGCCGAATGGATCGTGCTGAGCACCAGATAGTCCTCGTCGAGGAGCGGCGGACCCGCTAGGTCCCCGGACGAGTTGGGAGGGTCGAGCGTCAGATCCGTGACGAACTGCCCGCGCTCCGCGTAACCACCCGCGATCTGGGAGAGCTGTTCGAGATCCCGTAGGCGGGCGGCCACGCCGTCGTACCTGCGGACGAAAAGGGGCTCGACCCACCGCCGGATGCGGTCGATCTGGACGGCTGGGGGTGGCGGCGCTTCCGCGCCATCGCAGTCGCGCAATGCTTCGAGCAGTCCCCCGTACTCTGATGCTGCGACCGGCGCCACCTCGACATCTCCGGACAGCAGGTTGACCAGTGGAGAGGGAGCTCTGTCGGGCCCTGGGGTTCGACGGACTCCGATGGTGTCCATAACCCGGCGCGCCGCGGCCGGGCCGACCCCGCGCATCAATTGCAGTACCCGGAACCATGCGAGCTCGTCATGGGGGTTCTCGAGGATGCGCAAGAATGCCATGACGTCTTTGACGTGAGCGGCCTCTACGAAGCGCAGACCGCCGTACTTCATGAACGGGATGTTCCGTCGCGTGAGCTCGAACTCCAGCATCGTGCTGTGATGGCCCGCCCTGAACAGCACCGCCTGTTCCTTGAGCGGCGTTCCCAGCTCGCGATGCTCGAGAACTCGCCGACAGACCTCATGTGACTGGTGGCTTTCGTCCAGACAAGTGGTCAACGTCGGCTTCTGCGTGCTGTCGCATTCCGTCCACAACTCTTTGCTATGTCGTCGGGCTGCTTGTGCGATCACCGCATTGGATGATTCGAGGATCGGACGCGTCGACCGATAGTTTCGTTCGAGAGTGATGACCTCGGTGCCGGGATGCCGCGTCGGAAAGTCGAGGATGTTCGCGATGGTGGCCGCACGGAACGAATAGATGGATTGGGCGTCGTCACCAACCACAGTGATGCTGTTCCGGTCCTTGCGCATGCTCAGCAGGATGTCCGCCTGAAGGGCATTCGTATCCTGATATTCATCGACGAGCACGTGGTCGAAGAGATCGCCTATGCGTCCCCGAACCGATGGAACCGACAGCATCGCCTTCCAGAACAAGAGGAGATCGTCGTAGTCGAGCACATCTTGTTCCCTCTTCCGGGCAACGTATCCAACGAAGATCGACCGGATCCCCTCCGCCTCGTCGACGCACCACGGGAAGTGTTTCTCGAGGATCCCCTGGAGTCCCGTCCCTGCATTGACCATGCGCGAGTAGATGGCTGCGAGTGTGTCCTTGCGCGGGAAGCGCCGCGTCTGCTTCCCGAGGCCGAGCTCGAGGCGAACGAGGTCGATCAGGTCGGCGGCATCCCCCTGATCCATCACGGTGAAGGACTCGGGTAGTCCCACCGATCGGCCGTGCATCCTGAGAAGCCTGTTGCCTACCGAATGGAAGGTGCCCCCGCAGACGCGACCGGGCGCATTCTTGCCCGTCAACTGCTCGGCTCTGACGAGGAGTTCGCGCGCGGCTCGCCTGGTGAAGGTCAGCAACAGGAGCCGCTCAGGCGGGACCCCCTGTTCCAGCAGATAGGCGACCCGGCAGGCCAGCGTCTTGGTCTTGCCGCTACCGGCCCCCGCGACGATGAGCAAGGGGCCCTCACCATAGGTCGCGGCGCGCTGCTGCTCGGGATTGAGCTCAGCGAGCCATGCGGGCTCGGTTCCTATTGCGAACATACGTTCGGATTATAGGGATGGGGCCGGCGGCGGACTCGGAAATCGGGCCCCCATACTGAGCCGATGTCCCCTCCCGTCGGCAGCGGTGAAGCCCCCACAGGAACCGCGTTCCGGGCGGTCGTGTTCGACATGGATGGCCTCATCATCGATTCGGAACCCCTATGGCGTGAGGCGGAGAAGGAGATCTTCGGCTCGATCGGCGTGATCCTCACCGACGAGATGTGCGCCTCGACCATGGGCCTACGGATAGACGAGGTCGTGGCCCACTGGTACCGCCGGTTCCCCTGGGAGGGGCCGGCGAAAGAAGAGGTGGCCACCCGCGTCGTGGACCGTGTCATCTCGCTGGTGCGCCAAAAAGGGGCCGCCCTCCCGGGCGTGCACACGGCTCTTCAGAATTGCAGGGCCGTGGGGCTTCGCACCGCCCTGGCCTCCTCCTCGGCTCGCCGCATCATCATGGCCGTCCTCGATCGCCTCGGACTGATCGATGAGTTCGAGGTGATCCGGTCGGCCCAAGACGAACCGGCCGGCAAACCGGATCCCGCTATCTATCTGAGCGCAGCCGCCGCCTTGCGTGTGAGGCCCAACGAGTGCCTCGCCCTGGAGGACTCGTTGAACGGCGTGCTGGCGGCCAAGGCGGCCGGGATGACGTGCATCGCCATACCGGCTGCGTCACTTGCGTACCCGGTCGGCGGTCCGGGGGCCGATCTCACTCTCGCCTCGCTCGAAGAGATCTCTCCTCAGGTGCTGGAGGAGTTGGCGGCCTCACGCACGAGATGACTCGATAACGGACTCGACTTCCCCACGCGTCGGCAGCGATGGTTGCGCCCCCGCGCGCGACACCGTGACTGCTGCCGCGGCGGCGGCCCACCGGGCGGCGGAAGCCAGTGGTTGTCCCCGGACCATAGCGTCGGCCAACGCTCCACAGAAAGAGTCGCCGGCGGCCGTCGTGTCGACGACGTCCGTTTCGAGCGACGGGATGGTCGTGGCTCGCCCATGCTCGTAGACGAGCGCTCCGTCGGCCCCCATGGTCACGACGATGGTTTCGGGGCCGGGGATACGAGCGACCAGCTCCAAGATCTCGCCGCCGGAGTCCGGCCGGCCGGCAAGCAGCGAGAGTTCGCCTCGGTTCGGGACCAGCACGTCGATCTCCTGAAGCAGATCCCGCGGCAACGGCCGACCAGGAGCCGGGTTCAGCATCACGGTGCCCGACGCGGCCTGTGCCGCCGCCAGCACCGAGTCGAGCGGGATCTCGAGCTGGAGCAGAACCACCGCGGCGGTGTCGAGAAGGCGCGACGCATCCCGCACGTCCTCAGGAGAAACGCGCCCGTTAGCGCCAGGCCCCACGATGATCGAATTCTCCCCCTCGTGGTCCACGGCGATCGTAGCGACCCCGGTGGGGGCCCCGTCATCGATCTTCACGTGCGAGACATCGACGCCGTGATCCTCGAGTGAACGGCGCAGGTCGACGCCCGCTTCGTCGCGACCCACACGGCCGACCATCGCCACGCTCTGGCCCAATCGGGCGGCCGCCACGGCCTGGTTGGCCCCCTTCCCACCCGGGTTGCGCCAGTGGTCGTTTGCAAGGACCGTCTCACCGGGGTTCGGGAGACGGTCTACGCGCATCACGACATCAAGGTTCAGACTACCGACGACGACTACCGGCGGCGCATCAGCGTGCATCGAACGACCCTATCGGTCGAGCATGGCGCCACCTCGGTCCAGCCGCCTATCCTGCGTCATCGCTCGGCAAGCGACGGGAGACTGATCGCCACATGCGTTTCGGGATAACGGTGCCGAACATCGACGGGTTTGCGGATCCGCCCCTTCTGGTGACGCTCGCGCGACAAGCGGAGAGCTCCGGATGGGACGGGTTCTTCTTGTGGGACCACATGATCTACCGGCGGCCCTGGCGACCGATCGTCGACCCCTGGGTCGCGCTGGGAGCCATCGCCGCAGCCACGTCCACCATCCGTATTGGAACGATGGTCACTCCATTGCCGCGTCGCCGTCCCTGGAAGATCGCCAGAGAGGTCGCGACGCTCGACCAACTCTCCGGCGGCCGCGCGATCCTCGGGGTAGGGCTCGGGGCACCCAACGATGAGTTCGAACGGTTCGGCGAGGAGTCGGATCCGGGGGTGAGGGCCGAGAAGCTGGACGAATCGCTCGCGATCATCGACGGATTGTGGACGGGCGAACCATTCTCGTTCGAGGGTTCGCACTTCGAGGTCGGCGAGGTTCGGTTCCTTCCGGTGCCGCTGCAGGTGCCTCGGGTTCCGATCTGGGTCGCCGGACGCTGGCCCCGCCCCGCGCCCTTCCGCCGCGCGGCTCGGTGGGATGGCGTGTTCCCCATCAACGCCGACGGCTCCGAGATGACTCCCGAACAGGTTGGGGATGCCGCGCGGTTCACGATGTCGCTCCGCACCGGCGACCGACCTCTGGATGTGATCGTCCAAGGGACGACATCTGGTAGCGACGACGGATCCAGCCGGATGGCCGAGTACGCGAGGGTCGGCGCCACGTGGTGGCTCGAGTCCCTGACCTGGGACCGCGGATCACTGGACGACTCGGCCGAACGGATCCGGCTAGGCCCGCCGCCCTCCGGCAACGCCTAGCGCACCGCGGCGCGCGGTGCTACAACGAAGCCCATCGACTAACTCAGACAGGCCTTCCTTAGGTGTCGGAATCCCCACAATCTGGCAGGAAAAGATTTCTTCGGACAACAAGGATATGAATTTGCCATTCCGGCCTCTGAAACACACGCTGGGTTTTGGACACTGGGACGAGCAGGGCCGGGGAAGGGGGACATGTGTCAAGGGTGACCATGGACGCCAGGTCGAGGGCCCGGCGAAGGGGCGGGGCTCTAGTCGCGGCGGTCACAGCGTTAACGTTGATGTTGCCGTCGTCGTCGCTGGCGATCGTGCAGCTCAACCATGACGACGTCGTCGAAGAGATCGACGTACGGAACTCGGTGGTCGATCCGACGGCCGAGCAGCTTCAGGCGGTTCAGCAGTTGGGCGCCAGCGTGCGTTGGAACCAGTTCGGTACGCCGCAGTCCTTGATCAACTACGGCGGGCATCTCGCAACCGGGGTGTCGGGCGCCAGCGCCGAGGCAGCAGCACGCAACTGGCTCGGCGACAACGCAATGATCTTCAAGATGGGCTCGGTTGACAGGCTCGAGCTCCTCGCGTCCGTGCCGATGCGCGGCAGTAACGGCCACGCCGTGGTCTTCGGGCAAAGGGTCGACGGACTTCTCGTCGTTCCGGACGGCTCGATCCAACTTGCACTCGTCGACTCTGGGTCGAACCAGTGGAAGGTCACCTACGTGTCGTCGTCACTGATCGGCGACGATGAACTGACCGGCTCGAGCGAGCTCTCGCAGGTGGAGGCTCTGCAGATCGCCACCGAGAACGTTGGCGTTGGGATCGCGGCCAGCGAAGTCGAGGCAGACGGGCGCGATGGTGGTTACGCACAGTACGAGGTCGAGGGACTCGCAGAACCGCAGCTTGTTCGCCAGGTTGCGTTCCCGATGCCGGGTCGTGGCGCGGTCCGCGCCTTCGAGACCAACTACGGGTCGGACGACCTCATCGAGGGCTACCGGCACATCATCGATGCCGAGACCGGCGACGTGCTCTATCGCGACAGCTTCGTCCACAACGCGGTGGACAACCCTACCTGGAAGGTGTTTGACGCCTATCCGCAGATAACTCCCCTGAACTCGTATCCATGGAACTACCCAAGCGCCGACACCCGTGACCTGTGGTGCTGGGTCCCAATGCCGGGATGCCAGCTGGCGGTCGCGAATCAGGCGTCACCGCGTGAGTGGGACGTGAACGCCCGGACCAACACACCGACGTTCACGACAACTGGCAACAACAACGACGCCTTCGAGTTGTGGTTCGCACCAACCCAGCAGGAGCCGGCCGGGGCTACGAACTACCGGCCAACCAGTCCTACGAGGGACTACCAATATCCGTGGACCAACGTGTGGTTCGAAACGAAGTGCGATGAAGGAAACTTCGAGCCCGGGGTGGGCAACGACATCTCGGCGGCGACCGCGAACCTCTTCGCCATGCACAACCGGATGCACGACTGGTCCTACAACCTTGGGTTCACGGAGCAGACCTGGAACGCGCAAGACTTCAACTTCGGCAAGCCGTTTCTAGAGAACGACGAGCTGCTCGGCCGGGCACAGTCCGGCGCGGTCGCTCCGAAGTCTCGCGACAACGCCAACATGGGGACCCGGCCCGACGGGATCAACTCCGTGACCAACATGTACTTGTGGCAGCCACTTGCCGCAGGCTTCTACGCTCCCTGCGTCGATGGCGATTACGACATGTCGGTTATCGGGCACGAGTTCGGTCACATGGTCGAGAACCGCATGATCAGCAAAGGCGTCGGAAGCCGGCAGGGTGCCCATGCAGGCGCAATGGGCGAAAGCTCCGGCGACCTCATGGGGATGGAGTATCTCAACGAGTACAACTTCTTGCCCGTGGGTGGAGAGCAGCCTAGTGACCAGTGGGGAACGGCCGCGGTGGGTCCATACGTGACCGGCAACCCAACGCAAGGGATACGCAACTACAACATGAGCTTCAGATCGGGCGGCGACCTACCGTCCGAGGGTGTGAACCCATGGGTCAACGCTCTGAACTTCAGCGACGTTGGTTACGACATCGTCGGACCACAGGTTCACGCCGACGGTGAGATCTGGAGCGCCACCAACTACGACATCCGCGAGCTCTTCATGGACCGGTATGGAGTCGGTGGCACGAACGTCCAGCGGGAGTGTGCGGACGGCGAGCGTCCGGTCCAAACCTGCCCGGGCAACCGGCGCTGGGTACAACTCATGTTCGACGCGTATCTCCTGATGCCGAGGGCTCCGACGTTCCTCGACGCGCGCGACGCCATGCTGGCCGCAGACGTGGCTCGCTTCGGCGGAGCGAACCAAGACATCATCTGGCTCGGTTTCGCACGGCGTGGCTTCGGTTCAAACGCCACAACGACGAATTTCAACGACACCGAGCCCCGAGGCGGCTGGGAGTCACCGCTGCAGGAGGAAGCGACGTTGACGTTCAATGCAGTGGCGAAGGACGAGGGGAACGCTCCCATTGCGAACGCCCGATTCTACGTAGGCGACTACGAGGCCCGCGTCACACCGATCGAACGGGTGACTCGCTTCGTTCCCGACGATTCGAACAACTTCCAGGGCTACAACTTCATCGCCCACGCGCCGGGATACGGACACGTTCGCTTCCACGTGAAGAACCTCGATCCTGGAGAAGCGCGGACGATCACCGTTCGCTTCCCGACCAACCACGCGTCGCAGAGCAAAGGCGCCGTGGCAACCGGGGACGGTGAGAATCACAACCGCTTGATCGACGACACCGAGGGCACGAACTGGCAAGCGCTCGGTGCCCCAGTGCAGGGCCGCCAGGTCGTCGTCCAGTTCGCCGGGCCACGCAGCTTCAGCCAGGCGAAGGTGAGCGCCATGCTAGTTCCGCCGGCGCCGGGGCAGCCGTCGCAAAGCCGTTTTTCGGCACTGCGTCAGTTCGAGTTGTACGCGTGCACGGCCGGCGGTGCGTCGAACCCGACCTGCGCGGGCGACAACGACGACGGCTGGAGGCGGATCACGCTGAGCACCAAGGACGCGTTCCCATCCGTAAACCCACGTCCAACGGTACCCACCCTGACGATTCGCAAGTTCGAGGTGCCGACGACAACTGCTACGCACGTACGTCTGGTGGTCCTGCACAACCAGTGCACGGGTCAGGACTCGTACCACGGCGAGCAGGACAACGACGAGAGCAACCCGACCGAGTGTCGGGGAACCTCTGCGGCACAGCAGGTCCGGGCCGCGGAACTGCAGATCCTCTCGAGCCGCCCCGAGGTTCAGGGGGCATTCAGGGAGGACTGACCCACCCAGCACGGAAACATCATGGGGGCCGGCATCCAGCCGGCCCCCATCTTTTTGAACCCTGACGGGTGGGTCGCCGGTAATGAACTGGGACACCCGGTTGGTAATCGGAGGAGGAACCATGCGCAGAGCAGTAGCAATTACCGCCTTTGTACTAGTCCTGGGGGCGGCACCGTCCGTTGCGGCACATCCGTCGGAGGGGCGCAACGAAAATGGTTTCGGGGGAGGCCCACACTGTCACGTGGTCGTGGCCAACGACCAGCGGAATCCCGCCTACCCATCGCACACGGGCCACACCCACGCCGGCAACGACGTCTTCAACGCAGACCCCAACTGCGACGGGGACGCCGGCAACTAGAGGATCCACCCGGGGGGGCCGGGCGCGTCCCGGCCCCCCCGTTGGTGCGGTCAGATCCCGCCGGGCCCTAGCGGGTGAGAAGGGCGAACAGCGCGTGGCGGATCGCGCCCGCCATCTCGCGCAGAACCTTCTCGTTGATGTTGTCGATGTCATCGCACGGACGGTGGTAGCAACCGTCCATCGATGCCCCAGCTCGGCCCCCGTAATCGCTTCGCTGGCGCCGGGACTTCAACATCTCCGCACCGGTGAAGAGACCCCCGACCGGGATCCCTTGTTCGATGAACGCACCGTGATCCGAGCGTCCTCCCAGGTCGATCGTTTCGAACTCGATGTCCTCGCGATTGAAGTAGCGGATGAAAACATCCGTGATCTCATCCGACCCGGCGGGCGCAACGCCGTCCTCGTACACGAAGCGCACGAAGTTGGGCGATGCGACCATGTCAAAGTTGAGATACGCCTCGATGGAGGTTGCTTGCTGGGACGACAGGCTCTCGACGTAGGCCGTCGAACCCAGAAGCCCTATCTCTTCCCCACCCCAGAACGCGAATCGCACCGGAGCCTCCGGGTCCTTAGCGGCCACGGCCCGCGCCATCTCGAGGATCGTCGCGATCCCGGAACCGTTGTCGTTGATGCCGGGCCCGTCCATGACCGAATCCAGGTGACCGCCCACCATCACCACATCGCCCGCCTGCGTCCCTGGGCGTTCCGCGATGAGGCTGACGCCGCGGCGAGATGAGTACCGGGTGCGCGTCGTGATGCGGAGTCGCGTGCGCGAGCGCGCCAGCTCCACCCCGGTACCGTCGGTCGCGGCTAGAGCGGGTATCTCGATCCCTGCGCCGGACAGGAGGGTGGGTCGAAGAACGCCGGTGGCGCGCGTGAACTCGGGGAACGCTAGGACCGCGGCGGCGGCTCCCGCCTCTTGTGCGTTGACCACTTGGTCCCGATAGAAACAAGGCCCCGGCCGGAGCAAAGCGATGCTCCCGCTGGGAAAACCGGAGAAGTCATCAGACGAACAGCCGGCGCCGGTGTGATCGTCCGAGCGGAGGTCGAAGCTCACCGGCTCGACGGGTGCAGACACTCTCCCAGCACCCGAATACACCATCGCCCGGATATCCCGTCCGTCGACGTATGCCTTGCGAGGTTTCAGACGCTCGACCCGGGTCGGCGACAACTGCACGAAGTAATCGAAATCGAAACGATCGGATACAACCGAATACCCGAGACGTCGCATCTGGCGGGACACATACGAAACGGACTCGTCGTACCCCTCGCTGCCGAGGGCGCGTGTGCCACCGTTCCGCCGCGCGATCCGATCCAAAGCCTCCAGGTGCTCCAATATCCGGCCAACGGGCCCCTGCACTTCCGGTTGGGGCGACTCCGAGGCCTCGGTTGACGGCGTCGGAGTCGCGGTCTCGCCAGCCTCGCTCTCGACCTCAGGCGAGGAGGCGGTGCAGGCACCCGCGAGCATCAACCCCGCCAGGAGCCACCCGGTCTTATGGGAACGGAAGAGCGACGGCAGCGTGAGCACCTCCATACGAACGGCCGGGGGCCTCAAGCTACTACACGACTAGTAGCTCCCCGCGGTACGGTCGGGCGCAACATCACGTCGGTCGCATGGCCGACACGCTTAGAGGAGTGTCAAATACCCTTCCAGCCGGGCCCTGACGGTCGCCGTGTGAAGACCCGGCTCATTCGTCCGGATGGTCCGTACGACCTGGCCCTGACCCTGGCCCCGCTGAGACGGGGTCCCCGCGACGCCGCTACGCAGGTGGCCCGGGACGGGGTCAGGCGCGCCACTCGAACCCCGGACGGGCCGGCGACGGTGCTCATGACGCAGGTCCCGTCGGGGGTGGAGGTTCACGCGTGGGGGTCGGGCGCGGAGTGGGCCCTCGAGCACGCGCCTGCCGCCCTCGGGTTGATCGGAGCCCTTCCCGAGATCGAGGCTCCCCACCCGGTCGTCTCCACCCTTCTCGGAAGGCTCGCTGGATTGCGCGTGCCCCGGTCGCTGGCGGTGATGGAGGCGATGGTTCCGTCCATCCTCGAGCAGAAAGTGACCGGCGTCGAGGCACACGACTCCTACCGCCGGCTCGTGCTGCGCCACGGTGAGCCCGCCCCCGGACCTCTGGGCTTGTACGTGCCCCCGTCGCCTCAGCGTTTGGCCGCACTCCCCTACTACGAGTTCCACCCTCTGGGCGTCGAGAGGAAACGCGCCGAGACGATCCGGCGCGCGTGCTCGGTGGCCGCCAGATTGGAGGAGGCCGCGCGGCTCGATCCGAGCTCGGCCGAGCAACGGCTCACGGCGATCCCGGGCATCGGACCGTGGACGGCCGCCGAGGTCGCGCGCGTCGCTCTCGGAGACGCCGACGCCGTCAGCCTCGGCGACTACAACCTGCCTCATGTCGTGAGCTGGGTGCTGGCGGGAGAACGCCGCGGCTCCGACGACCGGATGCTGGAGTTGCTGGAGCCCTACTCCGGCCAGCGAGGACGCGTAGCGCGGATACTTGAGATCGCCGGCCCCCGTCCCCCGCGCCGGGGGCCGCGCCATCGCCTACGCCACATCGAACGGATCTGAGGTCCCCGTCTTGGAGATACACAACAACGAAGGAGCGGACGAACCTTCGGAAGGGTCAGCGTCCTAGCAGGCGGTTCCCGGTATCGGCGTCTTTGGTCTCGAGGATCTCGATCGGGTCACCTGCGCGTATGAGTCCGGACTCGACCACGCGCGCGCAGATGCCGCCGCGGTTGCGCCCTAATGCTTTGGTCATTCCGTGTTCGGAGCGAGATTGGATGTAGCGGCACGGCGGTCGCGGCCGGTCGAACTCGAGGATCGCCTCGCCCACTTTGAAACGGCTTCCTGCGAGATCGAGCAGCCCCACCCCGCGCGTGATGATGTTGCGCCGGTGCTCCCCGTTCGAGATGTGGACCTCTGTCGATGCCCGGATCTCATCCAGCGCCTCTTCTTCGATCAACGTCACCTGGCATTCGTCCACGTTGGTCCAGTAGCCCGTCCGCTTCGCATAGCGATCGCCTTCGAGTCCCCGGCCGGCGATCGCCTGCACCTCAGCGATCCGCTCCATCGGGGCGCCGCCTTCTGCGGTGACGTAGATCTCGTGGACGGTACCGCTCACTCAAGTCCTCCGATCACAAACCAAACCCCGGGCGCGCTCAAGCGTCTTCGATCGACATCGCGTAGAGCGTGCCCCTTCGCTCTTCCAGCGTCACGCTAACCGGGTCCTTAGCGTCCCGGTGCTCGATCAGGTGCTTCAGGTTGAAGCCGTAGTCCACCTTCGACGCTATCGAGATGTCGTACGTCTCGCCGTCTTCGCTTTCGAGCGTGAAAGCAGTGACGTGCTTGCCCATGTGGGCCTCGACCTTCGTGATGAGGCCGGTCACCTGATCGGGAGTGCCCGACTGCCCCCCCGCCTTGGAGGGCGCGGCGTCGTCCCCACACGCGGCGACGAGCAGCGCGATGAGACACGCGATCGCGATGACCCTGACAGTCTTCACCTTCTGAGCGTATCGGAACCCATGACTTGCGAGTCATCCGTAGAGCGCGTTCAGGGCGGCATCGGCGTCGGCCTCGGTGTTGTAGAGATGGAACGCAAGGCGCACGTTCCCCGCCCTAACCGCCCCCAAGATGCCCGCGGCCTGCAGTCTTTCGTTTCCGTCCGCGACATTGACCGATGCGATGGCCGAGTTTCCCGGTTCAAGCCCGGCACCGTCGAGGAATCGATTGGCGAGCGAGATGTTGTGAGCAGCGATCTCGGCGATGTCGAAACCTTCGAGCACTTCGAGCGCCAGAGCCGTTCCCACCCACGAGAACCACGCGGGCG